>CAZUXT010000003.1:0-14364 GCA_964624145.1 uncultured Eubacteriales bacterium | reverse complement strand
CTTGCGGTTGAGTATGAATCGAAACTACTCGGCCTTTCGACGGAAGAAGTTTTCAAAGAGATGTACAGGCGTTACAAAGTAATGGAGGATTCTGTTGAACAGGGATTGAAAGATGAAAATATCAGGATGAGCCTTCTCGGGCCGAGTGCTGGTAAGATTATGAAAAAGGAAAAAGAGGCCACACTGCCGTTAGGCGGGCCCCATCTGAGGGCTGCAGCCAGGGCTCTGGCTGTTATGCATATCGCTAACAGCGGCGGAGTCGTGTGCGCGGCTCCGACCGGAGGTTCGGCCGGAGTTCTTCCAGGAACGGTGGTGACACTGCAGAAAGATTTGAATAAAAGTCTTCCTGTGCTGGCTAAAGCGCTTTTTGCTGCCGCCGCAGTCGGCCTTATTATAGCGAGAAGGGCGACTTTTGCAGCAGAGACAGCGGGGTGTCAGGCAGAGATCGGAGCGGCAGGAGCCATGGCAGCGGCATCAGTGGTGGAGTGTGCCGGAGGGAGCGCCAAACAAGCAGTGGATGCCGCTTGTATTTCTTTGCAGAACACGATGGGTTCGGTGTGTGACCTGGTTCAGGGTATGTGTGAGATTCCCTGCCATACCAGAAACGCTGCGGCGGCCTCAAATGCATTCGTATGCGCTGACCTTATCATGGGAGGGTACGAAAACCCCATTTCCCTTGATGATACTGTGGATGCACTGCTTTCAGTAGGCAAAATGCTGCCCCCTGAGCTTAAGTGCACTGCGAAAGGAGGAATTGCCGCAGCCCCCTCCGCGAAGTCCATAGTGAAAAGAAAATGAAAGAGTTTATCTTTATCATTGAATACGCTATATTGTATACATCAAATTTATCTTAGATGCTTAACTTGAAATATTCAAAAACAGTGGATTTTAAGAATAGCTCAGGTTAATAAAAGGAGGAAAAGTGTTTGAATCTAAAATCTATGTAGAAAGAAGGAAAAAACTTAAAGAAAAGATAGATAGTGGTCTTCTTCTGTTTCTGGGAAATGAGGAAAGCCCCATGAATTATCCGGACAATGCATACCGCTTCAGACAGGACAGCCATTTTTTATACTTTTTCGGGCTTGATTCACCCGGTCTTGCCGGTCTCATAGACATTGATGAAGACAAAGACATTCTTTTTGGAAATGATGTGAGCATGGAAGATATCATATGGATGGGAGACCAGCCTCTCCTTAAGGACAGGGCCGCAGAAGCCGGAGTGACAATCACTTTTCCCTCTAGTAAACTGGAAGAGGTCCTGAACAAAGCGCTTGAAAAGGGAAGAAAGGTGCATTATATTCCTGTCTACAGACAAGAAACCGCAATTAGAATTGAAAATTTACTGGGAATTAAATCGGGAAAAGTCAATAAATACAGCTCGAAAGCCCTTATTAAGGCGGCTGTTGAATTAAGGTCAAAAAAAATCAAGCAGGAGATCGACCAGATCGAAGAAGCTCTGGGTGTCACCTATCTCATGCACACCACAGCCATGAGAATGGCTGTTCCGGGAAGATATGAACAAGAGATCGCAGGGACTATTGAGGGAATCGCCTTATCATATGGCGTTGACATAGCCTTTCCTATCATTCTGACAGTCAACGGGCAGATCCTTCACAATCATTATCACGGAAACAAATTGCAAAAAGGGCAGCTACTGGTCAATGACTCGGGAGCCGAATCAGCTATGCATTATGCCGGAGATATAACCCGTACCATTCCTGTTGGAGGCCGGTTCACTCAAAAACAAAAGGAGATCTATGAAATCGTATTGAATGCGCAGCTAACGGCCATAGAATCAACTGTTCCGGGAAGGAAATACAAAGATGTGCATATGAGAGCCGTACAGACCATTGTCTCAGGTTTGAAAGAGCTGGGAATCATGAAAGGTGATGTCAAGGAAGCGGTCAAGGCCGGAGCCCATGCCCTTTTTATGCCCCACGGTCTGGGCCATATGATGGGGCTGGACGTCCATGATATGGAAGGATTGGGCGAGGATCATGTGGGATATGATGAGAAAACAAAAAGGAGCGGACAGTTTGGTCTGGCATATCTGAGGTTTGCAAAGGAACTGGAACCGGGTCTTGTGCTGACAGCGGAACCGGGTATTTATTTTATTCCTGCTTTGATCGATAAATGGTTCAAAGAGAAAAAATTCATGGATTATATTGACTATAAAAAAGTTGGCCAATACAGGGACTTCGGAGGAATAAGAATAGAAGATGACATCCTTGTAACGGATAAGGGTCACAGGGTTCTTGGAAAACCTATTCCAAAGACAGTTAAAGAGGTCGAAGCCATCGCTGCAAAAGAATGAAAGAATAAAATAAATGTTTGGAAAGAGAATATCCCTTTTTAAGCTGTTCGGCTTTCATGTCAAAATGGATTTCAGCTGGTTTATACTGGCTCTTCTCATTGTATGGAGCCTGGCCAAGGGACTTTTTCCTCATTTTTATGAAGGTTTTTCAACAGCCACATACTGGATAATGGGGATAGCCGGAGCCATAGGGCTTCTGTTTTCCATTGTCTTTCATGAGCTGTGGCATTCCCTTATCGCAAGAAAATTCGGTCTGCAAATGAAAGGCATCACACTGTTCATTTTCGGAGGAGTGGCAGAGATGTCCGAGCAGCCGCCAAGCCCCAAAGCAGAATTTTTTATGGCCATCGCAGGCCCTTTGTCCAGTATTTTTCTGGGGTTAGGATTGTTGTTGATTTCGTTTTTAGGTGGTGGGCTCGGAATGTCAAGAGCACTCAAGGGTGTTGTCGAATACCTGGCATGGATCAACTTGATACTGGCAGGATTTAATCTCATACCTGCCTTTCCTTTAGACGGGGGAAGGGTGCTCCGTTCTGTTCTCTGGGGATGGAAAGAAAATATCCACTGGGCAACCAACATTTCTTCTAAAATCGGTTCTGCTTTTGGATTCGGGCTGATATTGTTCGGGGTGATTGAAGTCATTGCCGGCAACTTTATAGGAGGAGCCTGGATGTTTCTTATCGGTCTGTTTATCAGAAGTTCCTCTCAAATGTCCTATAAACAGATGGTATTGAGAAACTCACTGCACGGAGAAAAAGTAAGTAAATATATGGTTCCTGACCCGGCAGTGGTTTCTCCTGATATTGATCTGGAAGAACTCATCGAGGATTACATATACAGATACCATTATAAGATGTATCCGGTTGTTGAAGAAGGAAAGCTCATAGGATGTGTCGAGCTGAAAAACGTAAAGGATATCCCGAAAGAAGAAAGAGCTTTAAAAAAGGTCAGGGATATCATGGAAGAGTGTTCTGACTCAAACACAATTGGCCCTGAAGAGAATGCAGAGAATGTGCTGTCTCTCATGCAGCAGAAAAACAGGAGCCGGTTGATGGTTGTGGAAGGAGACCGGTTGATCGGAGTTATATCCATCAAAGACCTTATGGATTTTCTTTCAATAAAAATTGACCTTGACCGGTGAGGATACCGGCATTTTACTCCGGGCCGATCATCACTTCGATTCTATGTGCCGGGTCAAGAATTTCATGAATATATGAATTCATCTCTTCAAGGCTAATACTGTCTATTTCACTGAAGATATTTTTAAAAGAGTCAAGACCCAGGTCCATAATTTCAAAAAAGGCAAGGGTTGCTGTTCTAACTCTTTTCGTTTCATTCGAGCGCAAGAAGGAAGCTTTTGTATACTCTTTGGTCATCTCAAGTTCCTGGCTGTCAATACCGTCTAGATACAAGGAGTCTAATATATGACGGATAGCTTTTAAAGAGGTCTCTTTTTTCACATTTTCCGTTTCCAGAAGAGCTTCCAGTATCCCGCCGTTTCTGTAATAACTGACTTCAGCGCTGACATTATAAGCCAGTTTTTTTTCTTCTCTCAACGGCCACAGTCTTGAGCCGATTCCTTTTCCCACTAGATTTTCGATCATTAAGGCACGGACATAGTTTCTTAGATTTATTTGGGGAAGCCGGTGTCCCAGTGAAATGAATGTCTGCTGTGTCTCTCTTTTTATCTGGAGTGTTTTTTTCTCAATCAAAGGAAGCGTGATTTCTTTATGTAAAAAGGATGGACCTGTTGTTAACGAAGAAAAACATTGATTCAGATATTCGGTAATGACCTCTTTGTCCAGGTCAGATGAGACAGTAATGAAAATGTTATTGGAAGTGAAATACTGTTCATAAAAGCCAGTGATATCTTTCCTGTTGATCTGTTTTAAAGTGTCTTCATTGCCGTAAACAGAACCATCATATCCGGTCTCCTTAAACAAAGAGTCCTTAACCGTTTGAAAGGCCATGTTTCTGGAGATATCCTGTTCGATTTTGTCTCTGTTCAGCATGTTCTCTTTGATTCGTTTTATCCGTATGGAGGAAAAAAGAGGATTCAGCATGATATCAGAGATCAAAGCGAGGCTGTCTTTTAAGTTTTCCGAAAGGCATGTCATGACCACAGCCGAATAATCGTTTTCACAAAACATCGTGAACTGAGTAGCCTGAAGCATAAAATCCCGTGCCTTTTGCCTATCCGGGATCTCAAGGACAAGCCGGGTCGTGATGTAAGAAAGCCCTTGTTTGCTTTTGGATTCCCCAAGCTTTCCTCCTTTTATGTAAAACCGCAGAACAGTGATTTCAGAAGAATTATCTTTTTCGAACAAAACCTTCAGTCCGTTTTCCAGGTCTATATGAATGATAGGGGAGGTCCATATTTCCTGACCGGCCGGGATTAAAGAAATTGTGGTTGAAAAGAAAAAGATGACAGAAGCGAGCACTATAATCAGATTTTTTCTGAATCCGAGTCTCATTTTTTTCCCTCGGGAAGGATTTTCACTATGACCTTTCCTTTCTGGCTTAAGTATCGTCCGGCTGCCTGTCTGATATCTGATGAATTCAATTTTTCGATACTCTCAAGATAATTCCCGCGGTCTTTTATTTCGTTCATCAACATGTATCTTACCAGAGAATAACCTATGAGCAGCCCCTGTTCTTCTGCGGCTTCCGCATTGAATTTGATTCTGTTTTTTGCGCTTTGCAGTATATCGAACGCATAGAATTGAGTATCCGGCTCATAATCTGTTTTGGAATAATTCAGTTTATGAGAATTTTTCAGATATTTTGTGATTTCTGATTCGGCCGCGTTGATATCTTTAGGGTCCATTCCTATAAACAGGGTTAGAGCTCCTCCGTATTTATCGCAGTAGTATGACATGTTGATGGAATGGGCTGCGATCCTTCGGCTCAGTATGGGCTGGTTGATCAAAGGATTATATCCATGCCCGAATATTTCAGCCAAAAGCTCAGCAGCATACTGATCCGGCGAATTATAACCGGGTGCGTTCAATCCGATTGCCAGATAAGCCATTTCCACATCCATATTCATTTGCTTTATAACTGTCTTTTTCAACGGCTCTACATTCAGAAAATGTTTTCGATCAGCACCGGTTTTCTGGATATTTTCCAGTAGGGATTGTGTCTTTTCTTTCATTCCATCCAGGGAAAAATCTCCTACCACAGCAAGAGCGCAATTGGAGGGAACAAAATAATCATCATAAAACATCATGACATCTTCGGCTGTCAGCTTTTTTATGACCTCTGTCTTTCCATAAACAGGGTTTTGATAAGAATGGTTCTGGAAGATGTTTTGATATATGATAGATATGGCAGTCTTATAAGGGTCATCCTGTATTTTATTCAGTTCCTCCAGAATGACCTCTTTTTCATTGTCCAGGTCTTTTTGACTCAAGTTGAAATCAAACAGGATTTCTTTTAGCGTTTGTAAGGAGAATTCACTGTGTTCAGAAGGCACCGTCATCTCGAATATTGAGAGATCCCGGCCCGTATGGGCGTTGCAGTAAGTTCCGTGTTGTCTTAATTCGTGATAGAAATCTCTCTTTTGTATGATTTTTGAACCTCTGAACAGAAGGCAGTGTTCCAGTATATGAACAATACCATTTGTTTTTTCAGTCTCATCTTTGGAGCCGACATTAAAAGCAAAGACAAAATGGGTGAGAGGAAGAGTCGGTTTTTTATAAAGAAATACTCTGAGGCCGTTATTGAGACTAAAACTTGAACTGGAGGCCTCATCATTTTCGGAAAATGCCCAAACAGGGTGAACAAGAAAAAGCACGAGAAAAACTAGGATAAAAAAGCCTTTACCGCCGCTCATAATTTCACCATATTATATACTATATATCATCCTTTCATTTTATCAAGAATGTAAAGTGACACCATATTGCCATTTATAACGGAATGTAATATCATCAAATGGCAGGCTTTGATCGGTATTTTTTTATGAATAGGGCAAGCAAATGAGTAAAAAGCAAAAAAGAGAAAAGATTCTCGTTGTCGATGACGAAGAATACATACGCAAATCCTTAAAAATGATATTTGAATATGAAGGATACACCTTTCTTCAGGCTTCCACTGGAGAGGAAGCTTATGGGATCATTGACGAAACAGTAGGGCTGGACCTTATCCTTCTTGATATAAAACTTCCTGATAAAGACGGATTGGAAATACTAAAGGACCTTAAAAGAAGGCCTTATTCTCCTGAGATTATAATGATATCCGGACACGGAACCATTCAGACAGCCGTAGAAGCCACAAAACTGGGAGCGTTTGATTTTTTTGAGAAGCCTCTTCACAGGGAACGGGTGCTTCTGGGTGTAAGAAACGCTTTAAGTCAAAAGAAACTGCTGAGAAAATATAAAGATTTAAGTAAAAAAGCTGAAAAGCAGTATAAATTAGTGGGTCAGCATCCTTTGATGGCCAAGCTCTGGGAGGAAATACTGAAAACAGCGCCCACTAATGCGACTGTCATCATATATGGAGAGAGCGGGACCGGAAAAGAATTGATCGCAAGAGCCATTCATGAAAAGAGCCGGAGAAAAGATGAAGAGTTCATTCAGGTCAATTGCGCCGCCATCCCTGAGGAGCTGATAGAGAGCGAACTTTTCGGGCATTTAAAAGGAGCCTTTACAGGGGCAACTGAAAAAAAACAGGGAAAATTTGATATGGCAGACAGGGGCACCATATTTCTGGATGAAGTCGCTGACATGAGTTTAAAAACTCAGGCCAAAGTGCTCCGGGTTCTTGAAGAAGGAGAAGTGCAGAAAGTCGGGTCCAATAAGGTCGAGAAGGTGGATGTCAGGGTCATCGCTGCTACGAACAAAGACTTGAAAAAGGAAATTAAAGACGGAAGTTTTAGAGAGGATTTATATTTTCGTCTTAATGTTGTTCCTCTTTATTCTCCACCTTTAAGAGAAAAAAAGGATGATATCCCACTGCTCATAGATTATTTTTGCAGGCTTTATTCTGATGAAAACAATTTCAAGCTAAAAAAATTCACTGAAGACGCCATAGAAATAATGATAAAATATCCATGGAAAGGAAATGTCAGAGAGCTGAAAAACGTGGTGGAGAGGCTTATTATAATGACAGAAGATGAGATCATAGATAAAGATCACCTTCCGGAACACATAAAAGGAGATGCGCAAATTTGTTTTCCTGAAAAGAGCAAAGTAAAGACCCTTAAAGATTTTAGGGAACTAGCAGAGAAAGAATTCATCCTTACCAAGCTTGAGGAAAATGAATGGAACATTTCCCAGACAGCACGAAGTATAGATACGCCGAGAAGCAATTTATATAAAAAATTGGAACAGTACGGAATTCAAATAAAGACTGGAGTGGGCGAGGTGGTTGCTCCTTCTGAAAAAGAAGGGGAGGAAAGTCCGAACTCCACAGGACAGGATGGTCGCTAACGGCGACTCCGGGTGACCGGAGGAAAGTGCCACAGAAAAAACACCGCCCTTCGGGGTAAGGGTGAAAAGGCGAGGTAAGAGCTCACCGCACTGGTGGTGACACCAGTGGCACGGTAAACCCCATCCGGAGCAAGGCCAAATCGGCCCTGAGGAGATGGTCCGTCTCATGGGGCGGGTAGACCGCTTAACCCATTGAGCAATCACTGGGTCAGATAAATAACCACCACCCGCATGAAACAGCGGGGACAGAATTCGGCTTATGACCCACTCCAGTCCTTATCCTTGTTATTCATAAAAGCTGCCGATAGCATATACATAACCAGGTAAGTTCTAAGCAGTTTTCTAGTTCTCTAAGAAACCATATAAGAATATTTCGTTTCTTGATGCTTATTCTTTAATTTTTATTATCGGCAGCTTTTACCCTTCGGGCGAGCCGATCTGAAATTCAGATGTGGCCTGTGCTCCCTTCAGATTTTTAACGCCATTCTCCTTCGTTTTTCTCGGCGCTTGCGTAACTCCCCCCGTCCGTGGGTCAGACATACTCAGCGTCCAGCTTCGCTGGATTCCCTCGAAAAGCCTCATCCGAAGGCTAAATCTTCAATGTCGCTTCAACCACACCTGAATTTCCTCAAGCTTATACAAGTTCGGCTCGTGAATAACCAGGATTATAGTTTAAAAAAGGTTGGTTAAAAGGGGAGGGAAGCGACCGCCTGTTTAATGAACAGAAGCACGTTTCCCGGGAAAAGGCCCAACTGGATGACTCCGTATAAACAGATAAAAAGGGCCAGGAATAGGGCGGGATTGTTCTCGTATATCTTAAAGCTGTAAGAAGGCTCCCGCATATACATATAGACGATGATCCTTAAATAATAAAAGACCGAGATGAGGCTTGCCAGGACTCCGATGATAACGAGGGGAGTCAGTCCTTTATGCACGGCTTCTGAAAAAACATAAAATTTTGCTAAAAAACCTCCGGTTGGAGGGAATCCAGCTAAGGATAAAAGAAATACGGATAAAACCGCACCGATCCAGGGGTAACGGAAGCCTATTCCCGCATAGTCATCGAGTTCCAGGTATTCTTTGTCTTGTTTGCTTAAGGCAATAACAGCTGAAAAAGCTCCGATATTCATGAAAAAGTATACGGTCAAATAGAAAACCAGGCTGTAATAGCTCTGCGCAAGGATAGCGATCATGATATAGCCTGCATGGGCAATACTTGAATAGGCGAGTATTCTTTTTATGTTTTTTTGTCTGAGAGCTAAAAGATTCCCAGCGATCATAGTGAGTACAGCTAGGAGCCAGAGGACAACAAAAATATTTTTGGTGTCAGTGATCTGTCTGAAGTAAGGTCCGAACAATCTGATAAGAACCGCAAAACCTGCTGCTTTGGGGCAGACTGAGAAAAAAGCGGTTACTGGAGTGGGAGAACCTTCGTACACATCAGGGGTCCACATATGAAAAGGCACCATAGCGATCTTGAATCCAAAACCTATAATAAGCATGCCCAGTCCTGAGATGACAAGGATGGTCTGTGTGGAATCAGATTGAAGATAATTGATGATGGAAAAGATTTCTGTTGACCTTGATGCTCCGTAAAGAAGGGCGATGCCGTACACAACGAAGGCCGAAGCAAAGCTTCCCAGCAAAAAGTATTTTAATGCGGCTTCCCCTGATTTTTCATCGCCTCGTTTAAGCCCTGCCAGGGCATAGCTTGACATGGACAGCACTTCAAGACCGAGGAAAATGATGATGAGGTCAGTGGATGACACCATGATGAGAATCCCTATGAGCGCAAAAAGAAGGAGAGAATAGTACTCTCCGTGATTTGTGTCCTGGAGTGACAGATATTTCATTGAGATAAGAATGATGAGAGCCGTTCCTATGATGAAAAGCAGTGACAGAAGAAGAGCCAGCCTGTCCAGGAAAAGGCCTCCGTTAAAATAGGAAAAACCTTTGTTCCAGAAAAGGATGCATGAGGTACCGCTTAATAAAAGAAATATGATGGAAACAAAGCCAAGATATTCCTTTTTTTCCCTCTTTAGGAATACCTCTAATAAAAGCACCAGGATAGACCCTGTCAGAACAAAAAGGATCGGCAGCAGTGTCCAAGTGTTATTCATTGTCATCGGTCTCGGTTTTGTTTTCTTTTGTGTTTTGGTTTATATCTATTTCAGAAATCCTTAAAGAAGGTCTTCTGTCAGCCTCTTTGTCAACCACATAGGTTTCCGCTCTATGGACCTGTTTCAAAAGATGTTCGATAGAGGCATCCATTTTTCTCAAAAAAGGCTTGGGGAAAATTCCCATGAAAAACATAAGAACAATGATGGGGACCAAAAATCCGATTTCTCTTATTGACAGGTCTTTAAAATTAAGAATCTTTTTGTTTTTCAGCGGCCCCTGCATAACCCTCTGATACATCCATAGCAGATAAGCAGCCGCCAGTATGATGGTGGAAACACCAAGGATAGCCAGCAGCTTACTGGATTGAAAGACTCCAAAAAGGCACAGGATCTCTCCCACAAACCCGTTTAAACCCGGAAGACCTACGGATGAAAGCATGCAGATAAGAAAAAAAGCGGCAAAAACAGGCATCTGGCGGCTGACACCACCATAATCTTTGATCATGCGGGTGTGGGCCCTTTCATAGAGTATCCCCACGCAGAGAAACAGGGCTCCTGTGCTTAATCCATGATTGAGCATCTGGTAAACAGCCCCCTCCAGTGATTCCAGATTCAGTGCAAACACGGCCAGCATAATCAATCCCATATGGCTGACACTGGAATAGGCAACAAGGGATTTCACATCTTTTTGAATGAGCGCCATTAGTGCTCCGTAGATGATCCCTATTAAACTGAGCACCGCAAGGTAAGGTATGAATTTTTTAGCCGCATCAGGAAAAAGAGGAAGGGCAAATCTCAGAAAACCATAGGTGCCCATTTTCAGCAGAACTCCTGCCAGTATAACAGAACCGGCTGTGGGGGCTTCCACATGGGCGTCAGGAAGCCAGGTATGGAAAGGAAACATGGGGACCTTTATGGCAAAGGCCAGCCCGAAAGCCAGAAAGAGCCACATTTGAATGTTTGGGTTTAACACAAGCTGATAATAATCGAATATATTTAACGAATAGGCTCCGGCCGTTTTGTAAAAAATAGAATAGAGAACGAAAATAGCGACCAGCATGAGCAGACTGCCGAACATCGTGAAAAGTACAAATTTCAAGGTGGCGTATATCTTTCTTTTGCCTCCCCAGATGCCGATAAGGAAATACATGGGGATGAGCATAGCTTCCCAGAAGACATAAAAAAGAAAGAGATTCAAGGAGACAAACACTCCGATGATGCCGGTTCCGAGAAGGAGCATGAAAATATGGTATTCTTTGACTTTTTTCTGGATCGAATTCCAGGAAGACAGGATGACAACAGGCATCAGAAAGGTGGTCAAAAGCACAAGAAAGAGACTGATCCCGTCAATTCCAATATGGTAGTTGATTCCATATCCGATCCAATCTGCTTTTTCCACAAACTGGGGTTCAGCTGTTTGTCCGTTAAAGTTAAAATAAAGAAAAAGCGATAAGATAAAATTAATAATACTTATAAAAAGAGCTGTATAGCGGATGAGATTTTCCTGTTTGCGGTTAATAAAGATAAACAGCAGGGCTCCTGCTGCCGGAAGGAATGTTACGATAGATAAAAGTGGTATATTCATGGTTTAAAAGATCAACAAGCCTAATAAAATGATAGCTCCCAGTAAAAAAATCAAAGCATAGTCCTTGATAAAACCGGTTTGAAGAAAACTCAATATTTTCCCGAAAAATCCGGTTCCTGAAGCCGCTCCGTTCACAGCCCCGTCTATGACATTAAGATCGAATTTATCATAAACGAATTCAGACCCTTTAAGGGTTGGCCTTACGAATACATAATCATAGGCTTCATCAATATAGTATTTGTTATAGAGAAGCCTGTAGAGAAACGGGAAGCGCCTCACTAGTGTATGCGGAATCGAAGGTTTTTTAAGATAAAAGAAATAAGCAATGAAAATACCGGTCAAAGCCACGATAACGGATATCAAGATCAAAAGCCATTCTATCCCGATACCCAAATGAGCCTCATGCCCATGCCCCTTATGCATGATGGGCGCCAGAAAACGATCGAACCAGTTGGCATTTTTGTCAAGCACGACCGGAAGTCCGATATACCCGGCTATGACTGAGAAAAAAGCAAGCAGGGAAAGCGGAACCGTCATGACCGGAGGAGATTCATGAATGTGTTTTTTAACCTCAGGTTCTATTCTTTCTTTGCCGTGAAAAGTGAGAAAAATCAACCTGAACATGTAGAAGGCTGTAAGAACCGCTCCTAAAATGCCAAGGGCCCACACAAAATACTGACCCTGTGCAAAGGCAGCGGTCAGTATGGCATCCTTGGAGAAAAAGCCTGAAAGAAAAGGAACCCCGGCTATGGCGATGGCCCCTATGAGAAATGTGGGGTATGTATAGGGCATGTACTTTTTCAATCCGCCCATCTTTCTCATATCCAGTTCGCCTGAGAGAGCGTGCATCACACTCCCGGCTGCAAGAAACAGAAGGCTCTTAAAAAACGCATGCGTGTAGAGGTGGAATATTCCTGCGGCATAAGCCCCAACTCCGCAGCCAATAAACATATAACCTATTTGAGAGATCGTAGAGTAGGCAAGCACCCGTTTAATGTCATTTTGCGTAAGCGCCATGGTTCCCGCATAAACAGCCGTGACCGCGCCGATAATGGCTACGATGGAACCGGCTGTTTCTGATGTGGTATAAAAGATATTCATCCGGGCTACCATATACACGCCTGCCGTAACCATAGTGGCTGCATGAATGAGCGCGCTCACAGGAGTCGGGCCTTCCATGGCATCGGGAAGCCAGACATAGAGCGGGATCTGTGCTGATTTACCGGTCGCTCCCACAAAAAGCAGTATGGCGATCAGGGTCACTAAGCCATGGGAAAGACTTCCGCTGGCTACAGCATTATTTATGTTTGTAAACTCAGCGCTTCCGACATACACAAGAATAAAAAGCATTCCAATCAGGAAACCGGCATCTCCTATCCGGTTGACTATGAAAGCTTTTTTTCCTGCGTTGGCTGCAGAATGCTTTTCGAACCAGAACCCTATAAGCATATAAGAACAGAATCCCACACCTTCCCATCCCACGAACATGAGCACCAGATTGGAAGCCATGACCAGGACAAGCATGGAAAAAGTAAAAAGGTTCATCAGAGTAAAGAACCGGCTGTAGCTTCTGTCTTCAGCCATATATCCAATGGAATAAACATGGATCAGGAATCCGACGGCCGTGACGACAAGAGCCATAACAGCGGTCAGAGGGTCGAACTGAAAGGAAAGGTTTGCCTGGAAATTTCCCGAATGGATCCAGGTGAAGAGATTTTTTACAACCGGGTATTCAGTTGGGGATATTTTGAGAAGTCCTAAAAAGGAGTAAAGGGAGATCAGAAAGGAAATAAAGACCGCTCCGCAGGCTTGAAAAGAGATGTATTTTTTAGGAAGTTTTTCCCCGAAAACAGCGAGAATGAGAGTGCTGAGAGCCGGAACAAGCGGAATCAACCAGAATATATCTCTCATTTTATCCTTTCATTAAACTGGAGTCTTCTGTTTTTATGGACTTTTTCTGCCTGTATACATGTAGTATTATGGCTAATCCTACGGCTGCCTCAGCCGCAGCCACCGTGATAATGAAAAATACGATGATTTGCCCGTTCAAGGACGAAGATGACCTGGCAAAGGCGATAAAAGCCAGGTTTGCGGCATTCAGCATGACTTCCACACACATGAACTGGGTGATCAGGTCTTTTTTGATAAGAAATCCAACGGTTCCCATGACAAAAAGAACAGCGCTTAATATCAGAAAATAATATGTGGGTATCATTTCTCTTCCTTCTTTTTTACCAGAACAAGTGCGCCGACAAGAGCCGCAATGATCAAAACCGATGTTATCTCAAAAGGATACAGGTATTTAGTGAAAAGGATCTTGCCTAAAATCTTGGGACTTCCAATGGTCCCGGCTGCTTTGGCCTCTGAAGGCCCCAGGGCGTTGTTCAAAATAAAGATAAGCTCGATGATGAGAACAAGCCCAATGCCCAGTGAGGGATAGAGGATCCATTTTTTTCTCTCGGGAGAAAAGCCCTTACGGATATCAATCATCATGATTACAAATATGAACAGCACCATAATGGCTCCTGCATAGATGATGATCTGAACGACAGCAATGAAAGGTGCGCTCATTAGACCGAAGAGTCCGCCGGTACACACAAAGGCAAGAATCAGATAAAGGGCGCTGTGAGCCTGGTTTTTAGACAGGATCATCCCCAGGATGGAACCTATACAGGTTAGGCTTAGTAGTATAAAGAGAAAAACCGCCATTTTTTAGTTCCCCATTATATTTTTTGGTGTTTACTGATGTCAAGTAAATATTTCGTTTTGAAATAATTTGATTAAAGTGCTTTTAAAACTCATGGTTCCTGTGTTATAATCATTCGAGACCGCGGGGTGGAGCAGTCAGGTAGCTCGTCGGGCTCATAACCCGGAGGTCGTTGGTTCAAATCCAACCCCCGCTACCAACTTTTTTTC
>CAZUXT010000002.1:0-215923 GCA_964624145.1 uncultured Eubacteriales bacterium | reverse complement strand
CTTGAAAAAGATCCTATCCGAGTTGCAGAAAAAGGGGTTAAAGAATTAGAAAAAAAATTTTTTCCTAATTATATTCCGGGTATTGAAGACATCCAGGATGTGGTTGAAGAAAAACTCATCTTGATGGATTTTCCGAAAACAGCCAAGTCATATATTTTGTATCGCCAAGAAAGAGCTAAAATCAGACAAAAGCAAAAAGCTGTCCCAAAAAAAGTCAAGGACCTCGCTCAGAAAAGCAAAACGTATTTCCGAGATACCTTAGGAGAATTTATCTATTATAGATCCTATTCCCGGTGGCTCTCTGATGAACAGAGGAGAGAAACCTGGATTGAAACAGTGAATAGGTATATTGATTTTATGCGCGAAAATTTAGGAGACAAAATAACAAAAGAAAAATACAAAGAAATTAGAGATTATATCCTCAATCAAAAAACAATGCCCTCCATGCGTCTTATTTGGGCGGCAGGAACGGCAGCCAGAGCCACTCATGTGGCAACCTATAATTGTTCTTATATAGCTCCTAACAAATTCAAAGATTTTGCTGAAATCATGTATCTTCTTATGTGCGGAGCCGGAGTAGGATTCTCAGTGGAAAATCAAAATGTCCAACAGCTTCCTATCATAAAACATCAAACCGGAGAAACACTCCCTGTCCACGTTATTGAGGACAGCAAAGAAGGATGGGGTGATGCATTGACCTTAGGAATGAAAACCTGGTATGAAGGCAAGAATATCAAATATGATTACCCTAAAATAAGGCCTTACGGGGCACGATTAAAGACAATGGGAGGGATCAGCTCCGGACCCGGGCCCTTAACATCACTTTTGGATTTTACCAGAAAGAAAATCTTAAACAAACAGGGGATGAGGCTCAGCAGCCTGGATGTTCATGATATCATTTGCAAGATCGGGCAGTTAGTGGAAATGGGGGGAGTAAGGAGAAGCGCTCTTATCTCACTTTCTGATTTAGATGATGACAAAATAAGAGATTCAAAAAACGGCCATTACTACATCACCAATCCTCAGCGATCCATGGCTAACAATTCAGCTGTCTATAACAAAAAACCATCGGCAGCCAAATTTATGGAAGAATGGCTGTCTTTAGCAAGAAGCGGCACCGGAGAAAGAGGTATTTTTAATAGAGCCGGTCTAAAAAAACAGATGCCCCAGCGAAGATGGAAGGAATTTAAAAAACACCTGCAAACCTCAGGGACCAATCCTTGTGGAGAGATCACACTCAGAGATAGGCAGTTTTGCAATCTCACTGAAGTTGTGGCCCGGCCGGAAGATACAGAACAATCTTTATTAAAAAAAGCTGAAATAGCTGCAATTTTAGGAACTTATCAGGCAAGTCTTACGGATTTCCCTTATATATCCAGAGAATGGAAGATAAATTGTGAAGAAGAAAGGCTGCTCGGAGTCTCTATCACCGGTCAATGGGACTGCCCTGCTGTGCGCCATCCCAAGGTTCTAAAAAAAATCTACAAAAAAATCTTAGAAACAAACAAGGAATATGCCCGGAAACTGAACATCAATCCTGCCACATCCGTCACTTCAGTCAAACCATCTGGAACAGTCTCTCAATTAGTCAACGCAGCTCCGGGAATGCATCCCAGGCACAGCCCTTATTATATCAGAAGAATCCGGATCTCAGCCGGAGATCCTCTCTGCAAGATGCTGAGAGAACAAAAGGTTCCCTATCATCCAGAAGTGGGGCAAACCGAGGCTTCGGCCACCACTTATGTTTTTGATTTCCCGATCAAAGCCCCAGACAAATCAACCTTTAAAAAAGACCTGAGTGCCATCGATCAACTGGAATACTGGAAGATGGTTAAAGAAAACTACACAGAACACAATCCTTCGCAGACTATCCTCACAAATGATGCTGAATGGATAAAAGTAGCTAACTGGCTGTATGAAAATTGGGATATCATCGGTGGCCTTACATTTTTACCCAAAGACAACACGGTTTACCAGTTAGCCCCTTATGAGGAAATCAGCAAACAGGAATACGAAAAACTCACCTCAGAGTTTCCTGAAATTGACTTTTCCCAGATTCTTATTTATGAAAAAGAAAAAGAGATTGAGGGCAAATCTTATTCAATTCAAATATGATTTTAAAATTTAAGGAAAGAGATAGGATTGATCAATGTATAAAATAATATCAAAACAAAAATTAGCCCCTAAAATCAATCTATTAAAAATCAAGGAACCTATTTTGGCGAAAAAGTCCCAACCAGGTCAGTTTGTTGTCCTTAAAATAGATGAAGAGGGGGAACGGATTCCACTCAATATTGCTGATTGGGATGAAAATGAAGGAAGCATTGATGTTGTCTTTTTTGAGAAAGGAGCAACCACGCTCAAGTTGGCTTTGTTGAACGAAGGTGATTCTATTGTTAGCCTTGCGGGCCCCTTGGGCTTGCCCACTCAGATTGAAAAATTCGGCCACGTCGTCTGTCTTGCAGCAGGAGTTGCTGCCGGTTTCATTATACCTATCGCAAAAGCCATGAAACAGAAAGGAAATAAAGTCACTTCTCTTATATGGCAAAAAAATAAAAAGATGGTGTTTTGGGAGAATCGCCTGGCGGGGGCAAGCGATCGACTCATCATAGCCACAGAGGACGGATCCTACGGTCAAAAAGGGCCCGCTCCCATGATATTAAAAAAAATGTTGGAAAATGGAGACACGATCGATCGGATTAATGTCATGGGACCAGGTCCTATGCTGAAAGCTTGTTCAGACATTACAAGCCCATATGGCATTAAAACTATTGTCAGTCTTCACTCGATAATGATCGATGGAATTGGCATGTGTGGATCATGTAGAGTTTCAGTGGGAGGTAAAACCAAATTTGCATGTGTGGATGGGCCTGATTTTGATGGACACCAGGTCGATTGGAAATTATTTTCCGCACGTAACAACATCTATAAAAATGAAGAGAAGATAGCCGTTGAACAGCATTTTTCTTAATGCAGCGGCTATTTTAGATTGGAGTCATTATGGAAAAAATCAACCTTAACAGAGTCCCAATGCCTAAACAAAAACCAAATATTCGGATTAAAAATTTTGATGAAGTGGCTCTGGGCTATAACTCACAACAATCAAAAAATGAAGCAGACCGCTGCATTCAATGTCCAAATCCGACCTGTATTGAAGGATGCCCTGTAGAGATAAACATTCCTGGATTTATTAAGGCTATAAAGGATGATGATATGCCCGAAGCCTTAAAAATACTTAAAGAAAAAAACAGCCTTCCTGGTATATGTGGGAGAGTTTGCCCTCAGGAGGTCCAGTGCGAAGAAAAATGTGTTTTTTCCAAAAAGGGCGCTCCCATCGCCATTGGTCGTTTGGAACGCTATGTTGCGGATTGGGAACAAGAGCATTTGAAATCTTCTGGTCAATCATTTATAAAACTAAAACCAACAGGGAAACAAGTAGCGGTGGTGGGAGCTGGACCAGCTGGTCTGACCGTATCTGCTGACTTAGCCAAATTAGGACATCAAGTGACCATATTCGAGGCTCTCCATATTCCTGGAGGGGTTTTAACCTATGGAATCCCAAATTTCAGACTGCCTAAAAATATTGTCAACAGTGAAATTGACTATGTGAAATCTTTGGGAGTTCAAATTGAATTAGACTCTGTGGTGGGCAAAAAAATGACCATTGACGAGCTTTTAGACAATAACTTCCAGGCTGTGTTTATAGGTGTGGGAGCTGGTCTGCCCATGTTCTTGAATATTCCCGGAGAAAATCTCAATGGTGTTTATTCTGCCAATGAATTTTTAACCCGGGTCAATTTAATGAAAGCCTATAAATTCCCTGACTATTATACACCTATTAAAGTCGGAAAAAGGATAGCTGTCATCGGAGGAGGGAATGTGGCCATGGATTCTGCCAGGACTGCCCTTCGGCTTGGTTCAGATGAAGTTTCTATTGTGTACCGCCGCTCTGAAGTAGAGATGCCGGCTCGTCAGGAAGAAATAGAAAATGCCAAGGAAGAGGGTATAAAATTTAGGTTTTTAACCAATCCTAAAAAATTTTTGGGCGATGAGAGGTATTGGCTCGAGGGGATGGAATGCCATAAAATGAAATTAGGGGAACCAGATAAAAGCGGCCGACGGCGTCCTATTACAATTTCTGACAGTGAGTTTATTATGCATGTGGATATTGCAGTCGTAGCCTTAGGCACTACTCCTAATCCTCTCATTGTAGCCAGCGATAAAGATCTTGAATTCACAAAGAAAGGCACGATTATTGCTGACGAAAAAACAGGAAAAACAACAAAACCAGGAGTCTGGGCTGGAGGGGATATAGTCAGTGGCTCAGCTACAGTAATCAGTGCCATGGGAGCGGGCCAGCGAGCCGCAAAATCTATACATGATTATCTTATGAGTTCAGACTAAATAATTTATTTTTCCACCTCAGCCCAAAACACCAACCATACAATCATAGAATTTTTAAGGTTGTGAAATATATGCACAGAAATTATAATCAAAAACACAAATAACCTGTTTGCCAGTCAATAAAGCCGGAGATAAATTGATAACTAAGAAATCAATAAAAAAATTTTTAAATAAGAACCAGCTCCTGCTCAAAATATCCAAATCAATTCGATTCTATATCAAAAAGGTTTTTATGGGTTATAGAAAATACCCGGGCATTCCAGGCCATATTCACTTTAATGATCAAAGCCTGATAAAAAACAACAGCGATCATTACAAAAGTGTGGGTATATCTGCGGCGAAACTCATCGAGTCCGCCATGAATGAAGCGGATATGGCTCTTGAGGAAATCTCAAACATTTTGGATTTTCCCTGTGGATACGGAAGAGTCCTGAGATTTATCAAAAAAGCATTCCCACAGGCTGACGTTTACGGTGGCGATATAGACCAACATGCTTTAAAATTCTGTAAAAAAGAATTTAACGTCATTCCTGTTCAATCAGATAAGAATTTCAAAAAAGTGAAATTCCCAATATCCTATGACCTTGTTTGGGTCGGTTCTTTGTTCACTCACATCAATTCTAAGGATTTTAAAGACCTACTCATGACATTGGTTTCATCACTAAAAGAAAAGGGAATCATCCTTTTCACCGCCCACGGTAAAGAATGCTTAAATCAATTGAATTCCTATGGTTTGGATGACCTCAATCCGGATGATATCAAAAATCAAATTGAAAACAGTGGATTTTATTTCAAGCCATACCCGGGTCAATCCAATTATGGAATTTCAATCTGTTCTCAGGTTTTTGTTAATGAGACTGTAGACCAATTTTTTGGAGATAAAGTAAAGCTTATCTACCATAAAAACAGAGGCTGGGACAATCATCAGGATGTGTATGCCTTCCAAAAAACTTCCAGCCCAAAAAAATGATTGTTTTTGGGATTATGGCTGCTGTTTCTATCTTGCGCTATAATAAAGATATTGATATGGTATTTGGGATTAAGGAAAATATTAAAGATATTTATTGAGAGCAAGCATAGGAGGAGGAAAAGTGAAAAAGAGAGGCTGGTTTTTAAATTTTTTTGTCACTTTTGTCATAACATTCGTTGTAGCCGGAGTGGTCACACTGCTGTGGAGCCTTATAGCGCATGGTGAGGCTCAGATAGACTGGGAGACATCGCTTTTATTTGCTGTTATATTCAGCGTTGTCATCCCAATGCTGGAGCGGTGGAATAGAGGATAAAGAGCCTCCAAATCAGTGATAAAGTTCTTTTCATCAATAAAAATCTCCATATTCCTGCTCATCGTTATCACTCTCGCCACCACCCTGGGTACCCTTATACCCCAAGGAAGAAGTGTTGAAGCCTATACAGAAAAATACGGGGATTGGGCACCTTTTCTTATAAAATCGGGGATAACGCGTCTCTACCAATCCCCCTTGTATCTTTTTTTGTTGGTTCTGTTCTCTATAAATATCATTGTCTGCTCCCTCACCCGCATCAAGAAAAAAATCACGCAGGCATTCAAACCTCAAATAATGACCGAAGAAAAGAAACTGGAGACGCTGAGCCTAAAAAAATCATTTACATGCCCCCAATCTGTTCCCCAGGCAGAAAAAAGGCTTAAGGAAATTCTGAGCTCAAAAGGCTATAAGGTTCAAGGGCAATCAACCCAGGGACGTCTCTTTCTCCTCGGCCGCAAAAGATTTTTGGGGCTTTTCGGATCCGATATCGTTCATTTGGGAATTTTGATCGTGATTTTAGGAGGCTTTATAAGCGGGGCCGCTGGTTTCAGAGAAAATGTAGCGCTTGCTGCGGAAGAAACAAAATCCGTTCCCGGGGCTGACTTTTCGTTAAAACTCAATCGATTCGAAACCCTTTATTACAAGGATGGAAGTGTCAAAGACTGGAAGAGCACTCTCTCCATCATCAAAAACAACAAGAACATTCTGACAAAAACCATTGAAGTCAATCACCCCCTTTCCTTTAAAGGCTTTGTTTTTTATCAGAGCGGCTATGGATGGAACTGGAGAAATCCCGAAGTCGAACTTGCACTGGAAAGAAAAACAGAAAATGCTTTTTCCCAATCCATCAGAACCAGAGTGGGCGAGAAAAAATCCATCAAAGAAAAAGAAATTGAGATAGAACCTGTGTATTTTGTCCCGGATTTTGTTCTCACTAAAGAAAACAAGGTGACCACACGCTCTCTTGAGCCAAATAATCCGGCTGTGTATGTGAGAATCTCGGAAAAAAGAGAGATTGTGTTCTCCGGATGGCTGTTCCTGAAATACCCTGAGTTTAACACCAGGAGTCCCCAAAGGGATTCGGTTCTGTCCTTAGAATTCAAGGATTTTAAAGCAGAGCCCTATTCGGTCATACAAATAGCCAGAGACCCGGGGGTGCCTTTCATCTGGGCAGGGTGTTTCTTTGTGATGAGCGGCCTTTTTCTGGCTTTTTACTTTATTCCCAGGCAACTGAGATTTCTGATACAGCAAGAAGACCAGCACACCAGGGTCTCTGCAGGAGGAACGGCAAAAAAGGCAAAGGATTCGTTTAAAGGGGAATTTGATAGCATACTCCAATCGTTCAGGAGATCAGGATGACGGAGAGCGCTCTCTTTTTGATTTCCTTTATCTTGTATTCGGTTTCAGCCGCCTTTCTCTTTGTTTATCTGTTCTCGGAAAAAGAAAAGTGGGCCCGGACAGGTTATCAAATCATCTTTGCAGGATTTATCATACACACCGCCGCCCTCATAGCAAGAACAGTGGAAAGCGGCCATGCTCCGTTTACCAATATGTATGAATCCCTCTCCTTTCTTGCCTGGTGCGGGGCTTTTGTCTATGTATCAATGGAAGGGAAATACAAGATAAGAAAAGCAGGACCCTATTTCATACTGATCATCATCGTGCTCATGGCCCTTGCATCATCCCCCCTGATGCCCAAAGAGGCCAGACCTCTTATGCCCGCCCTGCAGAGCTACTGGCTGTGGCTGCATGTTTCTGTCACTCTTCTGGGAGAAGCTTTTTTCGCCATGGCCTTTGTGACCAGTATCCTGTATCTCATAACAGAATCCAAAAAATCAGCCCGGTTCAAGCAAAAAAAAGACCTCACTCCTGAAAGGCTGGACTTTTTATCCTACAAATGTATTGCCGTGGGATTCCCTCTCTTCACTCTGGGAGGGCTGGTCTTCGGAATGATCTGGGCTTATAAGGCCTGGGGAAGGTACTGGGGATGGGACCCAAAGGAAGTCTGGAGCCTTATCACATGGTTTGTGTTCGCTCTCTATCTCCACACCCGGCTGGTCATGGGCTGGAAGGGAAAGCGATCTGCCATTATAGCTGTGATTGGATTTGTGGCTGCTCTATTTACTTATTTTGGAGTGAATTACCTTTTAGCCGGATTGCACAGCTATTTATAATCAAGGTTGATTATTATTTAAGGCCGGTTATTTCTCCATCATCAGTGATGTCAATGCGTTCCGCAGCCGGCGTCTTGGGAAGCCCTGGCATGGTCATGATATCCCCGCAGTACACCACAACAAATCCGGCTCCGGAACTGACCGAAACATCGGTCACTATCAGAATGAAATCTTCAGGCCTCCCCAGAAGCTCTTTGTCATCTGACAGGGATGCCTGGGTTTTGGCAATGCATATGGGAAGTTCCTTGAAGCCCTCTTCTTCAATACGCTGGATCTTCCTTCGTATTTTTCCTTCCATGGCCACTGACTTGGCCCCGTAGATGTTTCTGGCCACTTTTTCGATTTTTTCTACAAACGATATATTTGATTCATAGGTGTGTTTAAAGTCCGGTTTGTCCTTATCCGCTGCCTCCATGACCTGTTCTCCCAATTCTTTTCCCCCCTCGCTTCCTTCAGCCCAAAGCCGGCTTTCCGCCGCTCTAGTGTTTTCTCCCTGGCAGAGGTATTTTACTCTTTCTATCTCCGCATCCGTATCCGAAGTGAACCGATTCACAGCCACCACCAGAGGAATGCCGAAACCTTTCATATTCTCAATATGCTTCTGTAAATTTTCAAATCCTTTTTCAATGGCACCCAGATTTTCTGTCTGAAGGTCTTTGCGTTCGATTCCCGCATGATGTTTCAGCGCTCTCACGGTTGCGACCAGAACCACGGCATCCGGCGGAGGAATATGACCCGTTCTTACTACGATATTGAAAAATTTCTCCGCACCCAGGTCTGAACCGAATCCCGTTTCTGTGACCACGTAGTCAGAAAGCTGAAGCGCCATCCGGGTGGCTATTACCGTGTTGGTCCCATGGGCAATATTGGCAAAAGGACCTCCGTGAACCAAAGCAGGCGTCCCTTCAAGGGTCTGGACAATATTGGGTTTCATGGCATCTTTGAGAAGAGCGGCCATAGAACCCTGTGCGTTGATCTGGCGGGCAAAAACAGGTTTTCTCTCAGAAGAATAACCAATCGTGATATTACCCAGCCTTTCTTTCAAATCCTTTATGTTTTTGGAAAGACAAAGAATAGCCATGACTTCAGAAGCGGCGGTTATATCCATCCCTGTTTCCCTGGCGATGCCTCTGAGAGGACCGCCGATCCCCACTATTACTTCTCTGAGAACCCGGTCATCCACGTCCAAGACACGTTTCCAGGTCACACGCCTGCAGTCCAGTAGGCCTCCAGGCCCGTCAAAATGCAGTCGGTTGTCCACCATGGCTGCAAGAAGATTATGAGCAGATGTGACGGCGTGAAGGTCAGCAGTGAAATGAAGATTGATTTCATCCGAAGGTTCGACCCGGGCTTTCCCGCCTCCGGTGGCGCCTCCTTTGAGACCGAACACCGGCCCTAAGGAAGGTTCCCGGAGGGCTGCGGTCGTTTTTTTCTTCATGCTGTTCAGTGTGTCCGCAAGGCCAATAGTGGTAAGGGTTTTCCCTTCTCCGGAGGGAGTTGGAGTCATAGCGGTCACCATGACCAGCTTTCCCCTCCTTCCTTCGGGATTATAATTGTCTTCTCTGTTTATTTTCGCCTTGTACTTTCCATAGTACTCCAGTTCATCTTTGCCTATCCCGATCTTGGCTGCGATCTGCTCAATGGGAATCAGGGAAGGCCTGCTTTCTAACGTGTGGTCTTTGTTCATAGGAACCTCCTTTACTCTTTATGAATATATCATGAAACGGCCCTGTTTGCCATGTTTGGTTCGAAAATCAGCCTTGACAAAAGAGGAACAAAAAACGTACATAGAGAATGTCTGACCTAAAATCAAAGCATAGAGCATACAAACCTCTTATGAAAAAGAAACCGGCATGTATCATTTTGATGCTCCTGATCACTGCAGGTGCTTCATATCCCCAGACAATCCAGTCAAAAGGGCTGATTACGGGCTGGCTGGCAGGAAGCGCCAAAAAAGCAGTCCATCCTTTTCTGGGGCTCCGGTATATCCCTGCTTTTTCCATGGAACACTCCTCTGATAAAGGATATACCCTGGATGCCGAATTTTCACTGAATGCTTACGGGAACCTGACTTTTCATTCTGTGAAAGATGTTGAATCAGACGGTAACATAAAGCCTTATAGAATGTGGGTGCGTTTTTCCACGAGTCGTTTTGAAGCAAGGCTGGGGCTTCAAAAAATAAACTTTGGTTCTGCCTTCATGTTCCGGCCATTGATGTGGTTTGACCGGATGGACCCAAGGGATCCTCTCATGCTCACAGACGGCGTTTACGGATTACTGCTGCGCTATTACTTTTTAAACAATGCCAATATCTGGCTGTGGGGGCTTTACGGAAACAACGACACCAAGGGGTGGGAGTTTATCCCAAACTCTGATAAAACGGCTGAATTCGGGGGAAGAGCCCAAATCCCTGCAGGGAAAGGAGAGCTTGGGTTTTCCTTTCACCACCGCACCATCGATATAAAGGAAACGCTTCCGGAAATATCTCTGACTGACGGACAAAATATCCCGGAAAACCGCTTTGCCCTGGACGGTAAATGGGATATCGGTATTGGTTTGTGGTTTGAAGGAGCTGTATTCAAACAAAATTCTTCCTGGCTTCCTTATCCCTGGCAGCAGATGCTCACTTTAGGGATCGATTATACTTTTGGTATCGGAAACGGACTTAACGCCGTGGGAGAACATTTTATTTTCGGACAAAGTTCTGAATTTCTCTCTTCAGGCGAGAGACTTGAGTTCTCAGCTGTCTCGCTCAATTATCCTTTGGGGCTGCTGGATTCCCTTTCAGGGATAGTCTATTATGACTGGGAAAATCATGACTTTTACAGGTTTATCAACTGGCAGAGGACTTATGACAGGTGGCAGATATATGTCATGGGATTCTGGAATCCTGAAGAATTTCTCATTTACCAGACAAATACGGAAAGCAGCCTTTTTACAGGAACCGGATTTCAAATTATGGTAGTATATAACTATTAACCGAGAGGAAGGTGCCAATGCAGAATTCAGCTTTAATTAAAACGCAGGATTTGGTCAAAATCTATCCGGTTGGATGGAAGGAGCTGGTTGCGCTTGACCATGTCAGCCTTGAATTCAAAACCGGTGAATTCGCAGGCCTCGTAGGCCCCAGCGGCTCAGGGAAAACCACGCTTTTGAATATTGTGGGCTCTCTGGATACCCCTACAAAAGGAGACGCTGTGGTCATGGGCGAGAAAATCAGTTCCCTTTCACACAAACAGGCAGCCGCTCTCAGGAAAAAACACATAGGCTTTATCTTCCAGACATTCAACCTTCTCCCTGTATACAATGTTTATGAAAACGTGGAGGTCTCCCTGCTGCTTTTGGGACTGACCCATGAAGAGCGGAAAAAGAAAGTGATGCAGGCCCTGGATTGGGTCAGACTGGCAGACAGGGCCAAATCAAGACCGGCTCAACTTTCCGGCGGCCAGTGCCAGCGGGTAGCCATTGCCCGGGCCGTGGTCAAAGAGCCAGCCATCATATTAGCGGATGAACCCACGGCCAACCTGGATGCAGAAAATTCCTACAATATTTTAGAAACAATGGTGAAATTGAACGAAGAACTGGACACGACTTTCATATTCGCCACACATGATGAAAAAGTCATCCGGTACCTGCGCCGCAAAATCACCCTTTTTGACGGAAGAGTGGCCAAAGACGAACAGGTCATTCCCCATAGGAAAGGAGAAAATCCATGACCTTGTTTAAACTGGCATTCAGAAACCTTATAGGAGCAGGGCTCAGGACATGGCTGAATGTCGTTGTTCTCTCCTTTTCTTTTGTGGTCATCATCTGGATGCAGGGGGTTTTAAAAGGAATGAACAATCAAGCTGTGACTTCCCTGGTGGATGCGGAATATGCCGGAGGGCAGTACTGGCACAAAAGTTACGATCCCTATGACCCTCTCTCCCTTCAGGACGCCCACGGAAGACCTCCTGAAGAGTTAACAGACATGATTGAAAAAGGCAGGGCTACCCCTGTTCTTATCATCCAGGGCACAGCCTATCCCGAAGGCAGAATGACGACCCTTCTTATAAAAGGAATCGACCCTGACCAGAAGATCATATCCCTTCCTTCGTATTTCCTAAAAGAAGAAACCGAAGAACTTCCCGCTGTTATCGGGAACCGCATGTCAGAGAGCACGGGCCTTAAAGCCGGAGACACAGTCACACTGAGATGGCGGGATGCAAACGGGACCTTTGATGCCAGGGATGCCCTTATCGTCCAGGTCATGAGAACCACTGTCCAGTCCATTGACCAGGGCCAGATATGGATCCCCCTTGAAAAATTAAGGGAACTCTCAAATATGAAAGAGGAAGCCACCCTCCTGGTCGTTGATAAAAATATCTTAGACCCACCCAAGGCAAGCGGATGGGAATTCAAGAGTCTGGATTTTCTCATTAAAGATATAACACAACTTGTGAAGACCAAAACATCAGGGTCTTCGATCTTCTATGTCATTCTGCTCCTTCTGGCTATGCTGGCCATCTTTGATACTCAGATCTTATCGATTTTCCGAAGAAAAAAAGAAATCGGCACTTTAATGGCCATGGGTTTTACCAGGGCCAAAGTCATAAGGCTTTTTACTATTGAAGGAGCCATGCACGCAGTGCTGGCTGCTCTGGTGGCGGCTTTGTACGGAATACCTTTTTTAACCTGGTTTGCCAAAACAGGATGGCCGCTTCCGGAATCAATGGACAGCTATGGATTTGCCATAGGAGAAAAAATATTCCCGGTCTACAGCGCTGGTCTTGTTGTCGGAACCACACTCCTCATTCTTGTGGTCACAACTCTTGTCAGTTTTCTCCCCACAAGAAAAATAGCTAAGCTCAAACCTACTGATGCCCTGAGAGGAAAAACCTCATGATAAAATTTCTCATCAAAGGAGTCTTAAGAGATCGGTCCAGAAGCCTTTTCCCGGTTTTAACTGTGACCGCAGGTGTTCTTCTAACCGTGGTGGGATTCAGCTGGATAAATGGAATCCAGTCCAATTGGGTGGAGGTCACAGCCAAATACAATACAGGTCATCTCCGGGTCATGAGCCGGGCTTATGCCGATGAAGTAGATCAGTCTCCCAATGACCTGGCATACATAGGGGTCAATCAGCTTTTGGATAACTTAAGACAGGATTTTCCGGAACTGACATGGACTTCCAGAGTCAAATTCGGAGGCCTTCTGGACATACCGGATGAAAAAGGCGAAACAAAAGTTCAGGGGCCCTGTATGGGAATGGCGGTCGACCTTTTGTCAGAAGACAGCCCTGAAAAGGACATACTGAACCTCCGGGATTCCATACTCAGGGGAAGGCTCCCTGAGGAATCAGGCGAAATACTCATTACCGAAGATTTCGCCCAACGGCTCGGGATATCTATGGGAGAAACAGCCACTTTGATAAGCGCCACCATGTACGGAAGCATGGCCATCGCCAACTTTACGGTTACCGGAACCATCCGGTTCGGGGTCACTGCCATGGACCGCAGCACCATCCTTGCCGATATCACCGATATCCAGCAAGTGCTGAATATGGAAAACGCAGCCGGCGAAGTGCTGGGGTTCTTTAAAACCAACCTGTATGACAATGAACAAGCTGAAGAAATCGCAGAACGTTTCAATTCAAAATACAGTGATAAAGAGGATGAATTCTCTCCCTTTACGGGCACTCTTCTCAAACAGAGCGGGATGGAAGACATATTAGGGATGGTTGATATTTACGGAGAGGTTATTATCATAGTTTTTATTGTGGTTATGTCCATTGTGTTATGGAATGCAGGATTGATGGGAAGCCTAAGGCGCTACGGAGAAATCGGAGTTCGTCTGGCTATAGGAGAAGACAAAGGTCATCTTTACAGATCCCTGATCACAGAATCCCTAATCATTGGTTTCATAGGTTCAATCATAGGAACCGCGCTCGGTCTGCTTGTTTCTTACTATCTTCAGGAAACAGGGATCAACATCGCTTTTATGATGCAAAACTCCACCTTGATGATGTCTGATACGTTCCGGGCTGATGTCAATGCAGTCAGTCACTATATCGGGTTTATTCCGGGACTGGCAGCTACTTTCCTGGGAAGCCTCTTTTCAGGCCTGGGCATCTACAAGAGAAAAACATCTCAGTTGATGAAGGAGCTAGAGACATGAAACATATGACATATATCCTTTTATTTCTTTTGATTTTAATGATGACAGCAGGTCTTACAGGTCAAGAACAGTTCCCGAAAGGAGAATGGATCCTGGAAAAATTAGATGAGAACTACGGATCTGACAATAAAATCATGGTGGCGACCATGATCATTCACGGGCGCCGGGGATCGCGGGAAGTCACATCAAAGACCTGGGTCAAGGGAGATGACCAGTCTTTTACCGAGTACCTGGCTCCTCCCAGAGAAAAAGGCACCAAAATGCTCAAACTCGGTGACCAGCTTTGGATGTATTCCCCGTCCACAGACCGGACCATACAGATCTCAGGGCATATGCTCAGGCAGTCTGTTATGGGATCAGATCTCTCGTATGAAGACATGATGGAAGATCCCAAACTGCAGAATATGTACAGCGCTCAGGTTACTGGAGAAGAGCTCTATATGGACCGTCCCTGCTGGGTGCTGGAACTCACTTCCATTAAGGAAGATATTGCCTATCATTCCAGAAAGATATGGGTGGATAAGGAAAGATTTGTGACATTGAAAGAGGACCGGTTTGCACGGGGGGGAAAATTACTGAAAACCACTGAAGTGAAAAATGTCGAAAAAATGGATAACCGCTGGGTGCCCACCCATGCCCTGTTTAAAGATGTGCTGAAGTCAGGAAAAGGAACAGAGTTTGTCGTGGACTCCATGGTATTCAACGCAGAAATCCCGGATTATATTTTTACCAAAGCCGCACTCAGAAGATAAAGTTTTGTCCTCCATGCCTGTATCAAAAGCTCTTGTCCGAATACCTCCGGAAAATTTCTCTCAAGGGATCACCAGCTCTGATCTTGGAAAATCTGACTACGGACTGGCCCTCAAACAGCACAATGATTACTGTCAGGCACTGAAAGACTGTGGTGTTAAACTGATTATGCTTGAAGAAGATCCTGACTTTCCTGATTCCACTTTTGTGGAAGACACCGCCGTGGTCAATGAAAAATGTGCGGTCATCACAAGACCCGGAGACAGAAGAAGGCGCGGGGAAGAAGCGAAAATAAAAGAAGTGCTTTCCAGGTACAGAAGAACAGAGGAAATAAAAAAACCGGGTACTGTGGATGGTGGTGACGTCCTGCAAATCAACAATAAATATTATATCGGCCTCTCCCAAAGAACAAACCAGAATGGAGGAGAACAGCTCAGCAGAATCCTTAAAAAATACGGATATGACTCTGTGTTCATAGAAGTCACAAATATGCTTCATCTCAAATCAGGGGTCAACTATCTTGATAAAGGCGTGATTCTTATACGAAAAGAAATATCCGGCCTCTCCTATTTTAAGGCTTTCCATAAAATCACGGTAAGCCCTCAAGAATCTTATGCAGCCAACTGCATCTCAATAAACGACTCTGTGCTGATGCCCGCCGGCTTTCCTGATACGTACAAAAAAATAAAGTCAGAGGGATTCAACATAAGAGCGCTTAACATGTCAGAATTTGAAAAAATGGACGGGGGAGTGAGCTGTCTCTCTATCCGATTCTAATTGAGTTTCCTTTTAAAATACTTTTCTCTTATTAACTCATCCAATGATAGAAAATATTCTCTTTTAAATTTATTCAATCAAAACTTTGTCCAAAAGATTCTTCACTGGCGTCATACGGGATTCAATGTGCACTCCAAAGTCAGGGCTACCTCACATCCCTGACAAAGGACAGGTTATGGTCCGCTATTACGGCCTCTATGCCAATGCCCACAGAGGAAAGATGTTCTTTCTTTTTCGTGGGTTTCTTGTTGAATGGAGATGTTTTTTGTGTATATGATGGGTGATGAAGTCGCTTAGAGAGTGGGAATTTGATGAAATGGAGGGAAAATTGTCACCACCAAAAAAACCAAATTCTTATCATTAAAAGTAAAATTGATAAACAATCCTAAAAAATGAAACGTAAATACTACTAACAAAAGATCAAAAGGATTGTAAATGAAAAAGCAGGAAAAGTTCTTCAATTAAAGGAAGTGATGAGAATATTAGATAAACAAGGAGGATCTTCATGAAAGACAGAGGAATTGTTTTACTCTTATTTTTGATTTTTTTCTTTTTTTCAACGAATTTGTTCAGCAATAAAGTGGAAACAAGCACCCCTCAGGAGATGGTAAAAAATATCCACTGGCTGGGCCAGTCTGCTGTTAAAATAACCACCGGAGAAAAGGTCATCTACATTGATCCCTTTCGAATCAAAAACAAGGATGAAGCGGATATCATTTTGGTTACCCACGGACACGGGGACCACCTCTCTCTCCCCGATATTGGAAAGGTAAGAACCGAAAAAACCACCTTTGTCGCACCCCAGGATTGCGCGATAGAGATCAAAGCCAAATTCAACAATACGGTGGTAACTCTGAAACCAGGCCAAAGCCAGAATGTTCAAAATATCCTTATCGAAGCCGTACCTGCCTACAATGTGGTCAAAACCGATTTCCATCCCAAAACCTACCAGTGGGTCGGGTATGTACTTCTCCTGGACGGGGTCAGAATTTACCATGCCGGTGATACCGAAAGAATACCGGAAATGAAAACATTTTCCTGTGATATTGCCATGCTCCCTTTGGGCCAGACCTACACCATGAACAGTGTAGAGGAAGCTGCTGAAGCCGCTCTGGATGTCAAAGCCAAAATCGCCATTCCCATTCACTATGGGTTAGCCGAAGGAACAATTGAAGATGCTGTTACTTTCAAAAAATTGCTTCAAGACAAAGTTGAGGTTATTATAAAGGACCAGGAGTAAAACCTTTTTTAGAGATAATCCCCTGCTAAAAAACCCCGGGAATCTTTTCGTTGCAGTACTTACAGCGGTTTTTATTCATTATACGAAAAGAAATATCCGGCCTCTCCTATTTTAAGGCTTTCCATAAAATCACGGTAAGCCCTCAAGAATCTTATGCAGCCAACTGCATCTCAATAAACGACTCTGTGCTGATGCCCGCCGGCTTTCCTGATACGTACAAAAAAATAAAGTCAGAGGGATTCAACATAAGAGCGCTTAACATGTCAGAATTTGAAAAAATGGACGGGGGAGTGAGCTGTCTCTCTATCCGATTCTAAATCTGTTCCTGGGCATGCCTTCATTTTCGAACCTTTAAAGAATGCCGCCCAAACCAAATATATTCTGGTCATTACCTTAATCTTAAATGTATCAGCGTGGTAATGATAATTACTGGAGAAAATTGTTACTTTAGTGTATTTTTTCCCCCGCTATGGTGTATAATTCACATTTTAACCTAAAATTCTTATACAAAATACAAAGAAATTTTTTAGGAGGACATAATGATAAGTAAAGTCACAAGAGTCTTGATATTTTTTATATTATTAATCCCTTGTTTCTTGCTTGGGCAAACAGAGGATACTGTTTCTTTATCCCTTAAAGAATGCATCCTTAAGACAGTTCAAAATAATCTGGGTCTTGCTGTGCAAAGGATCACTCCGAAAATCGCCGATGCCTCTGTCAGATACGCAAATGAAAAATTTATTCCGTCTCTCACCATGAATTACGGCAAGCAGGATTCCAGCTCAGCCTCTTACTCATTCCTGGATGCATCGGAAACCGTTTCCACACTTTCCAATGATTATTCAACACAAATCACCCAAATCGTGCCAACCGGAGGAACATTATCGCTCAGTCTCAACGGATATATGTCTGATACGAGCCGGAGATTCCAGACTATCAATCCCCGTTATGGAAGCACTCTTCGATTCTCTTTCAGCCAACCGCTGCTGAAGGATTTCGGCTTTCAAATGAGCCGCAGGGATATCATCATCGCAAAGAACAACAGCTACATATCCGAAGAGAATTTCCGGCAGGCCCTGGAAGAAACCATCTATCAGGCAATCAATGCCTATTGGAATCTTTTCTACAGTATAGAAAATCTCAAAGTGCGCCAGCAGTCATTAAAACTGGCCAGGGAACTACTGGAAAAAAACAAGGCTGAAATAGACGCCGGCACTCTTCCTCCCATTGAAATCCTTACAGCCCAGTCAGATGTGGCCACCAGAGAGGCAGATATTCTGGAAGCAGAGGCCATGATCAAAAATAACGAAGACCTTCTGAAAACCATTGTCAACCTGGAAAAGGAGATCCCGAACTCCGCTCTGGTTAAGATCGTCCCAACAGATACACCTTCTGTTATAGGAGAAGACCACAGCCTCGAACAAGCCCTGAGCCTTGCCATGGAGAACAGGCCTGAACTTCAATCCACCCGAATAGAGCTGCAGAACATGCAGTTTGAGCTCCGTTATGCCAGAAACCAGCTCAATCCCGACCTCCGCCTTGAGGCCTCTTACTGGAGCCCCGGCGTTTCCGGAAGCCAAGTCCTGTATGAAGGCGGAAATGCCTTAACCGGCAATATCATCGGGACTATCCCAGGAGGAGGGTTGGACGCTCTCCGGGATTCCTTTAATTTCAGATACAAAAACTGGTCCGTAGCCCTGTCTCTTTCTTACCCTTTAAGTAATATCTTCTCCCGCAGTCTAGTGGCCCAGGCAAAACTCAACAAAGAGCAAACCGATCTGAAAATTAAAGAGCAGGAACAGCAAATATTCCTTGAGGTAAAGACCGCTGTCCGGGCCGTCCAGACTAATTTCCAGCGGGTCCAGGCCTACAAAGCAGCCCGCGAACTGGCACAAAAAAAGCTTGAAGCTGAAGAGGAAAAATTCAAAGTCGGACTGAGCACCAATTATTTTATCCTTGAGTATCAAAGGGACCTGGCTGACGCACAGATTATGGAGCTGGGGGCCATTGTAGACTACAACACATCACTGGCCGATCTCTATCGAGTCCAAGGCACAGGAATCGAAGCCCAGGACTTGGAAATCGAATATCAATAAAAAAATAATTAAAAGGAAAGAAAATCGATATAATTTTCGTCTAAATACTTAAGGTTCTATTCTAAAGGAAAAAATCATGACTAAAGAAACAAAAAAGAAGAGTTTAAAAAAAAGAAATCTGATCATCGCTACCATATGCATCCTCATTGTAGGATTTATAGGGTGGAAAATATATCAAAAAGCTTTAGGCGGAAGGGCAGGTGGAAACCAGGGACCGACTTCTGTTGCTGTTGAAATCGCTCCGGTAACAGAAGGCTCTATCATAGATATAGGGACGTTTTCAGGAAGTCTGATCCCAAAAACCCAATTCACAGTCGCCCCTAAGATCTCAGGAAAGCTCGAACAACTGTTTGTTGATATAGGCGACAAAGTGCAACAGAATCAACTGGTGGCCGTACTCGAAGATGAAGAGTACCAGCAGGAAGTCATACAAGCTGAAGCAAATCTCCAAGTTGCCAGAGCCAATCTTGAAGAGGCCAATAGCGCTCTGGAAATCGCTAAAAGGGACCTGGAGAGGGCTGTCACTCTGCACAAAAAGGGCATTCAATCTGATTCAGAGCTCGATGCCGCTAAAGCCCAGTATGCTGCGCAGGAAGCCCGGTATAAAGTGGCTCAAGCCCAACTGGAAAACCAAGAAGCAGCCTTAAAAACAGCTCAAGTCCGTCTCTCTTATACCCGTATTAGAGCCACCTGGGAAAAAGGAAGCAACTCTCGCTACGTGGGGGAAAGATTTGTCAATGAGGGAGCCATGCTGTCCACAAACACATCCATCCTCTCCATTATAGAGCTCCAACCCATTACCGCTGTCATCCATGTGACAGATAAAGATTATTTCCGTTTGGCCCTGAATCAAAGTGTCACCATTTCCAGCACTGCTTTCCCCAGCAAGTCCTTTCCCGGACGGGTGGTTAGGATAGCCCCGCTGCTGCAAGAAACCTCGCGTCAAGCCCGAATTGAGATTGAAATCCAAAACCCTGAATTTCTTCTCAAACCTGGGATGTTCATCAACACCCGGATAGAATTTGACAAACACGAAAAGACCACCATTATTCCCTACAGCTCTTTAGTTAACAGAAACTCTCAGCAGGGCATTTTTTTAGCGGACCTGGAGAACAAGAAAGCCAATTTCGTTCCTGTCAAGGTAGGTATTGTGGAGGGGGAAAAAGCAGAGATACTTGAACCCTCTCAACTATCCGGATTTGTGGTCGTGCTGGGACAGCATCTTCTGGAAGATGGAGCCGGGATCATCCTCCCCGAAGACAACATGGCTACAGCGCAACTCAATCTGGAATCTTTATATAAACCAGCCGGTCCTAAACAAGATTCTCCAGGAGGCCAACTGTGAAGCTATCCGATTTCTCAATCAAGCGTCCTGTTTTTTCAGTTATGCTGACTCTGGTTATTGTAGCCATTGGACTCGTAGCCCTGAGCCGGCTTCCCATCGACCTTATGCCGGAAATAACCTATCCCACTCTCAACGTATCCACCTCCTATCAAAACACGGGCCCAGAAGAGATGGAACAGTTGGTCACCCGGCCCATCGAAGAGGCCATGAGTGCTGTTCCAGGAGTGGAAGAAGTGTATTCCATCTCCTCTGAGGGAAGCAGCACGGTGAGAGTCATGTTCGATTGGGGCGTTGACCTGGATGCGGCTTCGGATGATATCCGGGAAAGGCTTGACAGGGTAGTGCCCCGTCTTCCCGAGGAAGTTAACAGACCCATGCTCAGAAAATTCGATCCCGCCCAGTTCCCCATACTGATACTCGGGGTTTTGAGTAACCTGGATCCCGTGCAAACCCGGCGCATCATTGACGAACAGATCTCCTACCGCATCGAGCGAATTCCCGGTGTCGCCTCCGTTGATGTGTGGGGTGGACATCAGCGGGAAATCCAAATCAACTTATACCCGGACAGAATCAAAGCCTTAGGCCTTCCCCTGGATCAGGTTATAAATACAATCCGCCAGGAAAACATCGACACACCGGCGGGAATCATAGAAAAAGGTAACTATGAAGTCCAGGTAAGGATCCCCGGCGCTTACACCAATCTCGACGAGATCAGAAACACGGTCGTGGCTTTCCGCGACAACGTTCCTATTCTGCTCAAAGAGATTGCCAGTATAGACGATACACACCAAAGAATAACGCGTATCGTACGCGTTAACGGAATCCCCGGAACCCGGATCGCCATCAACAAACAGTCTGGAAAAAACACGGTGGCTGTGGCTCAAGGAGTGTTGAAAGAAGTCGAAAGAATAGAGCGGGATATCCCGCAAATCCAGATGATCTCGGTCACTGACAGCTCCCAGTACATAAAAAATGCCATCAGCAATGTAAGCTCTGCCGCTATCTACGGGGGAATTCTGGCTGTCTTCGTTCTGCTTTTCTTTCTGACAAACATAAGAAGCACACTGGTCATTGCAACAGCCATCCCTATCTCTATCATTGCCACTTTTGCCCTGATTTATTTCGGAGGCTTTACCTTAAACATTATGACTCTGGGAGGATTGGCCCTCGGCATCGGGATGCTCGTGGACAATGCCATTGTGGTTCTTGAAAATATCTTCAGGCTGCAGGAGTCCGGCATGCCGCGTTTTAAAGCGGCCTCTGTGGGAACTCAGGAAGTCTCCTCAGCTATTGTAGCCAGTACTTTAACCACTCTGGCCGTTTTCCTGCCCATGGTTTTCATACGCGGGATGGCCGGAATCATGTTCAAGCAGCTGGCATATGTGGTGAGCTTTGCCTTGATTTGTTCCCTATTCGTGGCCCTGACCTTAGTGCCCATGCTGAGCAGCCGTATCTTAAAGCCCTCTGACCTTAAAAATCCAAATTCAAACCGGAGATTGAGAAAACTGGCCAACTCCATACGTAACTTTTTCTCCCAGCTGGAGGACGGCTATAAAAAACTTCTTCATTATTCTCTTGACCACCGGACCCTTGTTATGGGTGTCGCGGGAGCTCTTCTCCTTGGAAGCATCGCTCTCATCAGTCTCGTGGGAAGCGAATTCATGCCTTCGACTGACGAAGGAGAGGTTCGTGTCAGCGTGGAAATGGAAGTTGGAACAAAACTAGATCTGATGGATGAAAAGATCAAAATAGTCACAGATATAATCCGTGCAGAAGTTCCGGAGGTTGAGGACCTCGAAGAAAGCTTTGGGGGAGGAGGCTGGCGCAGAGGAGCGAACAGCGGGAGCGTCACCGTTAATCTCAAGCCCGACCGCTCACGTTCGAGCCAGGAAATCGCCAATGCCCTCCGTCCGGCACTGGAAAATATTCCCGGAGTCATTATCCGGACACGCGCCAGTGGAGGCATGTTCTTTTTTAGAGGAAGCGGGTCTGAGGAAAGAGTCCAGATCGAGATCCGCGGCTTTGACTTAGATACCAGCGAAGAACTGGCGCAGCAGGTCAAAAACGTGACGGAAAACGTGGAAGGGATCACTGACGTAAGGCTGAGCCGGGATGTGGGAAATCCTGAGGAACTCTTTCACATTGACCGTCAGTCAGCAGCGGATATGAAACTTACCGTGAGCCAGATCGGAAGTACACTTCAAACCGTTCTGTCAGGAAGCCAGGCCAGCATGTACAGGGAAGGGGGATATGAGTACCGGATTTTGGTCAAAGTCAAAGATTCGGAATACATGGATATCGATGATATCCTTGACCTTACCCTGACCAATTCAGACGGAGAACAGGTCAGTCTCCGCAATGTTGTGGATGTCCGTTCGCGCAGAGGCCCTGTTCGTATAGAGCGAAGAGACAGGGAGCGGATTGTTAACATCACGGCTGACTATGAGGGAAAGGATCTGGGTACTATCCAGAACGATATCCGCAGAGGATTGCGTTCTGTCCCGGTTCCCAGAGATTTTTCCATTGCTTTCACCGGAGACTTTGAAGAACAGCAAAAAGCATTCCGGGAACTGCTGACCAGCATCATTCTGGCTATTCTCCTTGTTTACATGATTATGGCCATGCTGTATGAGTCCATCCGCGATCCGTTCATTGTTATGTTTTCGGTTCCCATGGCTGTCATAGGAGTCGTCTTGATGCTCTTTCTTACCAACACCACTTTCAACATGCAGTCCTATATAGGCTGTATCATGCTGGGAGGCATCGTGGTCAACAACGCCATTCTTCTTGTTGACTATACAAACCTCCTCCGAAAACGCGATAAGATGAAGATGAGAGAGGCTATTGAGGAAGCCGGGAGAAGACGGCTGCGGCCCATTTTAATGACAGCTATGACCACTATCATGGCCATGATACCTCTAGCTATGGGACTCAGGGAAGGAAGTGAAGCCCAAGCCCCCATGGCCCGTGCTGTTATCGGAGGACTGCTCAGCTCCACATTTATCACTCTGTTGATTGTTCCTGTTGTTTATTCCTTTTTCGAAGGGCGCAAAAACAAAAAAAATAAGAAGGTAGAAGAAGAACTCGCTGAACTGTAAGACTACAGCTTGAATCTGTAGTTCACCTTTATCAAAAATATGTTATCGCCCGGTGCTGAAAACAGAGCCTGAATATCTCTTGATAAGTCAAACTGACCCGGGTAGGAGTAATCCGCCCTGTTCTGGGTCCAAACAGCATAAAAGGTAGAGCCCGGACTGTATTCCCATCGGAGAACCACAGTACCGCGCATTGATTTCAAATTAAAATCAGGATTTCTTATGGAAAAAGGCTCAGCAGGGCCGGGGCCATCCGGATCAAATGTATACACGCCTTCATTCAGAGAAATCGTAGAGTCTCCTTCTCCGTAGACATAAAAAGCAAACGTTCTCGGTGCTCTCCATTCCTTGAATTTGAAATAATCTCCCACACCGATATAAGGCTGGAGGTATGCCTGAAGACTGAGCTTGGGCGTAAAGGTCCAGTTCACTCTTATTTCAATGGGGATGGTCTCCACGATGATATCAGACATCACATACCGGACACCATACGTTTCTGTTTTTAACTCATCTTCAATGCTTGTGACCCACTGCCCGGCTGAATGCCTCCACATATAGCCCGGCCTTAAGGATACACTCAAATTGCTTCCCGGCTTCCATGTCAAACCAGCATACACAGACCAGTTGTAAGCCCCGTAAGGATGCGTCCTGTAAAAAAGTGAAAGAGAGCCTATGACCTTTTTTCTGTTATCACTGCTTAGGCTTAAGCTCCGCGTGAAACCCCAGGGATACTCAGCTATCGGTCCTCCTCTCGTCAAATAATGATTGTATCTTGTCGGATCATAGGACATGGAAAAAACAGCGGACCAGTAATTCAGAAACTGTCCGAATGCATTAAATATGTAATTTTCATTGATTCTGTTTCCACCAAAGTCATAACCGCGGCAGGCTGCCAGAGTGAGCTTCCAGTTCCGGAAAAGAGCGCCCGGATGGAACGTCTGGTATCCTGTTTCTATATGGCCGTGGATGACATCTCCCCGGGTATGATACCCCATATCCATTGAATTGAATCCCGGCGACATGACACCAATAGCTGTATTAAAGACAAGGTTTCCTTTCTGCTTGTTTAGAAAGATACGGCCGGCCCAGCCGCTCAGATAGGTGGCATTCTCATCAACACGGACATAATCAACATCAGGACGCTGAAAATAATGAAGGGAGGAGGCCTGAAGTGCCGTGATCGCTTCTTTGGTGCCGGATACATGCGTTCCCCCAAGCCAGCCAGTCACAACCCAACCCTTATCCTTATCAAGAAAGGCCCATCCGTCCACAGCAAAACCGAACGCTTTGCCTGGAATCACAGCAGCCAGTTCGTCTGTTTTAAAATCCCGTATCACTGAAGTGGCAATGAAACCCAGCCCCTGGTTTCCCTGATTGAATTCTTTCTGTGCCCTAAAGACTCCGTAATAAGAAAAAGGCTCTATCTCCTGCTTTGTGTTCACATCATCGACCTTTATGGTGGCATTTTCCCTGTTCGTAAGGGCATTCAGAAATCCGATGTTCCACCCCCTGCCGATTTTTCCTGTCACTTTTGCCGCTGTCAGAATAGTGGTCCAGGCTGGGTAATCCACATATCCATAAGGCTGCATAGAGCCCTGCGGTGAACGGCCGATCCTCCGGCTGTAAAAAAAATCGGGATTATCCCACCCGAGATACCTGACCGTATTCGCTCCTCCGGTTCCGAACCTGAAAATATCCGCACCCTCAATAAAAAACGGCCTTTTTTCTTCATAATAGGTTTCCTGGTCACTGATATTGATCACAGCAGGATCAACCTCTACCTGGCCAAAATCAGGATTCACAGTCATATTCAAAGTGAGGTTGCTCTTCAAGCCGGCCTTTACATCAAATCCCGCATTGCCTGTCAATTCCTCACCGGTCTGAAAAGGATTCCCTTCCTCCTCAGGGCCCAGCAGAGCTTTCCCCACAGCAAAAGGCAGCATCTCAAACAGGCGTGCCGGTTTGATGTTTTCGATTCCTGTCAATACAGCAAAACGGGACACATATCCGCTCTCCTCCTTCGGAATCCACGAAAAAGTGCTTTTTTCATTTTTCCTTTTAATGACCCGGATAAAATTTACTCCCCATATGTACTTATCTTTCTTCTTAAACCTCAGTTGATTGTAGGGAATCTTTATCTCTACAGACCAACCTTGTTCATCTCGACTTGTGGAACATGACCACACTCCATCCCACGTATCATCTTTTCCCTCATCATTATAGAGAGTGCCGTCAATAATGGACCCTGAGGGGTTAACAGCAAATTGAAAGCCGCTTCTTTTGTCAAAATATGGGTCAACCGCAAAAATAAACCAGTCACTCTCCAGCTCATCATCTCTTCTTCCCAATCTCGTTATGATGCGTTCCGGCTCGGAATCATAAAGATGGGCGGCAATGTAAAGATGGCTCGAATCATACCCCACCCATACGACTGTTTTTTCTGTGGCAGGCTCTCCGTCCAGGGGTTCAGATTGGATGAATCCTGTGAATCCCGCGGACCGCCAGGAAGCTTCTTCTAAAACCCCATCCACTATGATTCGATCTGTGATCCTTGCAGCCTGTATGCGTCTTTCTTCAAAAGGGCGGGATTCAAGACCGCTTAAGAGCAGAAACAGGGCCCCTAAAAGTATGGCTGAATTTCTTGTTTTTAAGATACAATGATTACTGGACTTCAATTTAATACTCAAAATTTTAAGTTTGTTAGTGTACTAGGTTTGAAAATTTTCTTCAATTAAAATCTTTATGATATAATCAAACACGAGAAAAGGAGGAAAAATGCGCAGATTATTTGGAAGGTCTATCATCATTGTTTTTTTCGTTCTGGGTCTTGTATCGGGCATTTATGCAGAACAGCATCCTTTTTCCGTACACGACATGCTCGCCATGAATCAAATTTCTGACCCTCATGTGTCTCCTGACGGACTCAACATCGTTTTTACAGTCCATACCACGGATCTGGACGAAAACAGAGGCCGCACAGACCTCTGGCTGGTCAACACAAACGGTAAAGATCCCAAGCAGCTCACCGCCCATCCGGCTTCAGATTTTAATCCCCGCTGGTCTCCCTGCGGAAAATACATTTGGTTCCTGTCCACCCGTTCAGGCTCATCTCAAGCCTGGCGAGTACCCATAGATGGCGGAGAAGCCCAGCAGGTTACTCACCAACCCCTGGATGTAGGAAATCTTGTCGTTTCCAGAGACGGGAAATCCATTGCTTTTACCATGGAGGTCTATCCTGAATTCACTGATCCTGAGGAAACAAAAGAAAAACTTGACCAGATCGCAGCCCGAAAAAGCAGCGGCCGCATTTATGAAAACGTTTTCATCAGACACTGGGATACCTGGGAAGACGGCAGAAGGTCCCATGTTTTCGTTATGCCGGCACAGGGCGGAAAGGCACAGGATCTCATGCCCGGAATGGATGCGGACACACCCTCCCAGCCCTTCGGGGGCCCCGAAGAAATCACATTCACACCGGACAACAAAGGACTCATCTTTACGGCACGTAATGCCGGGCGTAAAGAGGCCTGGTCCACGGATTTCGACCTTTACCTTGTTCGCTTTGACAAAAGCAGTAAGCCCCTCTGTATAACAGAAGAAAACGAAGCATGGGATACAACGCCTGTTTTTTCTCCCGATGGTCAGGCCCTTGCTTATCTGGCTATGGAAAAGCCAGGATACGAATCAGACCGGTTCCGGATTATTGTTCAAGGCTGGCCCCATGGTGAAAAACGCGTGATCACTCAAAGCTGGGACCTGTCACCTTCGTCCATATGCTGGTCTCCTGACGGTAAAAAGCTCTACGCCACAGCTCCGAATCTGGGACAGAATTCCCTATTTTCCATAGATACAGAAACGGAAAAGATCAAAACAATCATAAAGGATGGATATTTACGCTCTCCCGAATTATGTACAAACCGGATCATTTTCGGTATGGACCATCTGGCCTCTCCGGTTGAGCTCTATTCAGCTGAGCTGGACGGAAGCGGGATCATTCAAATCACACAGATGAACAAAGAAAAAATCGCCCAGGCAAAAATGGGAGAACACGAACAGTTCACATTTAAAGGTTGGAACAGTGAAACTGTCTACGGCATTATTGTAAAACCTATCGATTTTAATCCAGAAAAGAAGTATCCTGTGGCATTCCTCATTCACGGCGGGCCCCAGGGTTCCTTTGGAAATCACTTCCATTACCGCTGGAATCCTCAGGTCTATGCAGGAGCCGGATATGCGGTGGTCATGGTTGATTTTCACGGCTCTGTAGGCTACGGACAGGATTTTACTGACTCTATCCGCGGAGATTGGGGCGGAAAACCTTTGGAAGACCTGAAAAAAGGACTTGAGTCGGCCCTCAAACGCTATCCCTGGATGGACGGAAACAAAGTCGGGGCTTTAGGGGCTTCTTTCGGAGGATTCATGATCAACTGGATCGCAGGAAACTGGCCGGATAGATTCTGCTGCCTCGTCAATCACGATGGTAACCTGGATGAACGCTTCGCCTATTATGCTACTGAAGAACTGTGGTTCCCTGAATGGGACCACATGGGGACACCCTGGACAAATCCAGAAGGATTTGAAAAGCATAACCCGGTAAATTATGTAAAAAATTGGAAAACTCCGATGCTCATCATCCACGGAGCTTATGATTTTAGAGTCGTGGAAACTCAGGGGATGGCCACTTTTAACGCGCTGCAGCGCCTTCACATTCCAAGCAAATTTCTCTATTTCCCTGACGAAAATCACTGGGTTCTCAAACCCCACAACAGCATACTGTGGCACAAGACCGTCATCGATTGGCTGGATCAATGGTGTAAAGACAAATGAACATCGCCATCTTTTTATGAATAAGTCAGGTTTTCTTTATCTGAGTTTTAGGGTAATGCTCCCGATTCCCGCATCAATGTCGGCTCTTATCTCAACGTCTGTTTTCCCGTAAGCCTCATTGACAAGGTATTTCCCTTTTTTTATGAAATCTCTTGAACTTATGGACCCAATACCCTTATCCACTTGAACGATGACACCTGTATCCCTGGGTAGATACACTGTTGTGGAACCCACACCACCGTCAATAACAACATCAAGGTCATTCTGATAGCGTCCGGAAATATCCACTTCAAGCTCTCCGACCCCTATATCTATATCGAGTGACGTTAAGTTCAAATCTTTAAGGTCAAGGTCCCCTTCTCCTGCGCCCATATCAATTATCAAATCCAGAGGGATATCTTCGTTCAAATAGATATCCCAGAAGTTCCTTCCGTTTCCTGCCGGAATTCCAGATGAATCACCCTGTCGGACAGAAAGAAATCCTTGAGAGCCCTCTATACGGTAATTGATCTCAGGTCTCCATCGCTGAATGTTGTATTCAAACACTCCTTCCAGAAGATGTTTCGTTCCCCCGAATATCTCTATTTGACCTGCGCCAAAATAAAACCTCGCTTCAACAAACCGGGCCCCTTCAAGCTCTACTGTCCGGGAGTCTTCCTGCAGTTCGCCAATGGGAATACATGTAACAGACACAAACAATAAAAAAATGAGAACCGCTAATCCAAAGCTTATCTTTATTTTTTCCATCTTTCCTTCCTTATGACCGGCCTGGTCTCTTCAACCTCGACTTGTTCATCATCCAAGCTGGTTAAGTTCTTCTCTGTTATTATAATATACGAATGAAAATCAGTAAAAGTTCTTGCCTTCAATAGTGTCCTTCTGATTTTTTTTGTCTTCCCTGCGAACCCGGGGTCATTGAAATAATTCGGAGGGAGTGCTATAATTGTAAACAAATAAGTATCAGGTACTTCTAGCAAAATCCGCTTCTCGGAGAATAACATGAACAGAAAATTAATACGCCCAAAATTTTCCCATTATAAAGAGAGTAAAAAACAAAATATATCCCAAAAAAAACCCCACCCATCTTACGATACCTATGCGGAGAACTATTATTATTTGAAACAGATGAATAAAAAGACCCTTATGGGGATCGTTTTCGTTGATGGAGATAAAATAGAAGGCCAAATCGAATGGTACGATTATAACTGCTTGAAAATCAACCGTAAAAACGCTCCAAATCTTTTGGTCTTTAAAAACAATATCAAGTATTTGTACAAGCTGGAGCCAAGCTCCAAATCAAAAAGTAATAAGGACTGACACTTTTCCCTGAAAAAAATGGCGCTCACTACAATCGGAATCAGCTTAGGAGATCCGGGGGGGATAGGACCTGAAGTCACCATAAAGGCCCTTTTTTCCTTCCCCAACCTTCCGGAAGCAGACTACATCCTCTTCGGGCCCAGATTTATCATTGATAAAGAAATAGAGAGAGTAGGTTTTAATAGAAAAATTCCTGATTATACGCCTCAAAAGACACTTAAATCCCCAAGAATCACAGTGTATGATATGCCCTTTCATCCACAGTCAATTCCATCAAATCATCCCTGTAAAGAAAACGGCGCATTATCATTTAATTGTTTTAAAAAAGCGGTTGAAAAGGCGGAAAAAGGCACTCTTGATGCTGTGGTCACGGCCCCTATATCAAAAAAGGCATGGGAACTTGCGGGTATAGACTGGGCCGGTCATACGGAATACCTATCCAGAAATTATCCTGAAGCAATCATGTCCTTTTTCTCTAAAAACATGAAAGTCGCTTTGTTCACCCATCATATCTCTTTAAAAAAGGCCCTGCAAAAAGTCAAAAAAAAAGACCTGTATCACTTTTTCTTAAGATTAGATACTTTCACCCAAAAGGCATTTAACCGAAAATTCCACCTTCTTGTTCCGGGCATAAATCCCCATGCGGGAGAGGGAGGAATAATGGGACGCGAAGAGATCGATGAAATCATTTCTGCTGTCAAAGAAGCTCAAGAAAAAGGGGTGAACATAAGCGGCCCCTTTCCCCCTGATACTGTCTTTAACAAAGCTTATAAAGAAAGCAAAAAAATCGTGGCCTCTCTCTATCATGACCAGGGTCTCATTGCCTTCAAACTTGTCTCATTCAACGAAGGAGTCAATGTGACTCTCGGCCTTCCTTTTATTCGGACCTCTCCCGACCATGGGACAGCGTTTGATATCGCCGGAAAAGGGACAGCTGATCCGACCAGCATGTACGAGGCCATAAAATTAGCGGCCCGGCTTGCGCACAATCAAAAAAGCTGATTTTATGAATAAAGTCAGTAGTCGCTGGTCATGATAAACAAAGGCTTGTAATTAAAACTCTTATAATAAGGCCTCAGCCTTCCCGTATTGTAATATTTATTGACATCCACTGTTTTCTTTGTACTTGAGACCACTTCAATCGGAACATTATCATACTGCCCGTTTCTTAAAGAAACCATCCTGCCCGAGGCCTTCTCAAGAATGAGGTCCAAAGCTAAATTCCCGAAGGCCATGGGTACGATCGAATCAATAGCATCGGGATCACCGCATCTCACCAAATAACTCAAACGCTGGTTTATGACGTTGATTCTTCTCCCGTTATTGTACTGGGGAGATATTTCTTTTAGCTGGTTCGAAATCAGGTCTCCGACGCCCCCCAATTTTTTATGCCCGAACATATCTTTTTCATCACTCTCAAATATCATTTCTTCCCCTTCAAAGACAGCACCTTCAGAAACCAGAACCACTGAGTATTTGCTGGGATTTGTCAAGCGGTCCTGTGCGAGTAATCCACACAGGTTCTCAATCTTAAATTTATATTCGGGAATCACACATCTGTTTGCAGCGCCCGCCATAGTGGGAATCAGGGCTGTATACCCCGCATATCTTCCGAAAACCTCTATCACTAAAAATCTCTCATGAGAGCCGGCAGTGGTTCTCAGAGAATGAGTCAAACTAATGATACGGGTCACACAGGTGCTGAATCCAATGCAGTAGTCGGTCCCCGGGACATCATTATCCATGGTCTTCGGGATCCCGATAATCTTGACTCCTTCGTGATGCAGTCTGACAGCATAACTCAATGTATCATCTCCTCCCACAGGGATGAGATAATCAATCCCAAGATAATCCAGATTTTTCAGCACTTCTTTAGTGAGGTCATTTGTCTTTTTATTGTACTTATCCTTTAAAAAAACTGGGACATTGACATCAGGGACATGACTCGGCCGGGTTCTCGAAGTATGCAGAAAAGTTCCGCCCGTACGCCCTGCTTTGTTCACTATGTCTTCTGTAAGTAATTGATAATGATGACTTTGCGACTCTTTATCATCCCTGTCCATATCTAACAAACCGGCCCACCCTCTGCGTATGCCCACGACTTCATACCCCTCACGAAGAGCTCTTATGGTGATCGCTCTTATGGCTGGATTCAATCCAGGCACATCGCCTCCGCCAGTGAGAATTCCTATGACCCCTTTCTTTTTTTTCATATGAACCATTTTTCCCTCTTCAAATAAAATATTTTATCCTTTTCGGTGTCTTTTCAATTCCGCTCTCAAGTCTCTTTCCTGTTCCCTTTCTTTGATCGCTTCTCTTTTTTCATAAACCTTTTTGCCTCTAGCCAGTGATATCTCCACTTTAACAAATCCTTTATCATTAATCACCACTTTAGTGGGAATGATTGTCAATCCTTTTTGCCTGATCTTGCCAATAAGACGCTTTATTTCCCGCTTGTGAAGAAGAAGCTTTCTGCCACGCAACGGATCATGGTTGAAACGATTGGCTGCTTCATAATGGCTGATGTGGCAGTTAAGAAGAAACACTTCTCCGTCTTTGATATCAACATAACTTTCCTTAATACTGATCCTTCCTTCTCTGATGGCCTTAACCTCACTGCCGACCAAAGAAATCCCGGCCTCAAAAGTATCAATAATATCATAATTGAAAAAGGCCTTTTTGTTCTTTGCCACCAATCTCATGACACACTGCCTATAATGCCTATCTGGAATATTAATCCTTTGTCACCGTAATTTATAATATAAATCAGTTGAATTGTAAATAAATCCGGATTGTTTGCAGATTGAGAGCCACAGGATTTTTTATGGTACATTCAGGTAATGAGACTCGGATGACAGCAGCCTGAAACTCAGGAGTCTATCTGGGTGGCTGTATCCTTATAGCACAGGGACAGATTCTTAAACACTCTTTCTTCAACTTCATCCTTAGGAGTATCAATCACTTCTGATATCTCAGACACCAGCAGTGCCTTGGCTTTTTCCATCATCTTCTTTTCCCTAAAGGATAAAGGCTTCGTGAGATTGAGATAATAGAGGCTCTTCAGGACAAAAGCAAGATCAATAAGAGAACCTGTTTTCATAAGTTCTTCATGCTCCTTATGTCTTCCTTTCCAGTTCTTGCTCACATCCACGATTCCATCCCTCATAAAATCATAGATCTTTCTGACTTTATCTTCACTCACCAGCTTTCTTATCCCCATTTCTCTCACGCTTGAAAAAGGGATAAGAACGAGAGTATCGTTGGAAACAATCCTTAGACTGCAAACCCTTGACTTAAACCCGTATAAATCCTGCTTCTGGATATCTTCAATAATCCCAATTCCTTGGTTGGGATATATGACCTTATCTCCGACCGATAGGTAGTCCATATGTAAAAAAAATTATAATAGACTCAAGGCTCCAAGTCAAATAAAAAAACAAATAAGCCGGATTATTACGAAGAAAAAGGCCATGGTGTAAGGATTAAGAACGCACACAAGACCAAAACGGGCTTGACAGACAGAGTATTGTTTATTAACATACTTATCCAAACCAATTCGAAAAAAAGACAAAGAAGATGAAGAGAACATATCAGCCTAACAACAGAAAAAGAAAAAAAAATCACGGATTCCTTACCCGGATGAAGAAAAAAGGCGGACGTAGCGTCATAAAAAACAGACGGAAAAAAGGCAGAAAAAAACTTTCCGTTTAATGAATGAATCTATTACTCCAAAAGAAAGGATAAGAAAAAAAAGGGAGTTTTCATTAATATATAAGAAAGGAAACCGATATAGAGGTAAATACTTCATCATCATCTACCTCCCAAATGGTGGCAGACAATCAAGACTGGCAGTCGTCGCCGGGAAAAAAATCGGAAATGCTGTTAAGAGAAATAAGGCCAAAAGATGGATAAGAGCTCTTTACAGGAGGAAAAAAAATTTATTGAAAGATTCCACAGACCTTGTCTTCATCGCAAAAGAAAATATTATTAAGGCTCCCTGGAAGAATCTTCAGAAAGATTATATCAAAGCCATAGAGTACATAAATCAGAAGCAGTCAAAGTGATGAAAAAAGCGATACTGTTTGTTCTTAGGAAATACAAACATTATATTTCTCCGTTATTAGGAAATAACTGCCGGTTTTACCCGACCTGCTCTGTGTACGCTTACCAGGCTATTGAAAAATACGGACTGACAAAAGGCATTTTTTTAGGTATCAAAAGACTCCTTAAATGTCATCCATTTCATACAGGAGGAGTCGATCCAGTCCCATAAAAGGATGCAACTATGAGTACAGAAAAAAGACTATTGATCGCCATTGTTATCTCATTTCTCATCATATTTCTCTATCAAGCTCTGTTTGTCAAAAAAGAACCCCAAACAACCATTCCCCAGCAACCAACAACCCAAACAGAGCCTGTTTTGAAAAAAGCACAGCCGGAAGAGACGGTAGTCCAGGAACCTGAGCCTGAAGAGAAAGAAGAAATCAGGCCTGTTGCAGGCGAAAGGGAACAAAAAGTGACGGTCCAGACTTCTCTCTACACCGCCGAATGGAGCAGCAGGGGAGCGGTCCTTAAAAAATGGACCTTAACGGAATATCAAGACGATGAAGGCGAACAGATGGAGCTGGTCCCCCGTTCGTCAGAAGATCTTAATGAATACCCTTTTTCCCTAAACACAGAAGATCCTGACTTTAATGATTCTATCAACAAGGCTTTGTTCAAAACCTCTTCCACTCAGATCGATCTCAATAATGGAGAGTCTAAGGAATTGTTATTCACGTATGCTGACGAACAAGGCAACAAAGTCGAAAAGATTTTTACGTTCTATGACGGAACATATGAGATAGATATCCGGACAACCCTCTGGAAAAACAACCAGGAGATCGAACCCGACATTGTCTGGGGTCCTTCATTCGCCAACATGCCGGTCCAGTCCAAACAAAACAGATTCGGCCAGCCAACCGGAGTGGCTGTGTATTCCGGAGGAAAAGTGAGCCGCCACTCCGAAGCTAAATTTGATGCGGAAAAAAACACGTATAACTTTGTTCAATGGGCCGGATACGAAAGTCAGTATTTCACAGTGCTTTTTATCACATCCCCTCAGAAGGCAAGCGCAGCTTTCCTGAAACAGAACATCAATGAAAGCTCCTCTTTTTTCCTTTTAGTGAACCACGTTAATAAAGCCTATATAGGGCCCAAAAAATATGACATTCTCTCAGAAATGGGGAGTGATGCGAAAAAATTGATCAAATTTGGTTTGTTCGGTTTTATATCAGAAATTCTGTACAGAGCCATAAAAATCGTTCACCAGGCCATCCCGAACTGGGGATTCTGCATCATCATACTCACTCTCGTGATAAAAATCCTTTTTTTCCCTCTCACATTCAGTAGTACGAAATCCATGGCCAAGATGCAGGAACTCCAGCCAAAAATAAAAGCTCTCAAATCTAAATACAAAAAAGCCAAGCAGGACATGGAGCAGAGGAGGAAACTCAATGAAGAGACCATGAAACTCTATAAGGAACACGGCGTCAATCCTGCGGGGGGATGCCTGCCAATACTGATACAGCTCCCTATTTTTTGGGGATTTTTCCGTCTTCTGGTCGTTGCTATAGAGTTCAGACACAGTCCTTTTATTTTTTGGATCCAGGACCTGTCAGTCAAGGACCCGTATTATATCACTCCCATTCTCATGGGGATAACACAGTTCATAAACCAAAAAATGACTCCATCCGCCGGAGATGCGACCCAAAAAAGAATGATGCTCATCATGCCGGTCATAATGACCATATTTTTCATGAATTTCCAGAGCGGCCTTGTCCTTTACTGGCTGACCAATAATATCCTTCAAATAGGACAGCAATATATAACGAACAGAATCATGCAAAAGAAGGAATCACATGTCAAAAGAAGAAAAAAATAACCATAAAAAAGAATTTAAAGGAAGAAATCTTGAAGATGTCATAAGCCATACCGAACATGTGCTTAAAATCCCCCGTTCCAAATTCAATTATGAAATAGTGGCTGAAAAAACAAAACTATTCGGAATAAAAACCAAGGAAATCGTCATAAGAGCCTGGCCAAAAACACAGGAAGGCGATATGCCAATAGACGAGTTTCTTAATAACATGCTGTCACATCTTCCCCTGGATATCACATATAAGGCACAGAAAAAAAACAACATCAGGTATTTCATTTTTGAGGGACCGGATAAACATTTTCTTCTTCAAAAAGACGGTTCCCTTTTACTGGCTTTCCAGCATATCCTTAACAAAGTATCTCCGGAGAAAGTGCAAACTGACTGCGACCACTACAAAAAGAGAAAAGAAAGAGAGCTCAAAGATTATGTCCACCATGTGGCCCGCAAGGTTAAGGAATCAGGGAAAAATGAGATACTGGAGCCTATGAATCCCTATAAGAGAAGGCTCGTCCATATAACAGTGAACCAGATCCAGGGTCTTTCTACTGAAAGCCTGGGCAATGGGTTTATGAAAAAAGTAAAAGTCTATCAAAAAAAACAATAACTTTTTCCCAGATGTATCCATAACCAGCTCCTCAGTATCTTTCATTTGAATGTTTCTCCTTTCCGTTCTAAAATAAAAGAATGCTCGACGATACAATCATAGCCATATCAACACCATTTGAATTCGGAGGGATTGGAATAGTCCGGCTGAGCGGTAAATATTCATTAAAAATCGCAAAAACTCTCTTCAAACCAAAAAAGGGGCCCATCAAACCAAGATCTGTTCTCTTAGGAATCCTTTTCAATCCAGAAAAAAACGAACCTTTTGAGGAAGCTTTTCTGACCTATTTCCCCTCACCAAACTCCTATACCAAAGAAGATGTCATAGAAATCAGCTGCCATGGAAGTCCTGTCATTCTTGAGGAAATCGTAAGACTGGGAATCAAACAGGGAGCCAGGCATGCCCAACCCGGAGAATTCACCTTACGAGCGTATATCAATGGACGGATCGATATCATACAGGCCGAGGCTGTTAATGACCTTATACGCGCTTCATCTTTGAAACAGGCTAAAATATCTTACAAACAGATGAGCGGAAGCCTGTCAGAAAAAATAAAGACACTGAGAAACAGGCTCATAGATACTCTCTCTACGATTGAGGCCCGTTTAGAATTCCCAGACGAAAATCTAAACCTTCCTCAAAAAACCATAGCCGATTCTCTGGAAAAGACCATTGAAACCGTGGAACAACTCATCAAAAGCTATGACCTGGGTAAATCTTTATCCGAAGGGTTAAAAATAGCCATAGTGGGAAAAACCAATGTGGGAAAATCCACTCTTTTCAACACCCTTCTTGAGAAAAAAAGAGCGATTGTCACGCCTTACCCGGGAACAACCAGGGATTACCTGTCAGAAAAAATAAAAATAAAGGACTCGATCTTTACCCTGCTTGATATGGCCGGACACGGAAAACCGCAGCATCCTGTTGAAAATGAGGGAATAAAAAAGAGCGTAGAGCTGGCCGGCCAGGCAGACGGTATTCTTCTCCTGCTGGACAGTTCCCGGCCAGAGGCCAGGGAAGACCGAGCTCTTCTTAAAAAATACGGGAAAAACCACACCATCCTTGTCTTCAACAAGATAGACCTTTTAAAAAAAATGGATGTGGAAAGCATCCTATCTTCCGCTCCAAACCTGACATCCGTAAAAATATCAGCTCTGAAGAAGACAAATATCCATGACCTCAAGGAAATCTTATACTCTGAGTTTGTCAAAACAAAGGAAACGGGAGATGAAGTCATCCTCCATCTCCATCAAAAACTCCTGCTCGAAGATATCCTCGATGCCCTCAGATCAGGACGAGAAAGTCTTTATAAAGGCTACCCTGAGGAAATAGTTGCGGAAGAAGTCCGCAAATCCATCCCTCTTGTCAGCCAACTGACGGGAGAGATCCGCAGCGATGATATCATAGAAAATATTTTCAACCGGTTCTGCATTGGTAAATAGAAAAAATCATGTACGCAAACAATCATTTTAACGTCGTCGTGATCGGAGGAGGGCATGCCGGATGTGAGGCAGCCCATGCTTCCAGCCGTATGGGCATGAAAACCTGCCTGGTCACCATAAACCTTGAAACCATCGCCCAGATGTCCTGTAATCCCGCTATAGGGGGCCTGGCCAAAGGTCATCTGGTAAGAGAGATCGATGCCCTTGGGGGCATAATGGGCCTTTTGGCGGACGAGACAGGCATACAGTTCAGGCTGCTGAACAGAAGCAGAGGAGGAGCTGTTCAGGCTCCCAGGGCTCAGTCTGATAAAGCCCTCTACAGGAACACAATGAAAACCTGGCTCGAAAACACGAAAAACTTATCCCTTTTTCAGGGGATCACCCATGAGGTTCTTGTCAAAAAAAACAAAGCCTATGGAGTGAGCACAAAAGAAGGAAACACCATAAAGGCTGATTGTGTCATTCTGACACCCGGGACATTTTTAAACGGACTCATTCATATCGGTCTCAACCATTACCCGTCCGGAAGAGCCAATGAGCCGGCTTCGCATGGATTAGCAGAGAATTTAAGAGGAATAGGGCTTAAAACCTTCAGGCTTAAAACAGGCACTCCCATGCGCCTTCACAGAGACTCCATAGAATGGGACAAATTCAAAGCCCAACCAGGGGATAAAAAACCAGTGCCTTTTTCTTTCAGGACAAAAAAGAAGCTTAAAAACAGAGTCAAGTGCTTTATCGGTCACACAAACACCAAAACCCATGAAATAATCAAAGAATATCTGGACCAGTCACCCTTGTACAGCGGGAAGATTATTGGAATCGGCCCCCGTTACTGTCCCTCAGTTGAAGTCAAAGTCGTGCAGTTCCCTCACCATAAACGGCACCAGTTTTTTCTGGAGCCGGAAGGCATTGATACAGCAGAGATCTACATAAACGGCATGGCCACAAGCCTTCCTCTTGAGGCACAAAAAAAAATACTCAAGAGCATCCCGGGTCTTGAAAAAGCTGTGATCTTAAGGCCGGGGTATGCTATAGAGTATGATGCTGTCGGGCCCACACAACTTCTGCCAACCCTGGAGACAAAAGAAATCAAAAACCTTTACCTGGCAGGCCAGATAAACGGCACCTCAGGGTATGAAGAAGCGGCAGCGCAAGGACTGATGGCAGGAATCAATGCATCCTTGAGGATACAAAGAAAAAAACCTCTGATACTTCAGAGATACGAGGCCTATATCGGGGTTCTCATCGATGACCTTATCACCAAAGGGGTCGAGGAACCCTACAGACTGTTTACATCCAGAGCAGAGTACAGGCTTCAGTTAAGAATCGACAACGCGGATAAAAGACTTATTGGTTACGGAAGACAAATAGGATCGATCACAGATACAGCCTACAAAGCGTATTTGGACAAAAAAGAACGCATGGACAAGGCCTTGGCCATACTGAGTTCTAAAAAAATAAGATCGGACAATGGAGAAAATATCACCCTGTACAGGTATTTAAAAAAACCTGAAATCAAGTTTAATGATATTGTTCAAAGCACTCATGGTTTTGAAAGCCTGACAGACGAAGAAAGAAGGCATATCGAATCGGAAATCAAATACGAGGGTTATCTTACAAAACAAGAAAAAGAGATCCAAAAAATAAACAAGATAGACAAGCAAAAAATACCCGCTGGCATGGATTTCAAGTCTATCCCGGGACTAACAGCAGAAGTGATAGAGAAATTGAGCCGGTTCAAGCCAAAAACTCTGGGAGAGGCAAAAAAAATATCAGGAATGACGCCGGCCGCTGTTCTCAACGTCCATATTTATATCCAGGTTCAGGCCAAAAAAGAGAAAAAAAATAAACAGAAGTGAGTGTAATTTCATCTTAATTATGATAAATTAGGAACCAGGATTATTAAACTTGTATCATTTAAAAAGTCGCAAACACTGCTTTTTTTACAGATGGGTGAGTGAGCGATGTTTCACGTGGAACATGTGAAAAAATGAGTAAGATCATAGCCATAGCCAATCAAAAAGGAGGCGTCGGGAAGACAACGACTGCCATAAACCTGGGTGCTTCTCTGGCTTTAAGAAACAAGCGTGTCCTTATCGTGGATTTTGATCCCCAAGGCATGGCTACGGCAGGCATGGGTATTGAAAAAAAAGAGAATCAAGGTATATATCCGGCTCTCATGGACGGGACAAACCTCATGGATCAAATCCTACCCTATGAATTGGATAACCTCTATGTGTGCCCGAGTTCTCCTGAATTATCAGGATTTGAAGCTGAAATCTATTCAGAAAACAACAGGGATAAAAGGCTTTTTGCCGCTTTGCAAAAAATAAAAAACAGGTTCCACTTCATATTCATAGACTGCCCTCCGTCTCTGGGCTTTCTCACCATCAATGCCCTTACAGCTGCTGATTCCATCCTGATTCCCGTACAAACAGAATTTTTCTGTATGGAAGGAATACCAGAGCTTTTACAGACCCTGGACCAAGTCCGTTCTTATCTTAACCCAATGCTCAGGATAGAAGGAATCGTGCTCACTATGTATGACGAGAGAACCAATCTCTCCAAACAAGTGGCGAATGAAATACGGAAATCTCTGAAGGAAATCGTCTATGAAGTGATTATTCCGAGAACGGTTAAACTTGCAGAGGCACCGAGTTTTGGAAAGCCCATTCTGCTCTATGATATCAAATCAAAAGGGGCCCAATCTTACTTAAATTTAGCTCAGGAGTTGCTAAAAAGATGAAAAAGAAAGCATTAGGGAAGGGACTAAAGGCATTTATACCAGAAGACTACGGGATTTTAAAAGAGGAAAAATTTGTAGAGCTGGATATTGAAAAATTAAAACCAAATTTTGAGCAGCCCAGAAAAAATTTCGATCCTGAATCCATAGAAGAGCTGGCGAATTCCATTAAACAGGCAGGGATTCTCCAGCCTATTGTCGCCGTTCCGGAGGAAGATCATTATAAGATAATCCTAGGGGAGCGAAGATGGAGGGCCGCTCAAAAAGCCGGACTAGAAAAAATCCCTGTTCTCATACGTCTCATGAAAGACGGACAGCAGATCGAAGCCTCTCTTGTGGAAAACCTCCAGAGAGAAGACTTGAATCCCATGGAAATAGCTGAAGCCTGTAACAAACTGTCGGAAGAGCTCGGATACACCCAGGAAGAGATCTCTGAAAAAGTGGGGAAAGACCGCACTTCTGTAGCCAATTACATGCGGCTTCTCAAGCTCCCTCCCAGTATTCAAAAATTACTTTCCAACGGCGAGCTCACTATGGGGCATGCGAGGGCCCTCATTCCCTTAGATGATCCCGAACTCCAGGTCAAACTTGCCAAAAAAATCATCGCCAAGAAGCTGACCGTTCGAAAAATAGAGAATCTCGTCGCACAGATAAAAAAAGAACCGGAGAAAAAAAGCCCCCAGTCCATGGATCCGGACCTGAGAGCCTTCAAAGACGAGCTGATTGAGATTTTGGGTACCAAAGTGGACATTTCCGGGACTGCTGATAGAGGGACTTTAAAAATCAGCTACTATTCTCTGGATGAACTCAATAGAATATACGAAATCATAAAAGGAGACCATCAATGAAAGACAAAAAACAATTATTTGAGGAAACAAAGATAACGGGTTTCTTTGACAAAAACACGAAGTTCAAAGGAGAGCTGGAATTTAAAGGCTCTTTCAGAATAGACGGCCGGTTCAAAGGAAACATCAATTCTGAATCAAGCCTGATCATAGGAGACAATGGAAAAGTAGAAGCGGATATCAAAATCGGGTCAACTTCAATCAGCGGAGAAGTGAAAGGCACCATCCAGGCGAAAGATAAAGTCGAAGTCCACTCAAGCGGAAAGGTAACCGGCACGATCATCACTCCAAAGCTTATCGTGGAAGAAGGAGCTTTTCTTGAAGCCAACTGCCAGACCACTGACAAAATGCCCCAGGCTCCTCCCCCAAAGACGCCCGAGTATAAAAACGATATGAAAGATATAAAAACAGAACAAAAGGTGGGACCAAAGACTTGAGAAAAGCCTTAGGTATCATACCCGCACGGTACGGTTCCGAAAGATTTCCGGGGAAAGCCCTCTCTTTGATAAACGGCAGGCCTTTGATCGAGCATGTCTATAAAAGAGCCCGCCAAGCCACCTGCCTCAGCCGGGTCATCATAGCTACGGATGATGAACGAATACACGCAAAATGCCGGGAATTCGAAGCTGAGGTTAAAATAACCTCACCTTCCCATAAAACAGGAACAGAAAGGGCTTCAGAAGTGGCTGAAGACCTGGATTTTCCCATCATTATAAGCATTCAAGGTGATGAACTCCTGATGGCTCCTCAAATGATTGAGAGCCTATTCAAAATTCTTCAGAAGAAGACAATCCCCATGGCCACTCTCCGCAAAAAAAACAAAGACCTGGAATGTCTTCCTGACAAAAACATTGTGAAAATGGTCATAGACTATGAAGAAAACGCCCTTTACTTTTCGCGCTCTCCCATACCCTTTTCTCCTTCCGGTTTTTTCTGGCATCACATCGGAGTCTACGGATTCCAAAAAAAGTTTCTCATGGCATATAAAGATATGCCCGCTTCATCTCTGGAAAAATCAGAAGGTCTGGAACAGCTCCGGGCTTTAGAAAATGGGTTTAAGATAAAAACAGTAGAAACACACCATCCCACCATCAGTGTTAATGTGCCCGGGGATATCGCCAGAGCCGAGGCATTGCTTAACAAAAGTAAGGAGAACAATGAGTAAATTTATTTTCATCACAGGAGGTGTTCTTTCAGCGCTGGGCAAAGGTATCGCTGCCGCTTCCATAGGAAGGCTGCTGGAAAGCCATGGATACAGCATAACCATTAAAAAGTTTGACCCCTATCTTAATGTGGACCCCGGGACCATGAATCCTTTCCAGCACGGAGAGGTATACGTCACAGATGACGGGGCTGAAACCGATCTCGACCTCGGCCACTACGAGCGCTTTACCTCCACAAATACCACTCAGGCACACAATTGGACTTCGGGCCGGATATACGCATCCATACTCAAAAAAGAAAGGCAGGGAAAATTCCTTGGGAAAACGGTCCAGGTCATCCCTCACGTTACCGATGAAATCAAAGATGCTTTCCGTGCGGCCGCTGAAAAAAACGACATTGTGATCATTGAGATAGGCGGAACAGTCGGGGATATCGAAGGCCAGCCCTTTCTGGAAGCCACACGTCAAATGAGACTTGAACACGGGAAGGACAACACCCTTTTCATACACCTGACACTCGTCCCCTATTTAAAAACGTCAAAAGAGTTGAAAACAAAGCCGACCCAGCACAGTGTCCGTGAGCTGAGAGCCATCGGTATCCAGCCTGATATCCTTCTCTGCAGAACAGATCGGCCCCTTAATGACAGCATCAAAAACAAGATATCCCTGTTCACAAATGTCCCCTTTGAGGCTGTTATCACAGCCAAAGATGTCGATATCATATATGAAATCCCTTTGTTCTTCGCAAAAGAAAAACTGGATGAAATCATTCTGAATAAACTCAAAATGCCGGTCAACAGAGGCAGGCTTGACGATTGGGAAGAAATGGTCGAAAAAATGAAGTCGCCAAAGGATGAAGTCAATATCGCCCTTGTGGGTAAGTACTCTGGCCTGCCTGACTCCTATCTCAGTCTCATCCAGGCTTTATACCACGCCGGCACAGTGCACAGGTTGAAAATCAACATAGCCTGGATTGAAGCTGAAGATATTGAGAAAAACTCTCCGGAAGAAAAACTCAAAAACACAGATGGAATCCTTGTCCCCGGGGGATTCGGGATCAGGGGCATCGACGGTAAAATCAGTGCGGTCACGTATGCGCGAACGCAAAAGATACCTTACTTCGGGATATGCCTGGGGATGCAGTGCGCTGCTATTGAATTTGCGAGAAACATCGCAGGACTTAAGAAAGCCAACAGCACAGAGTTTGACCCAAATACTCCCCATAAAATATTTTTTAAATGGAGGGAACTCAAAGGAATCAGGGATTTGGGCGGCACCATGAGACTGGGAAAGTTTCTCTGCCATCTCAAAAAAGGCTCTCTTGCGGCCGCTGCCTATGAAAAGGCCAGTGTCTATGAGCGTCACAGGCACAGATATGAATTCAATCCGGATTATGAAAATATCTTATCAGAAAAAGGCCTTGTTATATCCGGGAAAAATCCAAAACACGACCTTGTGGAGGTCATAGAGATCAGAAACCATCCCTGGTTTCTCGGGTGTCAGTTCCATCCTGAATTCAAATCCAAGCCTCTGGATCCACACCCGATCTTTAAATCTTTTATCGGAGCAAGCTATGCCTATCGTACCAAAAGAAATCAAAATAAATAAAGACCTGCGTATAGGAGGATTCAATCCTCTCTTTCTGATCGCAGGGCCCTGTGTGATAGAAAGTGAAGACCACGCTTTTTTTATGGCAGCGGAAATAAAGAAAATATGCCAGAAGCTCAAAATCCCCTTTATCTTTAAATCCTCTTTTGACAAAGCCAACCGCTCTTCCATTGACTCGTACAGAGGGCCCGGTATCGAACAGGGCTTGAAAATTCTGAACAGGATCAAAAAAGAGCTCTCTGTCCCCGTGCTTTCAGATATTCATGAGACATGGCAGGCGGAAAAAGCAGCTGAAGTCCTGGATATCATTCAAATCCCCGCTTTTCTGTGCCGGCAGAGTGATTTGATTACTGAAGCGGCCGCAACCGGCAGGCCTTTGAACATCAAAAAAGGGCAGTTCTTATCCCCGCTTGAAATGAAAAATATCATTGACAAGATACTCAGGCAGGAAAATGATGACATCATACTGACGGAAAGAGGCACCTGTTTTGGGTACAACAATCTCGTTTTTGATGTCCGGTCGATCCCGATCATGAAAAAGTGGGGATTCCCTGTTGTGATCGATGCCTCTCATGCGGTTCAAAAACCGGGAGGAAAAGGACAGTCTTCAGGGGGAGAAACAGAGCTCATTCCCTTTATCGCCCAAGCCGGTGTCAGTGTAGGGGCTGACGGAGTGTTCATGGAGGTCCATGACAATCCTGCCAAAGCCCTCTCCGACCCATCTAACTCATTGATATTAAAAGATTTAAACGGGATTTTACAGTCCCTTCTTAACATAAGAAAAGCCGTCATCCAAAAAACAGTCCATGATTCATAAACAGAGGTGATGATGAAAAAAAGCGAAATCATAAAAACAGGCCAAAATGTCATACAAAGCGAAGCCATGGCGCTGAACAAACTCGCCGCAACCATAGACGAAAATTTCGTCAAAGCCGTCGAGCTCCTCTCCGGCATCGAGGGGAGGGCCATTGTCACAGGAATTGGAAAATCAGGCCTTATAGGACGCAAAATCGCAGCCACGCTTTCAAGCTGCGGAACCCCTTCCATGTTCTTGCACCCCGTTGAAGCAGGCCATGGAGACCTGGGTATGATCGTCAAAAATGATATCATCATTGCCATTTCCTATTCCGGAAACACAAAAGAAATCATACCCATACTTGATTTTGTCAAAAGAATAGGGATAAAACTCATTGGCATTACGGGAAACAAACATTCCAAGCTGGCAAAGTACAGTGATATTCTGCTCGAAGCTAAAGTCGACAAAGAGGCTGAACCAGATAATGTCGTCCCCACTTCGAGCTCTACCGCTGCGCTTGCGATCGGAGACGCCCTGGCCATCACTCTCATGAACATCAAAAATTTCGACAGGTACGATTTCGCATCTTTCCATCCGAGAGGAGAATTAGGGAAAAAACTGTTGAAGGTAAAAAATCTCATGCACAAGAGACAGCAGATCCCTTCTGTCAGGCAGGACACTCCCATGACCCAGGTCCTTAAGGAAATGACGGAGAAACAACTGGGTGTGACCTGTGTGATTGATGTGAACGGCCGGTTAGAGGGGATCATCACAGACGGAGACCTGAGAAGAAAAATGCAGAGTTTCGGCAAGAATATTTTTCATAAAACAGCTAAAGACTGCATGACACCAAAGCCCCTGGCAGTTAACAAAGAAGCTCTGGCAACAGAAGCTCTGAATATCATGGAGTCAAACAAGATCACTTCTCTCCTCATTCAAAACAAAGAAGGAAAAATCGAAGGCATCATCCACCTCCATGACCTGTGGCGCACGGAGATGTTCTAATGAAGATAAAAGAAAAAGCAAGGCGCATCAAAATGATCCTTATGGATGTGGACGGAACCATGACAGACGGCTCTCTGTACGTCCTTCAAAACGGAGAGGAAGTCAAGTCATACCACGTAAGAGACGGCCTGGGCATTCTTCTGGCTCATCTGGCCGGATTTAAAACAGGGATCATAACCGGAAAAAATTCAAAAGCTTTGGAGCTGAGAGCTCAAAAACTTAGAATTTCTGAACTTTATCAGGGCGTCATCCATAAGAAACAGGTTTTTCTGGAAATAAAAGAAAAGCATAAACTCAAAGATGACGAAATTGCCTATATAGGAGATGATATAGGAGACCTGGAGGTTATACAGGCAGTCGGACTGGCCGGGGCTGTCGCAGATGCCCATCCCTTGGTCATAAAAAATGCCGATTATGTATGCCGTCACAAAGGAGGAAGCGGAGCTGTAAGAGAATTCATTGAATTCATCCTTAACGCTCAAAACAAATGGGATGTGATCAAAGATAAAATCAGTGACTTGAAAGGAGAAACCGAATAATTACGAACGAGGATCAAAGGAGGGAAAAACATGACCATCAAACCTGAAATATTCAGACAATACGATATCAGAGGCATCGTAGACCAGGACCTGACCAGGGAAACAGTCACCCTGCTGGGAAAAGGAATCGGGACTCTCTTCAGAAGACACGAAAAGACCGAAGTGGCTGTGGGAAGAGACTGCCGGTTAAGCTCCCCTTTGTTTTTTGATTATCTGTCCGAAGGTCTGGAGTCTACAGGATGTAATGTGGTTTCCCTGGGCACTGTTCCGACCCCTTTGTTGTATTTCAGCATCTTCAGAAAAAAGCTGCAGGCAGGCGTCATGATCACAGGGTCCCATAATCCTCCCGAATTCAACGGCTTCAAAATAATGCTGGGGCAGGACACACTATACGGAGAAAGCATCACTAACATATACAAACTCATAAAAAATAAAGATTTTATCGAAGACAAACCCGGAAAGAAAACAAATCTTGATATCAACAAAGAGTATGAAGATTTTGTGGTGAACAACGTTGACATAAAGAATAAAGTAAAGGTCGTGATAGACGCCGGAAACGGGACCGGAGGGCCGGTAGCCGTGCCTCTCTTTAAGAGGCTGGGATGTGAAGTGACAGAACTTTACTGTGAAATGGACGGTCATTTCCCCAATCATCACCCTGATCCCACCCTGCCGGAAGCCCTGGAAGACCTGATCAAAAAAGTCAGGGAAACCAAAGCTGACCTGGGAATATCATATGACGGAGACAGCGACCGGATAGGAGTGATCGATGACAAAGGAAACATTATATGGGGCGACAAGCTGATGATACTGCTCTGCCGGGATATTCTTCCATCAAACCCGGGAGCCCCGGTTATTTCCGAAGTCAAAGCATCCCAACTTCTTTATGATGAGATCAAAAAACTCGGAGGACGCCCCATTATGTGGAAAACAGGCCATTCTTTGATAAAGAAAAAAATCAAGGAAGAAAAGGCCATTCTCGCAGGTGAGATGAGCGGCCATATCTTCTTTGCAGACCGTTACTTCGGATATGATGATGCCATATACTCTTCAGCGCGTGTTGCTGAAATCGTATCTCAAAGCGATAAAAACCTATCAGAAATGCTTTCTGACCTGCCTCAGACTTTTACTACCCCTGAAATCCGGATTTACGCCTCGGACAAGGTCAAATTTAAAATCGTAGAAGAAGTCAAAAAAGATCTTTCCAAAAAGCATAAAATTATTGATATAGATGGTGTTAGGGCTCTATTCCCGAATGGTTGGGGCCTGGTCCGGGCATCGAACACGCAGGACGCTCTGGTGCTGAGATTCGAAGCCAAAACCGAAGAGGATCTAAAATCAATACGAAAAGAAGTCGAAAAAACAATAGAAAAAGCCATCCGGAGAATCAGTGAGTCTTGAGCTTAATAAAAATAATAATTCTCGGCATAATCCAGGGAATAACAGAATTTTTCCCCATAAGCAGTTCGGGGCATCTGGTTCTCATACAGAATCTCTTAGGCCTTAAAGAACCTCAGCTTCTGGTCGATGTGATGCTCCACTTAGGGACCGTCCTGTCTCTTTTCGTATTTCTCCGGAAAGAAATCAAAGATATCGTCCTGAGCTTCTGTGGATTCTGCAAAAAACCTTCCTTAAAGACCAGAAATCCGAATATGATTCTTGTCCTCTCTCTTATCGTGGCCTCTATCCCCACGTTTCTTATTGGCTATTTCTTCAGCGGCCTTTTTGAATCTTTGTTTGAATCTCCCAAAGCCGTGTCCATAGCGCTTTTCATTACAGCTCTGTTTCTGTTCTTTACGAAATTTGCCAGACAGAAAAAAGTGAGACTCCCCCTGCATCCGTTCCTTATCGGAGTCCTTCAGGGAATAGCTATCGTACCCGGTTTCTCTCGTTCGGGTTTAACCATAGGAGGGGCGCTCTTTTTGGGATGGAAGAGGGAAAAGGCTGCCCGGTTTTCCTTTTTGCTTTCCATACCCGCCATATTAGGGGCTTCTGTTTTTCAGCTCCAAAAAACTGTTCTTTCTTCCCAACCCTGGAGTATCATAATCATAGGAATTGTAGCTGCAGCCCTTACAGGTTATTTTTCGCTTGTTTTCCTGACAGAGATCATCAATAAAGGCAAGTTTTATTTGTTCTCGTTTTACTTGGCGGCCGCAGCTGTATTGGGATTCATATTTACACTTTAAAGAGAATAAAGAGGAGGGAAAAATGAATATCAGCGCGGTTGTCATTGCAGGCGGTGTTGGAAGCCGGTTCTGGCCTTTAAGCAGAAAAGAAAAACCAAAGCAGTTTCTTCCTATCATAAGTGATAAAACAATGATCGAAGAGACCATCCAGAGAATCTCACCCAAGATTTCCTCTTCAGATATATACACCATAGCCAACAGCGAACAAACCAGGACCTTAGCCGGACTCCTTCCAAAAATACCGCAAGAAAATCTCCTTGTGGAACCGGAAGGGAAAAACACAGCTCCCTGTCTGCTTCTTGCCACAGCGCATATTTATCTAAAAAATCCGGAATCCGTAATCACGGTTCTTCCTGCAGACCATTTGATAAAAGATCCGGCTTCTTTTTTAAAAAAATTAGAAGCAGCTTCAGAAGCTGCTGATAAAAGCAGCTGTCTTATAACCTTTGGCATTCCCCCTTCCCACCCCTCCACAGGTTACGGGTACATACAGTTTTCCAAAAAAAACCTCCTTTTCTTTCAAGAGGAAGAATTTTTTAAAGTCAAAGAATTCAAAGAAAAACCCGATCATGATACAGCAGTGAGCTTCATTAAATCAGGCACCTATTTCTGGAACTCGGGGATGTTTATCTGGAAAGCGCGCACTTTCGCTTCAAACCTCAAGAAATACGCACCGGATATGTATTTTTACTGGGAAAATATGCTGGATGCGCTTCAAAACGACGATAAAAACAGATTAAAAGAAATCTTCCGTGAAATCCCCTCCATCTCCATAGACTATGCGCTTATGGAAAAGAGCAGGGATGTTCTTATGAGCAAAGGCGACTTTGGATGGTCTGATGTCGGATCATGGTCCTCTCTTTGTGAAATATGGGAAAAGGACCCCGACAACAATGCCTTAAGGGGAGAGAACATCACGATTGACACGAAGAACTGCCTTGTTCATAATCCTGGAAAGATTACAGCCTTGATAGGGCTCAGGGACCTGATGATTGTCAACACAGAGGACGCTCTTCTTATCTGCAGGAAGGATATGGATCAAAAAGTCAAACAAGTGGTGAACTCCCTCAAAAAAAAAGGAGAAAAGAATTACCTGTAAATAAAAGGGTTTGTTTATTCTGCTTTTCCGGTTTCGCAGTAGTACAACTTGTCCAGTCCATACTCTTCGGTCAATGGACAGGCCCCGCAGATACAGCCTTTCTTTTCAAACTCACAAGAACTTTTCTCCCGTGCGCAGTACAGTCCTTCTGATTTTTCTTTCATGCACTCGTTGTACGAAGGACACTGACCGCAAATACATTTTTTTAGATTTTCTTTGGTTTCACTGACTTTGGCCATGCTCTTCCCTCCCTTTTTTATTCTATATTATTTTTCATATGAAGTAAAATTCTCTCTGTGACTCCATGCCTTCCTCATTCCGTGACCGTGTTTGATTATTTACGGTCATTTCAAATTTTTTAATTGACGGAAAGAGTTTTATAAATGTAATATGGTCATTAAAGCTGCTCACAAAAAAATATATATATACGACCATCATTATGAAGATAAAGGAGGAACCGTGTTAAAAGAGCATCCTAAAGGTCTGTTTGTTGCGTTTTTTACCAACATGGGAGAGCGTTTTGGTTTCTACACCATGTTGGCCATTTTCGTCTATTACATCCAGGCGAAATTCGGCTATACAGCCACCCAAGCCGGCGCTGTTTACGGGACTTTTCTCTTCGGCATCTACTTTTTCCCGCTAATAGGCGGATGGCTGGCCGACAGGGTCATGGGATACGGGAAAACCATCACCCTGGGCACGATTCTGATGATCCTGGGATACAGCCTTATGGCTCTGCCCGGATTTGGTCCGGTGCTTCTTTTTATTGCGCTGGGCATCATCTGCGTAGGAACCGGATTCTTTAAAGGCAATCTTCAGGCCCTAGTGGGGAATCTCTATGATGACCCCAAATATGAAAGCAAACGTGACTATGCCTTTAATATTTTTTATATGGGTATCAATGTGGGCGCCTTTTTCGCTCCTCATGCGGCCACCACAATAAGTAACTGGATTTTAGGCAAATCCGGACTGACCTATAATGCGAGAATTCCGGCCATGGCGCATCAGTTTCTTGACGGAGCCTTATCAGATACTTCAGAGCTTCTCTCTTTGGCCAAAGCCCAACTGGGCAGCGCTTTCACGGACCTGGCTTCCTTCTCTCAAATGTACATAGAGACGCTGAGCAAATCTTACAACGCGGCTTTTGCCATCACGGCGTTGAGTATCGTGGTCTCTCTTCTGATATTCGTGAGTTTTAAAAAATACTACAAACACGCTGACCTAACAGAAAAACAAAAAGAAAAATCCGAGGCACATAAAGATAAAATGATCGTATTAACCAAACAGCAGATTAGAGACCGGCTTTTTGCTCTGTTCTTTGTTTTCTTTGTGGTCATTTTCTTCTGGATGAGCTTCCACCAGAACGGCTTTACCCTCAGCATGTTTGCCAGGGATTACACGGTCAGCGAGGCCAGCCGGGTCACGTATACGTTTTTTAACCTCGGATCGTTTCTCCCCTTTCTTGCAGCTATAATCGGGCTGGCTCTCCTTGTGAGAAAAGGAACCAAGGTCTCAACCAAAATCATAGGCCTTGTTCTTTTAGTCGGAGGAGGCTTCATAACGTATGTGGTCGTTAACGGATTCAACCCGATAATGTCCATCAGCCCCCAGCTCTTCCAGCATTTCAATCCTATCTTTATCGTGTTTCTGACTCCTGTTGTGATTGCTTTTTTCAGCTTCCTCCAAAAACGGAAAAAAGAACCCAGCACCCCTAAAAAAATCGGTATCGGTATGATCATAACAGCCTTTTCATTCGGGATCATGCTGATCGCTTCTAGAAACCTTCCTTCCCCGGCTGAACTGCAGGGAAGTGTCTCCCCCATGCTCATATCCCCTTACTGGCTGATCGCCACCTACTTTTCTGTGACCATAGCCGAACTCTGCCTTTCCCCGATGGGCATCTCTTTTGTCTCCAAAGTCAGCCCGCCTAAGTATAAGGGAACCATGCAGGGCGGATGGCTGGCTGCCACGGCCATAGGAAACGCACTGGCTGGTTTTATCGGGTATTTCTGGGATAGATGGGAAGTCTGGCAGTTCTTCCTTCTCTTGATCGTGATGTGCTTCCTTTCAGCCGCTCTTATTTTCTCAGTCATGAAAAAACTGGAAAGGGCAGCGGTGTCATAAATACAAGGCTCAAGAAATGACACAGCGAACACTTCCTGCGCTGTTTAAAAACAGTGTGCAAAAATTCAGCAGTAATATCCTGCTGTGGGAAAAAAAAGGCACAAAGTATAAAGGCCTTTCTTATTCTGAAACAGAGAAATATGTTTGTGATTATTCAGCCGGACTGATAAGCCTCGGCCTAACAAAAGGAGACCGGGCCGCTTTGATATCAGAGGGCAGGAACGACTGGGTCCTTAGCGAGCTGGGAATCCTTTTTGCAGGCGCTGTAAATGTGCCTATCTCTATAAAAATCAATGACCTTGCAGATCTTAAATTCAGGATCGCTCATTCAGGATGCAAAATGGTCATCGTATCCAAAACCCAGGCAGTTAAAATAAGGGAGATCAAAAAAGACCTCCCTGACCTTGAAAAAATCATTATTCTGGATGAGATGGACAAATGGGAATCTGAAGAAATCCACAAAGACGAGGTCCTGTCCGGAGGCAAAAAATATCTCGAATCTCACAAAAATGATTTCGAGGCCATCTGGCAGTCCCTTAAAGAAAGTGATTATGCCAATATTTGCTACACATCCGGGACCACGGCCGACCCGAAAGGGATCCTTCTTACTCACAGAAACTACACAGCGAACATCGAACAATCCAATTCCTTAGTATCATGCCCCGAAACATATGTCACGCTGCTGATCCTTCCATGGGACCATGCATTTGCCCATACATGCGGTATCTACACCATGATGAAAAACGGAGCCAGCCTGGCTTCTATTGAACAGGGCCAAACCGCGCTGGAAACCCTCAGAAATATTCCAAAAAACATAAATGAGATAAAGCCCACGATACTGCTGAGCGTCCCGGCTCTTGCAAAAAATTTCCGGAGGAATATTGAAAACGCCATAAGAAAAAAAGGAGCTAAGACCGAGGCCCTTTTTAATAAAGCCTTAAAAACAGCTTACGACTATAACGCAGACGGCTGGAACAGGGGAAAAGGACTTAAAAGAAAATTTAAAAAACCCGTGCTTGTACTCTATGACAAGCTCATTTTCAAAAAAATCCGGCAGAACTTCGGCGGCAGGCTTGAATTCTTTGTGGGTGGCGGCGCTCTCCTGGACATCGAGCTTCAAAAATTCTTCTATGCCATAGGGATCCCCATGTTCCAAGGTTACGGCCTTACCGAAGCCGCGCCCGTGATCTCCTCCAATTCACCTGTTGTGCATAAACTCGGCTCCTCTGGAAAGGTAGCGGATAATCTGGAACTGGAAATAAGAGACGATAACGGACATCCCCTCCCCACAGGAGAAAAAGGAGAGATCACGGTCAAAGGTGAAAATGTCATGGCGGGCTACTGGAAAAACCAGAAAGCCACTGATGAAGCGTTGAAAGACGGATGTCTTTACACAGGAGACCTGGGATATCTTGACAAAGACGGCCTTCTGTATGTCCTGGGAAGGAAAAAAAGCCTGCTTATTGGAGACGATGCTGAAAAATACAGCCCTGAGGGAATAGAAGAGGCTATCACGGATAATTCTGAGTTCATAGACCAGATGATGCTTTACAACAACCAGTGCCCATATACGGTCGCGCTTATCGTTCCTAATAAAGAAGCGCTGCTCAGGTGGCTGAAAAAACAAAACCTGTCCTGCAAGAAAACAGAGGGACAGGATGCGGTCTTAAAACTCATCCAGAAGCAAATCGATGCCTTCACAACCGGGGGAGAACATGAAGGCATGTTTCCTCAGAGATGGCTCCCTTCTGCTTTTGCTGTCCTTGGAGAGCCGTTTACAGAAGAAAACCACATGCTCAATTCAACCTTAAAAATGGTGCGCCGCAAAATCGCCGAATTTTATAAAAACAGAATCGACTTTTTGTACTCTCCTGAAGGAAAAGATATCTGCAACCATCAAAACAGGACCATTGTATCCCGTTTTTAAGTTATGGGGGACGCTCCATAAGGTACCACTCTATATTACTTAACCCGTTGGTTATTAAAAAATATTCTAGATTGTCTCCCTTTGGAATATTTCCATTTAATATACCACCGCAATTCTGCGGCCGTAAGTCCGTAGATGAGTGGATTCCGACGAAGTCGGACAAGGGAAGCTTGCAATCTGTAGTAAACCCCGTACGTAAATGCGGGGTTCTAGACTAGGGTGGTACCTTATGGGACGTCCCCATTATACCTAAATTTTATCCCATATTAAAAGAGCTGTTAAAATGAAGCCGATTATGATCATAACTATACCTGTTATAACCTGAAATTTGGAAAGATTTTTACCTCTCCATTTTTCCACTCTTGCTGTAGTGGTCAAACCCAAACCAACAGCTAAAATAAGGATAATAAAAGGAATGATAAAAATGAAATTATAGATGAGGAGATAAACCAGAGCCTGGAATCGGGTGGATGTACTGCTGAGCATTCCAATGATGACCACATAAGGTCCTGAAGTGCAAGGCAGCAAAAAAATGCTGACCAGGAATCCTATGATAAATGACCCGCTCACTGAAGTGATTCTTGAGATTGATTTTTTTACTTGATTCTGTAAAAAAGAAGGAAGCCCAGTGTGGATTTTTTTGATCCGGCCCATTCCTTCTCTGATGTTCCATATCCCCAATAAGAACGCCAGTACAGCCACTAAAATATATAGATAATGCTGAATGCCGATCAGTCTGACGGCAGTAAACATCCCTAAGCCCATGAGTAAATAAGAGATAAAGCACGCTGCGGTAAAGGCAAAACCTGAAATCATCACTCGCCGCATGTCTCTTTTTGATGCCAATAATATGGTTCCAAGAAGAAGGACCAGAACCGCACAGGCGCATGGATTTATTGAATCAACAGCCGCTGAACCAATCACCACAGGCAAGGTGATCCTCTTTGATAATTTAAGCGCTGAATCACTTTGCTCTAAACGTGATAGGGGAGAACCCTTTTTTTCTCTCACTGCTTTGCGCACTGCCTGTTCTATTTTCCGCATGACCGATCTATTGCCTCCATGAACAGCCAAATCATTGACAAAAACAGCAGGAGTCCCCCTTTTGAGTATATCTTCAGCCTGATAAACTTCAGCCAGCTCGATCATTAATTTAGCATTGGATGATTGGTGTATATCCAATTTTTTTATCTTAATGGGATAATTTTTCTGGATTCTTTTCTCTAAAAAATCACTGATTGAAGCGCATTCAGGACAGGTTCGTTCATAAAAGAAAATAAGCTCTTGTGAATACAGACAAGGGATTGATGTCAAAATGAAAGCAAACAGCAAACAACCGACTTTGAGGGCATTCTTTGTCCACATTCTTGATAAAACTATATCTTCCCTGATACAATCCACTGACCTTTATACCTTTGTTTCCACTCTTTGATTCCACCTACAATACTCACATACTGTTTGTAACCTCTTTTCCTCAGTTCTTTGACTGCTTCATCACTTTGAACCCCTTCTTCAGAGTAGATATATATCAGTACTTGATCAGGTAAATTTTTTTTTATTTTCTCTGCCCAGGAATTTAGTTTTGTTTGAGGCACATTGATAGAGCCTAGAATGTGTTCTTTTCCATAGGCTTCAGGAGAACGAATATCCAAGAGCACCAGATAATTGTAAGTCACTTCTCCGATGGGAGCCTGGAATTCTTCCAAAGGAGTCACTTTTCCTTTGACATATAATTTCAGAGGATTTTTCCGGGAATCGTTATGATAGATTTCAATGGGCTTGTTAATAGAGACTCCTCCATAACCCAAACTTTCAAAAACAAAATCCAATTTTAGGCTTTCGCCGGGTTCTAAAACCACATCATTGAGGGATCTTGATTGGACACAGGAAGCAAAGGTCCTGATTTCTGTAATCCTCACTTGATTGGGTCCGGAATTAGTCAAAGTGAAAAAAACCGGAACGTTCACTCCTTCTTTAACAGTCTGAAAATCGTAAATTGATTTATCTGTTTTTAGTTCAGAATGGAGCAGGGGGGATAACAGTAAAAATAGAAGGACGGGGAAAAAAATATTCTTATCTAAAAGTGAAACATTTTCATTCAAATTTGACAGCCCATTCCAAATTGTTTTCTTGTTCATCGTCAAATTCTCCTGAAAATCTGATTTCAAGAACAGAATTCATCTTTTTTTCAAACATCACTTCAGAATTGGAATTGACCTCGGAAACAGACATTCCCTGAGGCACATGTACAAAGACAGAATAGGGAATACCTACTATTATTTCTGAAAGACCACTCAATGTCTTGCTGTCAGGATCCCAATTCATTTCTTTGACACTCACTGCACAGGTAATATGTCTGGTAGTGGCTACTAACTGAGGCTTATCTAAAATCTCTCTAATAACAAACACCCGGGTTCCATGAGCTGGGATATCGCAGGATATCAAATGATCCGTTATCATGACAGGCTTTTGATTCCAAAAATCAAAAGCCATATATTCTTTTTCACTGTTTAAACCAAGATCTTTATCGAGCTCGACTGTCTTTTCATCCTGTTCATCATTCCAGTTAAACAGAGCCACAACATCATAAAGGCCTGTAGATCCATTCACTTTAAGGTCAATAGCCCTTGGAAATTCTTTGACTTTAGGGCAGCACCAAACGACCCCATCTTTTTTATTGGATTCGATTTTGTAAGGATAAAGGTCGATAGGAACAATGGGTGTGGTGGGCATTGTTTTTCTGTATAATTCTATTTTATTTATGGGAAGTTTAGCCATAAAGTCACTCGCCATATAAAGCTGGCCGGTAAGAGCAATGGATGTTACAACAGTTCTCCCTTCCTCAAGGGTCAAAGGATTTCGAACCATAGCCGCATCTGGATCACAGTGCCAAACGATGTTATTCAAATAATTCCCTCCAAAAAGAGAATAAAAATAGATCTGCATGGACATACCCCGTTCTTTCTCGGGATACCACACAGCTCTATCATCTCCGCCGATACGGGATCCATCAAATATGCCAAAACCGAGGCCCACTTCATGCATAGCACACCCGCCGATATAAACGTCTGGGCCCAAAGTCTCTCTCAATGCTTTTTGTACCTCCACATAAACATCTCGGCTGTCACGCGAAGAATCGAAAGCCTGTTCTTTATTATCTTCATAATAATCCATCCAAGTTCCCCATCCCGCATCTTTAATATATTTAAGGCCCCATTGATTTTTGAGGATATCAAACATAGGCTTTAAATGTCTTTCAATGACATCAGGATTTGTATAATCCAATCTCACCACTGTTTTATCTGCGGTGCAGCAGGCACTGGAGAGCTCTCCCTTGTCGTCTCTTAAATAGAAATTTTCAGGATATTTCTCTTCACATTCAGCTTTTTCATAGTTAGAACCATAAACATTAACCCAGAGCGCGGGTTTAAGTCCTTTGCTTTTGATGTAATCAAATATCCATTTTCCTCCTTTAGGGAAAGCCTGTTTATTCCATTCAAGATAATTGGCCTCATTCCCTCTGGTGTAGCAAGCATCCAGTTGGACATATTCAAGTCCGTAGGGTTTTAAATATTGGGCAAGAGTGTCCGTTTCTTTGACCAGGTCTTCTTCAGTTGTTCCCATATAATAACAATACCAGCTGCTCCAGGCGATGGGCGCGGTTTCAAATCGATCAGGTTTGGGCTGGTAATATTTTAAACCAAGTACATTGATATAATAGTCCCGGATCAATTGGATAGAAATAGATTCATCGACATTGATATCCACATCCATGAGATGATGGTCTTGGTCATTTCTTCTGAGTAAGCTTTCGTCAGAAAAATCAATCATTGTGTCTGTTGACCTGTCAAAAAGACAGTGGATATTTTCAGCGGAAACCAATCCCAATGAAGTGTACATGATGTCATTATCCTGGTTTTCGAGTCTTGCCGGGATTCTTTCCATAGAAGCAGGCGTTCTTCCTTTGACAACGGCGCTATCTGAGGAACAGGATAAACTTATGTAGTTCTGCTCAGCTTTTATCTCCCAAGCAGTCTGTTCGGATTTGTCTGTTATTATTGTCAGCTGATTTTCCTCAACTCCCACTTTCCAATCAGATGGAGATATTATTTTACTGTTTCTTTCAACCTGAGGCTTCATTTCTTTCAGCACAAGACCCAGTTCACTGTGTTCAATAGAAAATGTCTTGGTTTTCTTATTGGTCGTGACAGTCCAATCATTTGATTCAAGGCTTGTATTAGTACAGCTTGCCCCAATCATAATCAGAACAAGAGTTAAACTAAAAAACAATAATTTCAATGACTTTTCATTTAACATTATAAATAGTCTCCTTTGTTTCGCTTTTATCACAGAGGAGTGGATATGTCAAAAAAAGTTATGGGGGACGCTCCATAAGGTACCACCCTATATTACTGAACCCGTTGGATATTAAAAAAATATTCTAGATTGTCTCCCTTTGGAATATTTCCACTTAATACACCACCGCAATTCTGCGGGCGTAAATCCTTAGATGAATGGGTTCAGACGAAGTCGAAAAAGGGAAGCTTACATTCTGTAGTAATCCCCGTATGTAAGTGCGGGGTTCTAGACTAGGGTGGCCCCTAATGGGACGTCCCCATATCAAGCTCTCTCGATCACATCATGAACCGTACGGTCGGATTTAAAGATCTTGACCCTCAGGGGCATGTTCCCGGGAAGAGAATGAGTGGCGCACGCGAGACAGGGATCATAAGCACGGAAAGCCATTTCCACTTTATTGAGCATTCCGTCATCCACCTGAAAATTCTTGATAACTCCTTTGGCTGCCTTCTCAACGCTCATGGCAATAGGAGCTGAATTGTGAACCGTAGCTACCAGCAGATTGGCTTTTTGTATGATGCCTCTTTCATCTGTCATGTAATTGTGTATCAGGACTCCCCGCGGAGCTTCCACCACACCCACTCCTTCTGTGGGAACGGAATCAGGAAGAGTCCGGATATCAGACTTAAGGATATCTTCGTCATGAGCCAGTTCCTGAAGCCTTTCGCTGGCATACAAGAGTTCGACTACCCGCGCCCAGTGAAAAGCCAGCGTGTGGTGCACGGGTTTGCCGCCCAGAGTGTCGTACATGTAATCGTATTCTTTCTGAGCCAGAGGGGTGGCCATGCCGTCAGATGCGTTGAGACGGGCCAGAGGCGCCACACGGTAAACCCCGCTGTCTTTGCCGTCCACGAATCCCTTCCATCCTATGTTCTTAAGGAACGGGAATTTGATATAGCTCCATTTTTCCACATGCTCGCTTATGTGCTCCTTGTAATCGCTCCCATTGAATTTGGCGAATTCTTTTCCTTCAGGATCCACAACACGCAGCTGGCCGTCATAGAAATTGACATGGTTGTTCTCATCCACAAGCCCCATATAATAGGTCTTATGTGTGTAGGGGTCAGAAGTGATGATCTTTACGTATTCATCATTTTTCAGCACAACGTCTTTGAAAAGCTGAACCGTAAACTGAGCGAATGCCACTGCCTCATCCGCATACTTTTTGAATTTTTCCTGGTCTTCTTTGGTAATGCCTTTGGATACACCTCCGGGCAGTCCGCTCACAGGGTGGATCACCCGTCCTCCAAGATCTGTAATGATCTCGCGGCACTGTTTGCGGTTCTTGATAACCACTTTGGCGGCATCCAGACCGACTTTATCGATCACACCCAGGATATTGCGTGAGCCTTTGGGCGCATCAGGGCCCACCACAAAATCAGGCCCTCCTAGAAAGTAAAAATGGAGAGCATGGTCCTCGATCATGAAAGCTGAATACATCAGCTCACGGATCTTTTTCGCTGTGGCGGGCGGATCCACATGATAGAGGTCATCAAGGGTCTTTTGCGAAGCCATGTGATGAGCTGTAGGGCATACGCCGCAGATCTTGGGGGTGATGCGGGGCATTTCCACAGAGGATCTGCCCTCTGAAAATTTCTCAAATCCCCGCAGTTCCGGCACTTGAAGTACAGCCCGTTCCACATTGCCCTCATCATTGAGAAAAATTTCGATGTTGCCGTGGCCTTCCAATCTTGTGATCGGTGAAATTGATATATGTTTATTACTCACTTTTTCCTCCATCTCATTTGCCTTTTCTTTAAAACATTCGGGGGTCATTGTTTTTCTGCGTTTATTTAATATTTTTGCGGAACAGAATCGAGCTCGGTAATCCGTACATATAAAGAGGACCTATCAAATCAGGCAAGGTTTCAATGACCTTTGGAATCTCTTCTTCTTCATCCGTTTTGATAAGGGACGCCAGAGCACTCATCATACGCACTCCCTGGTCTTTGACATCATTGGGAGGCCCGTAGCAACCCCGGCAGGGCATGTTGGCATTGATGCAGCGTTCACCACATCCTCCCCTTGTGGCCGGCCCCATGCAGATGATACCTGCCTCCAGAAAACATCTCCCATCATCCAGCTTATCATAATGTTGGGGCTCAACGAATCTCTCAATTTCTATTTTATCCGGCTTGGTATCTTTTCTGGGACAGGTGTCACACAAGGATTTTGTGGGGCTGAGCACACTGCCTTTTTCCGGAAGTTCGCCTTTAAGAATAGCTGTAAACGCATCTGTTATGGTCTCGGGAGAAGGAGCACAGCCAGGGATGTAATAATCCACAGGAATGATCTGGTCCAGAGGATAAACTGAATCATAAAACTCGGGAAGCTCCAGGTCATATTTACCGTCCAGTTTAAACTCTGTTTGGGGGACGATATTTTCCGGGTTGTCATTAGATTCGATCTCTTTGTAGACCCTTGTGAAAACTCCCTCCCGGTTCGTCATGTTGGCCAGCCCCGGAACTCCGCCCATAACAGCACAGCTTCCGAAGGCAAACACAAGCTGAGACTTCTTCCTCAGCAGCTTGACGATTTCCTCCTGTTCGGAAAGACGGATCCCGCCGTTTATAAAGGACGCCAGGAGTTCTCCGTCTTCAAGATTTCTCACATCGTCATATTTGAAATCCATAGCCACAGGCCAGAACACAATGTCCACCGCATCCACCACATCAAGAATAGCCTCATTTAAATCCACGATGGCTTCTTCACAACCACCGCAGCTGGAACACCAGTATATGGCTATTTTTGGTTTGTCACTCATGATGACACCTCCGCGCTTCGTATAGGACCAACGGCTTTTTTCCAGTTCAACGGCCCCAGTTTCGTTATCCTTTCATTCATCTCTCTAGAAACACGGGCGAATTTTTCGCCTTCTGATGCTGAGACCCAGTCAAGATAAAGCCGGTCCTGCTCAATATTGAACTGATCTAACAAAGGTTTCAGCATACTGTAGCGTTTCAGGGCCTTGTAATTTCCTTCTATGTAATGACAGTCTTTGGGATGGCAGCCCAGAACCATGACTCCGTCAGCGCCGCTGCGAAAAGCTTCCATAATGAATTCAGGATCCACCCGCCCTGAACACATGACCCGGATCAGCTTGATATTGGACGGGTATTTCAATCTCATGCTGCCTGCAATGTCCGCTCCTCCGTAAGAACACCAATTGCAGACAAAAGCAATAATGTTGGGTTCAAATCTTGTCTCGGTCATAACAATCCTCCTAATTCAGCCAAAATCGTGTTATCTTCAAAAAGCCGGGCCGTTATGGCATTTGAGGGGCATGCTGCCACGCAGGATCCACAGCCCCTGCAGAGGATCTCATTGATAACAGAGATGCCCTTTTCGCTATCATAACCAATAGCTTTATACGGACAAATAGAAATGCAGGTCTTGCAGCCGGAGCATTTTTCCTCGTCTATGGTCGATACCAGGGTCTCTATTTGAAGTTTCTTTCCAGGCTTGAGTTCAAAGGCTATCTTCCCGGCAGCCGCAGAACCATCAATAATGGAGTGCGTGATGTCTTTGGGATAGCTGGCACTGCCGATCACAAACACACCTTCTATGGGCGTTGAGACCGCATCGATTTTTCTGTGAGTGGGCATCACAAATCCTTCCTCATCCTTGCTCAGCATCAGCATGTCAATGAGCTTCTCGGCTTTTTTGTTCGGGACCATAGCTGTGGCCAGTACCACCATATCCGCGTTTAGAGTCTCCTCAGGAAGAGTAACCTGTATTTGCCCGTTCTGTGAGTTGAGGCTGATATTATTGGGATTAGAAACCTTAATGAACTTGACTCCTTCTTCTTTTAGGTTTTCATACATATTTTCCATGCCCGTGGAACCAATAGTCATATCACGGTACACATGGGTGATCCGGATTCCTTCAGCCAATTTCTCTTCCAGTATTTGAGAACTCATTTTCAGCAGCACGGAACAGCAGATATTGGAACAGTAATTTTTGTAGCGTTTGTCGCGGCTTCCCACACAGTGGATCATGACCAATGATTTTGGTTTGGTGCCGTCTCGTTTGAGCAGTTTTCCTGACGTGGGTCCTGTATTGGAGATCATCCGTTCGAACTGCAGCGCTGTATAGACCTCAGTTCCCGGAGAGAAATTCAAATTTGGGATCTCAGCCGGATCAAACGATTCAAATCCTGTGGCTAAAACCACAGAGCCCACAGAAATAGTGGTCTTTTCGTCCTTATCATCATAGTCTATGGCTTCGAACAGACAGGCATCCCTGCACTTTGTGCAGTCCTCGCCCTTGAACCTCAGACAGGTCTCCTTGTCAATAACAGGAAAGTAAGGAGTCGCTCCTATGACCTGAAAATGGATGGCTTTCCGCTTTCCAAGAAAATCATCATTCTCATTGGGAACTTCCACAGGGCAGGGCGCCAAACATTCGTTGCAGCCAATGCACTTATCAGGAACCACGTATTTGGCTTTTTTGTTGATAGTGGCTTCAAAATTACCAAAAAAGCCCACCACTTCCTCAACATCGCTGTAATTAAGAAGTTCAATATGGGGATTCTCCACTACCTCCTGCAGTTTGGGCAAAATCATGCATGAACAGCATTCCAGATCTGGAAAAGAATTCTCATATTTAGTAGCCTGTCCCCCCAGGCTTGGCTGGGTTTCCACCAGATAGACTTTTCGCTCTTCCGAGGCAAGATTGAGGGCAGCCTCGCACCCAGACAATCCCCCGCCTACAACCAAAACATCGGCATTGGCATCGATCTCTTTTTTCTCAAAAGCCTCATGGAACTGGACACGGTGATAGGCTGCTTTGAGCAAAGCCAAGGCTTTGGCAGTGGCCTTGTCTTTGTCATCTGTCACCCAGGCGACATGCTCGCGGATGTTGACCAACTGCATGAAATAAGGATTCAATCCCGCCTCTTCAAGCACCTTCATAAAAGTATGTTCGTGCTGCTTTACAGAGCATCCTCCGATAACAATTTTGGTGAGTTCGTTCTTCTTGATGCTTTCAATGATCTCAGCTTTTCCGTCTGCGGAACAGTACAGGTTGGTTACTTTGGCTGTAACCACATCCGGCAGTTTCCGGAGTTCGTCCTTGATCTTATGGACATCCACTGTGCCAGAAATATTCTTACTGCACTCACAGAGGAAAAACCCTAAACGTTCCTTCTCCTTCATATTTTTCCTCCAGCATCGTATTGGATTTTTATTAATAAATGATTGCTGATTTCCTCAAGTTTGTTATTGATTTCATTCGAAAAAGACTCTGATATAGTCTGGTTATCAGAGACATTGATACCGAAAATACGGATGTCTCCCGGCATTTCTGGATAAATCTTTTTTCCGATGCTGAATATGATAGGAATGGTAACGCCATGGGAATAAGTAGGGTTTTGCTGGTATTCCAGGTCACGGAGAGTGAGAGGGACGATCTCTCCCGCTGGGAGCTCAGAGTTATGAAATGAATCAAAAATATAGATGACCTGATGACCAAGAACAAGGTCCAAAAGGTCAAGGGAAAGGTGTGTTACGGAATTGAAAGGGATATCAAGCTTCCGGCCAATCTTTTCTGCTAAAAAAGGACCGATACCATCATCCGAGAGCAGACTGTTTCCGATCCCGATAAGAACAATTTTCTTCTTTTGCATGATATTGAGTTATTTTTTTAATACCTGCAAAATTTTGGCCACACGCTTGTCAACCACCTTATAACACACTTTAACGCCCTTTTTTTCTCCGTCAATGATCCCGTGGTTTTTTAGTACCTGGAGGTGTTGAGAAATGGTGGGTTGAGGGATGTCCAATTCTTTCTGTATCGAATTAACGCTGCAGGCATCCTTAGGGATCCCTATGAGCAGGAGATCTATGATATGCAAACGCACAGGATGAGAAATAGCTTTTAAGATCTCACTTTCCTTTATATACATCTCTTTCATTGATAGAATTCCCCTTTCATAGTAAAAAAAGTTGAATCACGCCTCTCTCATTAACCATTCTTTACATACGTATTTTTATATTGCTATATTTATATATATAAATAATACAATGTCAAGTAAAATATTTTCAATTGGATAATCGAATCCAAATGATTTTATGATATCAGGGAAAAAGGAAACGATTTCAGTCAAAAAGAATCGGGCTGGGGAAAGGAACTTTCATAAAACGAGCCACAACAAAACTTGGAAGAAATTATAATAAACCTTTCTTCCGGTTTTCCCGTAGAAAATGCTGAAGATATATAAATCCCAAAAACGGAGTAAAGCATGCCCAAAATATATTTGACCTTTTCCATTGTGTTCTCCCTGATTTTATTGATGCTGCACTGCAGCCCCTTCAGCTTCAATGAACAAATCAATCAGTATGATGAAAAGATTGAAGATTTAAGGCAAAAGTACGAAATTCCCTCTATTTCTGTGGCTGTGCTTTATAACCAGCATATCATCTTCTCCAAAGGATATGGTTATGCTGATGTAGAGAACAAGATTCCGGCTACAGCCTCAACCCCTTATCGAATAGCCTCCATAACCAAACCCATAGCCTCCACTATTATTCTGAGATTAGTGGAGCAAGGCAAACTTGATCTGGATGGAGCCATTAAAAACTACTGGCCCAGTTATGTTGAGTATTTTGACAATGTGAAGAAATGGCTTGAAGACAATCAACCAGATTTGACGGCATTGATGTCAGAATATAATTATAAAAAATACGATATCACTTTAAGGCATCATCTGACGCAAACCTGCGAAGGTGTCCCTGGAGAGTATTTCCATTACAGTGGCTTTTTATACAGCCCCTTATCAAGGGTCGTTGATCATGTTTCAGAGAAAAATTTTGAACAACTCATCAGAGAAGATATTATTCAGAAACTGAACATGACCCATTCAATCCCAATGCAAACCGATACCACAAAACCAGAAGTATTAGAAAAACTGGCTAAACCATATTATAAAAATGAAGAAAATGAATGGATTTTGGGAGAATACCCGAATCCCCAACTGGGCGCAGGCGCAGGGATTATATCCTCGGTAACAGATCTCGCCAAATTCGACATAGCCTTGGACAACAACCAGCTCATCACTCCAGAATCAAGAGAACTGGCCTTTACTCCCGGCCAATTGAACAAAGGTCAAAAAATACCTTACGGCCTGGGCTGGTTTATTGGTGAATATAAAAACCATAAAATAGTATATCATACAGGCTGGCAGCCCACATTTTCCGGATTGTATTTAAAGGTTCCTGACAAAAATATAACATTGATCCTGCTTGCTAATAGTCAAGAACTGACCAGCCTGTTCATTGAATCTCTGGGTTCGGGCAGGATCGAAGGTTCGCCCTTTGCCAAGGAATTCCTGGATCTGTTTGTCACGCTTGATTGAAATAATTTATAGGAAGAGAAAAGAAGGGATTATTCGTAGCGGAGAGAATCCACAGGATCAGCGACAGCCGCTTTTACGGCCTGGTAGCCTACAGGAAGCGCCGCGACCATTATTGAGAGCAGCCCTGCAAAGATAAACAGCAGCGGATTCAATCCGGTCCGGTAGGCAAAACTTTGCAGCCATTTACTCATAGCATACCAGCCTATGGGCCAGGCTATGATATTGGCCAGGAGGATCCAGCGGGAAAACTCCTTGGACAGGAGAATCACAATATGAGAAACAGGCGCACCCAGGACCTTACGGATTCCAATTTCTTTGGTTTTCTTTTCGGCTGTAAAGGAGGCCAGCCCGAAAATCCCCAGGCAGGATATAAAAATTGCAAGGAAAGCAAAGGTACTGAAAATCCTTCCCAGTCTATGCTCAGACTGGTAAAGGGTTTGGATCCCCTGGTCAATAAAATTGTATTCATAGGGGAAGTTCGGGGCATAGATCATTGAGGTTTTCTTTATATATTCTAATGTATCCGGAACATTTGCTGATGAAATTTTGATGAAAACATACTTCAAAGCATTGTAGTGGCGGGGATTGATGGTATAGATGTGCGGCATGATTTCCCGATGCAGGGAGACATGGTGGCAATTTTGAGTCACTCCGATGATCGTTCCTGTCGTCCCCCAAAAAACAAGCTTTTGGCCCACAGGATCTTCCATACCCATGTATTCGGCCGCTTTTTCGTTTATGACATAATTTCTCATATCAGCCATAGAGCCGCTTTGGAAAGACCTTCCGTCCACAACCTCCATCCCAAAGGTCTCCATATAATCGGACTGAACGATGCTATATCTGATATAAGGAGACATCTCCGGATCCTTCCCTTCCCATTCCACCCCGGAGGTTTTGTAATCCTCATCATAGGGAACGGCTTGACCGGCCGTGACGTTCAGGATATTCGCATTCTGAAGCAGGTCGTTCTTGTAACTCTGAAACCGGTTCAAAATTATGGGATTGATCGGAACTCTCACTACGTGATTAAGGCTGAAGCCCAAAGGCCTTTTCTGAATAAAATCCAACTGCTGAAAGACCACTGCTGTACAGGCAATAAGAAGTACAGAAACGGCAAACTGCCCGACTACCGTGACCACCCGGAATGATGAACGCTTGGATTTGAAAGGAGAAGATGTTTTGAGAGCTTCGGCCGGCCGGCTGGAAGAAAGGAAAAAGGCCGGATAGAGACCTGACACCAAACCCACGATTAAAATGAGACCTAACAAATAAAGATACATCGAATGTCTGTAGAGAAGCGAAAAGTCCAATTGCTTGGCAGTAAGACTGTTGATTAAAGGAAGCCCTATCCTCACCAGAATGAGAGAGAGGCCAAAACCGACAGCTGACATCAGGATGGACTCGCCCAGGAACTGCTGGATGAGCTCCTGGCGCTTGGCCCCCATGACTTTGCGCATCCCGACTTCTTTGACTCGATTGGCCGAACTGGCTGTGGCCAGATTCATATAATTGATACAAGCTATAAGCAGAATAAACACCGCAATCACCGAAAAGATGTACACATACATGCGACGGCCGAAACTTAAGTGGACTCTGGCAAGGGGCAATATATCAATTTTAAATATATCGGCAATGGAATAAGGACTGTGCCTGCTTAAAGCTCCTTCGATTTTTTCTCTCACATCTGACAGAGAAGAATCTCCTTTCAAAAGCACATAGGAGGGATCCCTCCAGTTCCAATCGCTATCCAGTCGTTCCGGCAGCCGCGCAATGAAATCCATTTGCAGGTGGGAATTGGAGGGGATGTTGATCACACCTGTGACAACCAGGTCTTCTTTATTATTCAAAGTCAGAGTCTTTCCCATCGGATTGTCCCGACCGAAGTATTTGGCAGCGATTCTATCCGTTATGACAAGTGAATGAGGATCTCGAAAAGCCGACTCGGCATTCCCGTATACAAACGGAAAAGAGAACATGGAAAAAAAGGAAGAATCGACCAGGTCGACGTTTGTCTCATAGTGCATGACGGACATCCCCTGACTTGGCTGGTATTTGAAAGTGCATGTCCTTATGCTGCCAAGGCTGTATATCCGGGTGTAATGAACGATTTCAGGAATTTCATCTGCCAAACGCGGGGCCAGAGCATAGGGGACATTGGGATCCATAATATTGTCGGGATGAATGACGGTAAGCAGAAAAAGATTGTCTTTATTGGTGTGAAACTTGTCATAGCTCGTCTCGTCCTGGATCCAGAGTGTTATCAAGATGAAACAGGCCATTCCAACGGCCAATCCCAGGGTATTTATCAGAGTAAAAATTTTGTTCCGGCGGATATTTCTAAGGGCGATCTTAACATAATTTTTGATCATGGCGGCACTCCTGTGTGTTCTGTTCTTCAGAAAACCTGATAAGGACTTCAGGACCTCTTTCCAGAACCACCTCATGGCTTTTTTATGCCCCTCTTTTTCGGCAATATATTCAAATGTTTCAACGAGGTCTCCGAAAGCAGAGTCATAATCGCCGGAGCTGGCTGTCATCTTTAAAAGCCGGGTTGCGAGAGGCGGAGGTGTGAGTCTCTTGTGCGGCATAGGATTTACTTCTTTTTTTGAGCAGGCACAGGAATGTCAATCCAGGTTTTTTGTTGAAGTTCTCTGACTTCTTCAAGCGCTCTGACCCCCTGTTTCGTTATTCTATAGAATCTTTTGCTTTTTCCCCCTCTTTTTTTTTCAGGCTCTCCTGTGATTGCGGAGACCAGTCCTTTTCTTGCCAGTCTATCCAGCACATCATAAATCGCCCCGATGGACCAGTATTTATCGGTCACATCTGAGATGTGCCGGCGGATAGGCACACCATAGGCATTCTCACCCAGCCTTAAAATGGAAAGGAGGAGAAGTTCTTCCTGCCTTGATAAAAATTTCATCGGTCACTCCTTACAATATCTTCGGTAATATAGAAGATTTCCTCCCCCATGTCAAGCATTTTTTCTGTAAAACCGAAGATTAAGAGCGCCAGGATATTTGACCTGGATTATTCTTTGTAACCAAAGGCCTCCATTGTTTTTCCGGCAATTTCCCAGAACTGTTCTTTCCATCTGTCAGGCCATTCTTGATATTTCGGGAAAAAATCGTTCTTGTTTTCATTGACTTTCTCGGAAAGTAGTTCCATAACCTGTTCCCGTCGGTACTCAATCCCTTCGAACATGTCCAATATTTCGAAACATCCCTTTTTTTCACCTTGAAAAATATCCTCGAATTTAACCAGAAGATCCGAAGGAGTGGTTAAAATATGATTGTTGACTGTTTTCCAGTACCAGGCAAGTTTCTGCAGAGGGTTCCATCTCTCCCAGTATTTCCGGGCCTTATCCCCGGGAATATCAAAGGGGACAATGTGGTCATTGGTTATATAGCGGAACTTGTTGAGCCACGATGTTGTAACATCTCTTCCGTCCCTTATAAGATGAAAAACGAGCGATTCCGGGAATGCTTTTCTAATCAGTTGGATAGCTGCAAAAAGATGATAATTGGTCTCCACGTACCACTCTTCTTTTCTTTTTAAATGAAGGTAGATTCTCGGAATTTTAAAATAAGTGTAATCAAAAAAGCTGAAAGGATTCGATATCAGCTTTGATGCTTTTCTTCTGAACGCAGGTTTGGGTTCGTGCAAGCTCCAACAATTTTTCACCACATCGTTAAACAATTTGGTGAAAAAATCGGTTCCTGTCCGACCGGTTGAAGCAAAGTAAGCGCATTTCATTTAAGGCTCTAGCTGCTCTTTAACAGCCTCAAATTCCCCCGCAAAATGCTCTGTTCATCTTTTTCCGCCGGAGAAAGCCCGGGCTTTCTCTCTAATCTTATCAGCAGTCCATTCTTCAGGGTTTTCCATACGGCCGACCTTGGGACCCGGATCGCAGGAGCCGGCCTCTAATATGACATCCAGCGCAATGGGGGCCGTGTCTTTGGCATTGAACACATCCTTTAGCATATGAAAAACAAAATCTTCCACCCTCTTTATCATCCGCTCCCTGATTTCTCTGGGCTGCCCTAGGAGTTTGTTCTCAAAAGGAAGATTCAGCTTTTTATAATTTCCTCCCTTAAGGCCTTTTTCCTCTGCATAGGCCTTCATCTTCTGCCACATATCTTCAGTCACGCCTTCTCCTTCAAGTTTAAGGAAGTTTCCGTCTTTATCCAGCTGGGCATTGCCATAGTCGTTGACTTGTAATCCCCAGGATATCATCTGGAGCGCTGTGGCCACATTCGCTTTTGTGGTCCGGGTCTTTTGAGCTATCTTCCGAAGCCTGTCAGAGCTGTTTCCTGAAGTCCCGTGCTGGGCGCCTGAAACATGGTACTGTTCTACCGCTTTGTGTATCCGGGCAGTCAGATCCACCTGAATGCCCGCATCGCTTTCTTCGATTCCATGGGTCGTCCCGTTGTTGAGCGCGATCCAATCCGGAAATATGTCATGCGCATTAAGCCCCTGTATCTGAAACAGAGCTTCCTCTTCTGTGGACAGGCCTTCTTTCCCTTTGATCTCCCCCACTTCAGTCTCTAAAGAAGCCCAGTCAGGGACGTATTTACTGAGCTCCAGGTTCGCCAGTAAATTCTCATCCTCCTGGAGGTGAGAGGCATCTATGGCAATAGAGGTCAGCCCCGCTTCAAACAAAGTGGGGATCTCTGTGCGTGCGGGTTCGATATCTTCTTTCTTTTTTATGGAGTAATGATCAGCATGAATGGCCACCGGCACGGTTATGCCAAGCTCATTGCACACGGCATCGACCTGCCTGGCTATATTCCAGTAGTTAACAGCGCAGTAAGCACCGGCCCCTCCTTCTGATTTAGCGATTTCAATAATGATGACCGAATTCGCTCTCTGGGCTGCTTTCAGCACTCCGCGGATGACAAAATGGTTTCGTCCGTTAGCGGCCATGCATATGGCTTTGCCCTTTTTGAGAACAGCCCTGTCTATGAACTTACCGCTCACTATCAAGGCCTTTGAATTGGGAAAAAGTGTTTTTATATTGGGCGGCCTTCCCAGATCCAACGCTTTTTGAAATGCATTACCGTGTACACTATTCTTGTTATTCATTTTCTGTTCCCCCTTTGTTTTTTTCAATAATTCCGATCCCCAGCTCTTTAAGACGATTCTCGTCGACCACGGATGGAGAGTCTGTCATAAGGCAAAGAGAGCTGGTGGTCTTGGGAAAAGGAATCACATCACGGATGGAATTCTCTCCTGCTAAAATCATAACGATACGGTCAAAACCCAGAGCAATCCCGCCGTGCGGAGGGGCACCGTAAGTCAGTGCTTTCAAGAAAAATCCGAACTTCTGCTCCTGTTCCTTCTCATCCAGCCCCAAAACCTTAAAAATCCTTTCCTGGGTATCCCTGTCCTTTATCCTTATCGACCCTCCGCCTATCTCGACCCCATTCACAACCAGGTCATAGGCATCCGCTCTGACCTTGAGGGGCTCTTTTTCCAGGTCAGGTATATCTTCCGCCCTGGGAGATGTAAAAGGATGATGCATGGACACCAGTTTGTTTTCGTCCTCGCTCCACTCGAAAAGAGGGAAATCCGTTATCCAGACAAACTGAAAATCTGTGCTGTCTTTTTTCCCCTGAGAAAAAAAATCCGTTCTCAGCTCTCCGAGTACACGCAGGACTGTTTCCTTTTTGTCTGCCACCAGCAGGATGAGGTCATCCTCTCCAGCTCCTGATTTTTCCCAGATTTGAGTGAAATCCTCGTTTTTAAGCCTTAAAGGAGATGTAAATGTTAGTTTTTCTTTTTTGATCCATATGATTCCTTTGGCCCCCAGCTCTCTGGCTCTTTTCTCCACTTTATCCAGCCGGCTTCTTGAGAGACTTTTTCCATCTTGAACCACAAGTCCTTTGAGCACTCCATCTGACCGAAGGGCTGATTTGATGATTCTGGAATCTATGCGCGACCCCGTATCAGTAAGGTCCTTTATCTCCATTCTGTTTCTGAGGTCAGGCCTGTCTGTTCCAAACCTTTCCATACTCTCCTCATAAGTGATTCTGGGAAAGGGACGTGACAGCCTGACTCCAATCAAATCAAACAAACAAGTCATCATCTCTTCTGTTACGGAAAACACATCCTCCTGTCCGGCAAAGCTCATCTCCATATCTATCTGGGTGAATTCCGGCTGTCTGTCAGCTCTTAAGTCTTCATCCCTGAAACATCTGACGATCTGAAAATATCTGTCAAATCCTGATATCATGAATATCTGCTTAAAAATCTGCGGAGACTGGGGAAGGGCAAAAAAGCGTCCTTTGTACTCACGGCTGGGCACGAGATAGTCCCTCGCTCCTTCAGGAGTCGATTTTGTCAAAAAGGGAGTTTCGATTTCATAAAAGCCCCTTTTATCCAAGAAATTCCGGACTGTCAGAGCGGCCCTGGTGCGAAGCTTTATGTTCCTCTGCATGGAAGGCCTTCTCAGGTCAAGATACCTGTATTTAAACCGCATCTCTTCCGTCGCTTTGACCGGGTCAGAGATGACAAACGGAAGAGTCTCGCTCTGGCTTAAGATTTCCATTTCTTTGGCCAGCACTTCGATGTCTCCTGTGGCGAGTTCAGGATTCCTCATGTCCTTTTCTCTGGGCTTCACAACTCCCTTTACAGCCAGCACATACTCCATACGAATATTTTTGGCTTTTTCTAAAAGGGCCTTCTGTTCTGAAGAGATGACGACCTGAGCCAGGCCTTCTCTGTCTCTGAGATCTATAAAAATAAGGTTCCCTATGTCTCTAATCCTGTTCACCCAGCCGAAGAGATTGACTTCTTTATCCACATCTTTTTTTCGCAGCTCTCCGCAATAGTGCGTTCGCTTCCCCTTTAATTTGCTTTCGGATTTCATGATGTCTCCTGTAAAGATCGAATGAGTATTCTCTCTTTATCCGATCATTCTTTTCAAAGCCTCTTCTTTCGTGACTTCCTTTTGTTCCCCGGTGCTCATATCCTTTAACTGGTATTTGTTTTTTTCTATCTCCTCTTCTCCCACCACCAGAGTCCACTCGGCCTTCAACTTGTCCGCACGGCTCATTTGTTTTTTAAGCTTCCTGTCTTTATACTCCAGCACACATTCAACTCCTTTTCTCCGGAAATACTGTGCCAGCCTCATGGAGACTTTTTTGGCTTCCTCTCCTATGTGCACAATATAAAGGAATTTCTCCGGCTCATCAATATCAGGCATCACGGAAAGGAGCCTCTCCATCCCCATGGCAAATCCTATACCGCATATATCAGGGCCCCCGAAGTCCTTCATCATCTCATCATAACGGCCCCCCCCCAAAACAGCATCCTGGGCCCCCAGTTCAGAACATGTGATCTCAAAAGTCGTCTTCGTATAATAATCCAGGCCCCTTACCAGCTGCGGATCAACCGTATACTTCAAACCATAAAAATCAAGCAGACGGCAAAATTTCTCAAAATGGCTCTGGCATTCGGCACAGAGAAATTCTGTGATCCTCGGAAATCCCAGAGCAGCATTCCTGCAGTTCTCTTTCTTGCAGTCAAATATACGAAGAGGGTTTGTGTCGATTTTCCTCTGGCAGTCCTCACAGAGCCTCGCCCTTTGCTTTTCCGCGGCTGTCCTTAACTTTTTGTGGTATTCAGGACGGCATTTTCTGCACCCCACAGAATTTATGAGGATTTCTATCCCTTCAACCCCGAGATTTTTGAGCAGTGTATAGGCCATTTCCACTATTTCCGCATCCACTTCAGGGTCCTTCTCTCCGAACACTTCAATGTCTGCCTGATGGAATTGGCGGTAACGGCCTTTCTGGGGTTTGTCATACCGAAACATAGGCCCGATAAAATAAAATCTCATCAGATCGGGCTTCAAGTAAAGCCTGTTTTCTATGATCGACCGGACAACAGAAGGAGTGTATTCAGGCCTTAAAGTCAGGGACCGGCCCCCTTTGTCTGTGAAAGTGTACATCTCCTTGATAACCACATCAGAGGTCTCGCCTGTCCCTTTTTCAAAAAGTTCGGTGGATTCAAAAACAGGCGTCCTTATTTCCCTATATCCATAGAGCTCAAATATTCTTTGTGCCTCTTTTTCCGCTCTCTTCCACTTTCTGGACTCTCCCGGCAGGATATCTCTGGTTCCTTTAATGGAGGACGGCTCCCTGTTCTTACTTTGGCTCATCATTTTCCTCAAAAACACCGACCTTCCTGTACTTTTGATATCTTTTTTCAAGGCGCTCCTCAACAGACATCTTGTCTATCTTTTTCAGGGTCTTTTCCAGTTCCTTATCCACATTGCTAAACGTCTCCAACCAGTTAGTATGAGCCCCTCCGGGGGGTTCTTTTATTATTTTATCGGCTACGCCAAACTTGACCAGGTCTTCCGCCAGAAATCTAAGGTTCTCTGCGGCCTTTGATACAGCGCTCTGATCTTTCCAGAGAATCGCAGCGCATCCTTCGGGAGATATGACAGAATAAAAAGAATTTTCAAGCATCAGAAGCTCATCACCCACTCCTATGCCGAGAGCACCGCCGCTTCCTCCTTCTCCGATGACAATGTTCACTATAGGGACTTTTAACTTTGAAATCTCCTTAAGGTTATAGGCAATGGCCTCTGCCTGACCCCTCTCTTCAGCTTCTAAACCTGGGAAAGCTCCCGGCGTGTCAATAAAAGTAACAACCGGATGTCCATATTTTTCAGCCAACCTCATTATTCTCAATGCTTTGCGGAAACCTTCGGGATTGGGTTGACCAAAATTCCTTGCGATCCTCTCTCTGGTTTTTCTCCCCTTTTGGTGTCCGATAATCGCTGCCGTCCACCCTCTGTAGGTTCCGAATCCGGCCACGATCGCAGGGTCATCACCTGAGCGCCTGTCTCCGTGAAACTCCAAAAAATCTTTTGTGAGCACTTCGATATAATCCAGAGTATAAGGCCTGTCCGGGTGCCGGGCGATCTGGACGAAGTGAAGTGGAGTGAGCTGAGGCCTGATTTTTTCCCATTCTTTTTTTATGGAATCCCTGAGCTTTTTGACTCTCTCTTTATCAGTTTCTTCCTCTTCTTCCAGCCTGTCGATTTCTTTCTTATACTCCTGAATACTCTTCTCAATCTGATAGTAATCTTTATTTTTTCCCATTAAACTTATCCGCTATCATTGTTGTTTTACCCGTTTATTCTAACCATTCATTCAAACAAATTCAAGAAAGCCGAGGCACCGGATAAAATTCAGTTTTCTCCTCTGTCTTTAAATACAAGCTTGGTTTCAATTTCCACGGCCTCGCGAAGTATCCGGAAACAGACTTCATCTCCCCAACTGAATTGAGAAAGATATTTTCTGAGATCGTTAATGGAAGCATACTCCTTTCCGTCAACAGACAAAATGATATCCCCTTTTTTGAAATTCTGCCCCTTTGCAACCCCTGAGACCGGATCCCGCTCAATAACAGGATTATCCAGGCCTTCCACTTTTTTCAGCGCGATCCCGGGTGAAGGATACACCGGCCTCTCTCCAAAGGGGATCCCCCAGATAAAATCAGCGAGGCTTCGGGAAACTTCGATGCTTTCTTCTCCTTCCGGCACTGCAATGCAGACAACGGTCTTAAAAGGGAGAGCCCTCTTCTCATAAACACGTCGGCTGATCCCAAGGTTATACAAAAGATGCCCTGAACCCGCGAACACCACAACTCTGCTGCCTTCAACCTCGGCTGCTTTGAGTGTGTTTTTGGCCATCACTTCATCCCAGGCTGACTGTGCTCTGTACAATCCCTCGAACATCATCTGCTCATGACCTTTCATGGCTTCGGGCATATCCACCCCGCTAAAAATCTTTTTCATAAGGAACCTGTGGTCCTCATTTGAAAGCCCGGGCTCGGGCACAATCTTTTTTTCCTCCTCACTCAAAGACCCCCATCCACGCATTCTTATTCTGCGTATTATTTCTCTGGGGGCATTCAGCGCGTACATGGGAATCTTGTGTTCTTTGGCCAGCGCGAATATCTTTCTGTAATAATTGAAGTTAAAATTCCAGTTTTCATACCATTTTGCCTGGTCTATGAACTCATCCGCAGTCATAATCCCCATGCTCCACTGGTTTAGCCTCTCCTGCCAAGTGACGTCAAACATCTCAAGCCCGATACTCAGACTTCGGTCCTGCATATACAGAGCTTCTGCGATTTCGAACTGAATATCATGCATAGGAAGGCTGTTGTGCGTCTCGCCCACATAGATAAACCGGGCTTTTTTCATCTCATCTATCATCTCCTTAAACATAACGGCTTTCCCTTTCGCGGCTGAGAAAATCTCCCCCGCTTCTATCCTCAAAGTCTTTGATTTATATAAGGGATTCCCGATCTCAAGCCGCAGTGTTTGATCTGTCTCTTCTTGCGTAAACCCTGCGGCACAGAATGACAGAACAAGAAATAAACCAATCAATCTCTTTGTAGACATAGCTCTCCTCCCGGATAAAGGAATCATACCATCTGCCAGAAAGAACGACAACAGCCTTTTTTCTCTCCCTTCACGAACAAACTTCAGAGCTTAAGCACTCTTTTCCTGTGCAAATGGGAAATTGAGATTTCACGCACATTCCTATAAAATAATCTCAATAACTAAAAAACACAAAGGAGAAGAAGGCATGAAAAAAATGTGCCGGTGTTTGGTCCTTATTTTATCTTTAATTTTATTTGTCTCTGTTAACGTCCTTGAGAGCTCTTCAAATGTTCAAGGTGAAGATGGAGATGCGGCCATAAAGAGGCTCACAGAGGAGATAGCCCGGTTCGAAAAAAGCACAGGAGGGTCTGTGGGAGTCGGATCCTTTCATCTTGAGACAGGCAAATCCTTTTCTTACAACAAAGACATCCGTTATCCTATGGCCAGCACTTTCAAAATCCCCATAGCTGTAAAGCTTTTATCCCTTGTTGAAAAAGGAGACATCACGCTCTCGGACATGATCGAGATCAAAAAAAACGACCTCCATCCCGGAAGCGGGACCATAGCCCGGCTGCTGGATGATCCGGGAGTCATCCTGTCCGTCCAAAATTTATTAGAACTGATGCTGCTGATAAGTGATAACAGTGCGACAGATATCTGCATGAAATATGTGGGTGGATCAAAAGCGGTCACCCAAAAAATGCGGGAGATAGGGATTACGGGCATGGACATCAGCCGGCCCACCTATGTGGCTATCGCCCATTTTCTGGGAGTCACATCCGCTAAAGAAAGCGAACCTTACTCAGATGATGACGTTGTCAAGCAGTTCAGGCAGTTATCAGAGGAACAACGCGAACAAGCCGCCCGGGATTTCAGCAAAGACACACAGGACACCTCCACTCCTGCGGCTATGGCACAGCTGTTGAAAAAAATCTGGAACAGGGAAATCCTCACTCAGGAAAACTCAGAGTATCTTCTTGATATTATGAAGCGATGCCAGACCGGAGAAGCCCGGCTCAAGGGCATTCTTCCTCCCGGTACCACCGTCTTTCATAAAACCGGGACCATAGGGGCTACAACCAACGATGTGGGAATCATCGAACTCCCCGGAGACGCGGGAAATGTCATAGCTGTTATCTTCATAAAAGAAGCTAAAATAGATAATGAAGAAAGCGAAGAGGTCATCGCCCAAATTGCCCGTAGCTTATACGATTACTTCCTCTTTTCAACTGAATAGTATTTAGAATTATTAATGGCTCAAAAAAAAGGGCGCCCGGAAGATGCAATAAAACGGGATTCTCCTGTATAAATTTGGGGGAAATTTTCTCTAAAGGCTCCTACAATATCGTAGGATTTCCTACATTATTGTAGGAGCTATTCGTAACAGTATTTTTATATCCTATTTGTTTTCAATAAGATAAAACTTGGCATGAGTTTTGCATTGACAAAGACCTGATGAAACAATGAAACGAAAGGAGGTTCAAATGAACATCAGAAAAACAATCGCGCTGTTAGGAGTTTTGGCGATTCTTGGTGTGAGCTTTGTTCTTGCTGAGGATACACCGCAAAAAGCATCTCGAAATACCGTACAGAACATGGTAAAATCAAGGTTTCAAGTCCGCACCTTATTTGTAGACGAAAACGGGGACGGAATCTGTGATTTTGCTAATGACTTCCGTGATCACGACAATGATGGAATCCCCAACGGCCAGGATAGCGACTGGACCAGATCCCAAGATGGAAAAGGATACAGGGGAAGTAATGGAAGAAGGGGTTCATCAGCTCGGTTCGGCGGAATGAGCGACTTCAGCAACAACCAATTCGGGACAGGTATTTGTGACGGCACAGGACCCAAGGGCCGAGGCATTAGACGCGGCGGCAGATGACACATAAGGGAGGGAAGGGGGAGAGCCCCCCTTCCCCTCTTTTAAGGAAAAAACTTGAAAAAACACATACTCATCCTATTTTTTACGTTAGTGTTCATCACAAACATGATGGCCGACACTCTATCGCTGTCCTTTTTCCAGGGCGCGACGGACAATCTCTTCCAAAACATGTATGCGGAGTCAGACCAGCTCTCAACTTTTGGAATATATATAGACAAGAACTTCTCAGGACTTTCGCTGTTCACCGAAGGAAATTATTCCTATCTTTATAAAAACACAAATCTTTCCTATTACACTCAAGATCTTGGCGTTAACACTCTTTATACGGTTAGCGAAAAATCAGCATTTTATTTTTCTCTGGCCGGACGCGGCGCTTTTTACCAGGCTGACTATGCTGACTTCAACTACCTTTCAATAAATTTTTTTGGGGCTTTTAAAACATACCTCAGTCAGACCTCCATCATGAAATCCAATTATTCATTTGAATACAAAAACTTTAGGTCGTCTGTTTTTGACCATACAAGCCACTCCCTGATGCTCTCTCTTGACAAATACTTCCAGACGAAAACAACTCTGAAAGGAGAGATAGGCTGGGGATACAAAAACTTTCTGCACCCTTATCTCTCCGAAGAACCTATGGACACAGAAACAAATTCACCCTCTTCTGGGGGCAAAGGAAAACACAATCCTTATAGAGGCGGGCTGAACCAATTTATCATACAAACACAGAGCAAGGGACAGGGACTCCAAGTGTTTTCTTTGTCAGGATTGATCGCCCAGGGACTGGGAAGTCGCATAGGACTTCAGCTAACAGGCACTAGGCAGTGGAGCCTTTCCGGAAAAAATCCTTTCACTTTCATAGAAGAGTTCTATGCTGTTGAAAATCCTTCTTATGACCGGTTTTCCTGGAAAGGTTTCAGGGTCGGAGCCCAACTGGCTGTGCTTATACCCTGGAATATACAGTTGAAGTTGAGGTATACTATGGATAATAAGAAATTCCCGGGGATTTACAGCTCTAGCCTTGAAGGAGATTCCCTCGGAATATTGCGAAACGATAAAAGAAGGCAGCCCGAAATGAGTATTGAGAAGAACTTTTCAAAATTTTCTGTTTCTCTTTCCTATTTTTATGTGGATAACGATTCCAACGATCCTTTATTTAATTGGAACGGCCACTTTTTCTCAGCCGGGATTCAATGGAACACATCATACGGAGAAAGAAAATGAAGCGGCTTCCTCTGTGGGGATTGGCTCTTTTTTTGTTCTTCTCAACCATTTTTTCCTACGGACAAAAGAAAGAGCATTATTACAACGTGGATAAGGAAGTCACGGTCAAAGGAACCATTAAAGAAATCAAAATGGAGCCTCTTTACGAGAACACTTCCCCTTTTCTCATCATCATCCTTAAGGAAAACAAGACAGAAACAATCTTTAATGTTGAAATCAGCCCCGTGTGGTTCTTTGACCATGATTTTCATCAGGGCGAATATCTTGTGGTCAAAGGGTCCCTATATACATCCGAAGAAAACGTCCAGAACATCATTGCGAGAGAAGTCCAGTTCAGCGGTCAAACCCTTCTTCTTAGAGATAAGCATGGATTTCCAAATTGGAGAGGAGGAAAGGGACAAATGACCAGGAAGGGGAAAAGAAAAAGGGACTTTTCGTGAAAAAAAAGGCTCTATTCTTATTTTTTTTCCTTCCCCTGATTGGGATTGTTCTTCTTTTTTTTGTCCTCTCCACAGTGAATAGGTCCTATATCAAAACCAAGGTTGAAGACCTTGTAAAAGAACAACTCCGTTCTACAGCCGAAATACTCAAGACAAACATTTCACATTATTTGAGCGAAAACTATCAAGCAGACGAGATCTTTGAGCTCTATTCCGGAGAAGAAAATATCTATTATATGGCCCTGCTGGACGATGAAAAAAACATATTGGGCTGGAAGTCTCAGTTCGAGGGTTATCTCCCCCTCTCTCGCAAAACCTTGATAGAAAAAGAGTCATGGGTCATTGACTCGCCGGTCGGGAAAATCTATAACTTTTTTTCTTCTTTTACAGCCCCGGATAATAAAACTTACCATATTTACTTGGGATACTCTCTGGTTAATCTTGAAGAGATGATGGCCTATTCCAAAAGGAATTTCATTATTCTTTTTTCTGTCATTGCGGGCATAGGAATCGTTTTCTTTTTGGGTATTTATCGAATTCAAGCCTACTATATGAAAAAAGAGAAAGAAACAGAGAAAGAAAAGCGGGAAAAAGAGAGGTTCCGTGAGATCTCCGCTTTTACTTCGGGAATTGCCCATGAAATCAAAAACCCGCTGAACAGTCTGTCTCTTCTCCTGGAACTCCTGCAAAAAAAATCCCCAGGGGAGCTCCGCAAGGATGTCACTCAAGGAAGGACAGAGGTCCAAAAAATATCCCGTATTATTGATCTTTTCTCAGCCGCACTCAAACCAATGAACCTCCAGAAAGAGAAGGTTGTCCTTAAGGACCTTATCGAGGACATCTTTGAATCTTTAAGAAGAAAAGGCTTCTCAATGTCAGTGGACCTGCAGTATTCCGAAGACAAAGAGGTCATTCTCCATGCGGATAAGGGATTGATGAGCCAGGTTTTTCTCAACCTGCTTAAAAATTCTCTGGAAGCCACTGAAAAGGGAGCTGTTCGCGTCCATGCCAAAGACCATAGAAAAAAAGTGACCATCACCATTACAGACAGCGGAAAAGGAATGTCTGATGAAGAAAAGATGCACATTTTCGAACCTTTCTCTTCACATAAAAAGCAAGGAATGGGCGTGGGTCTCTACCTGGCAAAAAAAATCATCGAGGCTCATCAGGGAAGGATTTCATTTGACAGCCATATCGGGCAAGGGACCTCTTTTTCAATTCAGATAACAGGAGGATGACATGGACAAAGGACATCTCTTGATCGTAGAAGACGATCCCCTCCAAAAAAAACTAATCAAAGAGAATCTAGAACAAGAAGGTTACAGAGTCTTTGAGGCCTCTTCCCGAAAAGAAGCTCTCCATATCATCACAGAGCAGACCATAGATATCGCTGTGGTCGATTTTAAACTGGACGAGGAAACTGGTATTGATGTGATTCAGGGGATCCTGGAGAAAAATCCTTTGATCACACCTATTATGGCGACAGCATACGGAAACGTGGAAATAGCTGTTCAGGCCTTGAAAAAAGGAGCCTATGATTACATCGCCAAACCCATTGATTTTAATAAATTTCTTTTATTGATAGAAAGGGCCCTGGAACGCCAAAAGCTTAAAAAAGAAGTCTCGCTGCTTCAAAGTTCACTCGAAGAAAAATTCAGCCCAAAAAATTTCATCTTCACCTCTTCAAAAATGAACAAGGTGGCTCAACTAACAGCCAAAGCCGCCAAAAGCGAGGCAACGGTTCTTATATCTGGCGAGACAGGGACGGGGAAAGACCTCGTGGCCAAAACCATCCACTATTCCTCTAACAGACAAAAAGGGCCTTATGTTGTCATCAATATCCCTTCTTTTCCAGAAACCCTTATTGAAAGCGAACTCTTCGGTGCTGAGAAAGGAGCTTATACGGGTGCCCATGAAAGAAAAATCGGAAAATTTGAGTCCGCCTCAGGGGGAACCCTTTTTCTTGACGAAATCGGTGACCTCCCTCTTCAGCTTCAGGTCAAACTCCTTCGCTTTCTGCAGGAGAGAGAGTTCTACCGGTTGGGCTCATCTCAACCATTGAAATCAGATGTCAGGATCATTGCGGCCACAAACAGAGACCTTGAGAAGCTGATGGAAGAGGAAAAATTCAGGCCAGACCTTTATTACCGGTTAAACGTCATTCGCATCTATGTTCCTCCTCTGAGAAAAAGAAAAGAGGATGTTCCCTCTTTAGTGGACCACTTTATCAGAAAGTTTGCCGAGAAGGAGGGAAAAAAAATCGAGGGAATATCTGCTGAAGCCATGAACGCCATTATTCAATACCAGTTTCCCGGAAATATCAGGGAATTAGAAAATGTCATGGAGAGAGCGGTCGTCTTCTGCGAGGGAGATCACATCACAACAGCACATCTCCCTCTCTTTCTGAAAGAAAAAAAAGAAGAAAAAATACAGATGGACGGGTTGTCTTTGACCGAAAAAGTCAAGCATCTCGAAATCATGGAGATAAAGAGAGCACTCAATGAGAACAAGGGCGTTAAGAGCCAAGCAGCCCGGGCTCTGGGAATTTCAGAGAGAATGCTCGGTTATAAAATAAAAAACTACAACTTAAAAATCGATTAAATCGCATCAAAGCCAGAAAAAAGCAAAGCCACTTGAAATTTTCAAATCCGCCCGCCTGAATGTTAACAAATACGGTTGACCTGAGTTTTAAAACAAATCTGGAACAGATCTTCGTTGACAGCCTGGGTTTTTTTAATATAGGATTTCTGATATTAATTATCGAACAACAAAATGATATAAGGAGAACCCCATGAAATTCACCTCCGTTATGACTCTATTAATTTTTGTCCTTATAAACCCCATGAATGCATCCCCAAAAGAGTACGCATTGACATCACCTGACATTCAAATTGAAATCCGCATCTTTATTGATGAACACATCAGCTGGTCGGTCCATTACAAAGACCGTCCTGTCATTGATAAAAGCCCGGTTTCTTTGATCCTGGATGAAAACAAAATTCTGGGTGAAAATCCTGTTCTTAAAAAATCAAGCAAAGATAAAGTCAAAAAGGAAATAAGTCCGGCTGTCTCCAACAAATCATCTCTGATCATGGATGAATTCAATACCATCAAACTGGATTTTGACGGCTCTTATTCGCTCATCTTCCGGGCCTATAATGACGGTATAGCCTACCGGTTCAGCACACAGTATCCGGAGGAGATCACCGTTACAAGCGAAGAACTGCGGCTGAACTTCCCGGAAGATCACAAAGCATACTTTCCCCAGGAAGAAAGTCTTATCTCTCACTACGAGCGAAAATACCTTGAAAAAAAACTCACTGAAATCCCTAAAAAAGCCTTTTGTTCCCTTCCGGTGCTGCTTCAAACAAAGGATTCCCATTATGTGTTCATCAGCGAGACTGACCTGTATGATTACCCCTGTTTGTTTCTTTCCGGCACTAAAGAAAAGGCCCTCAAAAGTCTTTTCCCTAAAGCCATTCTGGAAACAAAACCGGCTGATACCCGGACGGACAGAAACGAGGTCATCACAAAACAGGCGGATTACATCGCCAGAACCAAAGGGACGCGTGATTTCCCCTGGAGAGTCTTTATCATCACTGATGATGCGGGAACCTTGATCGAAAGCAACCTCGTCTTTCAACTGGCCAGTCCTCTGAAAATTTCTGATGCCGAATGGATCCAGCCGGGCAAAGTCGCCTGGGACTGGTGGAACGCGCTCAATATTTACGGCGTAGATTTTGAATCCGGGATCAATACAGAGACATATAAATATTATATCGACTTTGCTTCCGAGTTCGGGCTGGAATACATAATCCTGGACGAAGGCTGGTCCAAAACAACACATAATGTTACAGAACCGAATCCTGAGATCAATATCAAAGAACTCATTGCCTACGGTTTGAAGAAAAATGTAGGGCTTATCTTGTGGCTCCTGTGGCAGCCTCTGGATAAAGACATGGAACACATCCTGAGCACCTATGCCGAATGGGGAGCCAAAGGCGTAAAAGTCGACTTTATGCAGCGTGCGGACCAGTACATGGTCAATTTTTACGAACGGACCGTCAAACAGGCTGCCGAACACAGGCTTCTGGTCGACTTTCATGGCGCTTTCAAGCCAGCGGGCCTGCGCCGGGCTTATCCCAATCTGCTGTCTTACGAAGGGGTCAAGGGTCTTGAAAACAGCAAGTGGAGCCGGGACATCACACCTAAGCACGACGTGACTCTGCCGTTCATCAGAATGGCGGCCGGGCCCATGGACTACACTCCCGGTGCCATGAGAAACGCGCAGAAATCCAATTTTTCCGTCCGGTACAATCGGCCTATGAGCCAGGGTACCCGGTGCCACCAGATAGCCCTTTACATTGTCTATGAGAGCCCTCTGCAGATGCTCTGCGACACTCCCTCCAACTACTATAGAGAAAAAGAATGTACCGCATTCATTTCAAAAATCCCCGTGACCTGGGATGAAACCAATTGCCTTGAGGCTGCGGTAGCCAAATACGTGGTAGTGGCCAGAAGAAAGGGCGAAAACTGGTATATCGGAGCTCTCACTGACTGGACCCCGCGGGACTTTGACCTGAGCCTTTCTTTTTTGGGTGAGGGGAAATACACGGCATCCATCATGAAGGACGGCGTCAATGCGCACAAGCATGCCGAGGACTACAAGAAAACAGAAAAAGAAGTAACGGCAGACAGTCAAATAAACATAAAAATGGCTCCCGGAGGAGGCTGGGCCGCTGTGCTGACCAAAAAGCAATAGAACTGATTATAATTATTGAGCTTGAACCATTCACATTATTTATTAAGCCCCTTGGATAAGAACCGGTCTTTCTTGGAACGCAATATGAGTGAGCTGACTTTTCCGAGACCGATTTTTCCTCTTACCCGAAGTCTTTTAACCGCAGCGCTGGTTAACTTTTCAGGGACTTTGGGCTTTTCAGGGCCTGGTTTTCTTTTAAGGGTCAAGGCATTAGTGGGACATGTAGAAACACAGAGACCGCATCCAATACATTTATTCTCTTCCAAGACGGCTTTATTATGATTTAACTCAAGCGCGTCCATCTGGCATCTCTCCACACAATCTCCGCATCCCGTGCACAAGTCCTGGTCCAGCTGAGCAAAAAAAGGCGATGCCACCAGATCTGCAGGGGATGGGTGTCTCTTCAGGTTTCTAAGTACCTGACAGCAGCATCCACAGCAGCAGCAGATATTAGCAATTTTTTTCGAAAAGCTGGCCTGAAGCACAAGTCCGGCCTCATCTGCTTTTTTTATGAGTTCCTTTGCTTTGTTTTTTTCAATCTCTTTTCCGATTCCTGCATTTTTGTATATATCAACTCCGACTCCCATGACAAGGCAATTCCCCTCTGGTTTATCACAGCCCTCGCCCATGATGCGGCGCTCTCTCCTGCAGATACAGGGAGCTTCCAGAAATTTAGAGTTTTTATCAATGAGTTCGAACGCATCTTCATAAACAAGGACCTTTAAATTATAATCTATGCTCTGTTCAACAGGAATAGTACGGAGTAGGGGAGCTTTTTTCCATTCGTCGAAATTTAACAGCACTGGAACATATTCGTTAAAATCCTTGATAAGTTGTGGATCCAGATCATTAACATGAAGCTCCCATATACCGATGACAAACTGAACAGCCATAAAACGAACCGGACGTCCTTTTCGTTTCAAACGATAAATAAGGCCTTTTTTGGCCATATTTTCAAGCTGACGGGAAACCTGTTCTTTGGGAAGTTCTGCGCGCCGGGCAATCACATCCAATTCTTCTGGGATTAAAGTAAGCTTGAGGGCCAGCCGGGCTTCCTTCGGAGTGAACATCCTCCGCAGAATACGGAGCTCAACTCCATTCTCGGTCTCAGGATAACCCCCCGGGAGATCATCCAGATGGAGGGCAAGCTTTTTATAAATATCTGCACACAAAGGATTTTCCTGATTCAATCGCTATTCTTTAAACTGCTCGATAACCATTTTATATTTTTCATGGATCATTTCCTTGTCAAAATCCCAGAATTCTTTAAGCATGGCCTGCTGTTCCTCTTCTGAAAAGTATTTTTCAGAATTTGGGAAAAAAACATCATCTTCTTTTTTTATGTGTTTGGGATAAAAATCGACCAGGGTATTGAGTCTATCTTTTAAGGCTTCTAAACCGCTTCCGTCTTTTACATAAAGATTTTTAGCTCCCATCAGCTTGGCCACGACCTCTCTTCCGAATTTATGCTCCTGGATAAGCTCTTCCATAAGCTTCTGGTCCTCATCAGACATGTTTTTCTTTTCGCATTCACGAAACAGAATCTCTTCCTCTTTTCCGTGATGGGTCTTATCCGCATAAATACGGATAAAATCAACAGCTGTATCAATAAACTCAGGGTTTACTTTTTCTGTTTCCTCTATTCTGGATACTTCCTCTTCAATAAGAGATATCATTTTTTCGATAAGACGGTGTTCGATCATCAAGGGGCCTCTTGGCTTCATAAATCCCCTCCTTTCGACTCATTTATTTTATATTACAACTTTGCCGCGCAAAACCTCTCTCTATACGACCAACTCCCTCTCGTAACTCACTCGGATCAGCGGGTGTAGTCGGATAAAACCTCCTTAAACTGTTCGGCAACAGTAGGAGCTGGGATGTGTTCTCCCCTAAAATATCCCGGGGGCTGCTCCAAGAAGCAGTATGGCAATGAAGACAGCGCCTTTTCTCTGTAATGGATTATTCACGATGATCCTTCTTTGAGCTTTTGGATTCATCTTTTTCTTTTTCCCAGGCTTTGATTCCGTTTTTCATCCAGTCGGGCATAGGGGCGCCTTTGAGGTGGTGATCGAAAAATTCCTGCATGCGGATGGTCCAGTCTTTCTGGTTAGCTCTTTTGCGGAGCCCATGCGGTTCTCCGTTGTAGTTGAACATATAGGCTTCTTTTTCAAGCCTGCGGAGCGCCATGATGAATTCTATGCCTTGATACCAGGGAACCGCCCCATCCGCATCATTATGCATGAACATGATGGGGGTCTGTATCTTATCCGCCCAGAAAATGGGAGAATTCTCTATATAGCGGAAAGGATATTCCCAGATAGAACCCCCTATGCGGCTCTGTGTGTGTTCGTACTGGAACTGCCTGACCATGCCGCTTGCCCATCGGATTCCATTGTAAGCTGAGATCATATTTGACACAGGAGCCCCGCCTTCGGCAGCAGCAAAAATATTGGTCTGGGTGATCATGTAGGAAATCTGGTAACCGCCCCATGAATGGCCCTGGATCCCGATGGCATCCGGATCTATGTATCCTTCCCCTACCAGCATCTGGATTCCCGGAAGCACGCATTTCAAGGCATCCTTACCCGGGTAACCTGTGTGGTATTCGATATCGGGCATCCAGATGATGTATCCGTTGCTCACATAATACGGCATATTTATGGATGTCCCGGGGGAAGGATGGCGGTAGTAGTGAAGCCCATAATGGAGGGTTTCGTAAATATAGACCATCAAAGGATACTTTTTACCCGGATCAAAATCATCCGGCTTGATCAGTATCCCTTTTAACGGCATGCCGTCTGAATTTTTAAAATCCCTCAGCCCTGCTTTTCCCCAAATATAGGGCTCCATCTGCCGTCCCAGGTCAGTGATTTTCTGGAGGTTTGAAAAATTCATGTCACTGATCCAAACGTCCGGATATTCATCAAACGCCATCCTGTTGAAGATCAGGGTATCTGAATTCTCCGCTTTTCTGGGATATCCCAAATACTTATCATCCATAAGAAGTTTTCTGGGCTGTTTTGTGCCTTTGACCCGGTCCGAGTAAAATCCTGTGGCCATGGTTTCTTCATTGGTTACCCTGAAAAGAAGCGTCTCGTCCGCATCAATGGCCTTTTCCTCAGGGTCAAGCCTGATATAACGGAAAGACAGGTTGTTTTCTCTCCCGAATCCTTCTGTGACCATACGGGCGTTAGAGCCGTCCGGGTCAATCTGCCAAATGTCATACTGGTCATAAATCAGAATAGAGCTATCGCCTTCTGTCCAGCCAGCTACGCCATAAGGATACGGGAGGCTGGGTGTATCCCAATCCTGCATCTCGAAAGGCACCTCTATATCTTTAGTCACATTTTTTACTGTTTCTGAGGCAATATCATAGATATGCCAGTCCTTATCCTCATCAAACCAGTAAACATACCGGCCTTCAGGAGACAAGCGGGCATCAAAATAAAGTTCCTTTTTGACAAGGGTCTTTTCCCCTGTGTGAGGATGGATGACATAAACGTCATAAAAAGAACCAACGTAGGCGATACGCTTGGCATAAGGCCAAAAAGTCTGTCCAAACGCTGTTTTACCGTTATCTGAGATCCTGACATCCGGAATTTCTTCATCAGCGAGTTTCACAAATTTTTTGCTTTTCAAGTGATACACAGATTCCCAGGTGTTGCTGCGCACTTCCTCTTCCATTTGTTTCTGCTGGGGCTGTGGCAAAGGGTCATCCCAGTGCCAGAGGTCAAATTGAGCCTCTTCCTCCTCTTTTTCCTCATCATCATCTTTGGCTTCCGGAATCTCTTTGATCCCAAACATCACGATGCCTCCGTCTTCAGTGAAAGATACATCGGACTTATCGCTGACAGCCATCCCCTCAGGAAAATCAGGAGTGGATGTGTGTGAGACCCACAGGACAGCCTCTTCTTTTCCCACATCCCATCCGTATAAATTGAATGTGGGCTCATCAGCCTCGTAATCATCCCTGTCCGTTAAAAATGCAAGACGGGTCTCCTCTTCATCCATAGCCAATTTTTTGTAGTTTCCTTCCCCTGTTAAAAGAGGAACTCCACTGCCCCGACCGGGTTTTAAGATATAGATCCCATCGGTTTCAGGCTTTTCCTCGCTGGAAACCGTATAAATGAGGTATTCCCCGTCTTTGGTAAACCGGTATTCCATAACCGAATCAATTGTGACTTCACTCCCGTCCTCAAGAGAACGCAGAACAAGGGGAGTTCCGTATTCTTTCTCTTTCTTTTCCTCTTCCTCTTCTTCCTGTTCCTCCTTTTTCTCCCCCTCCTGTTGCTTTTCTTCCTTCTTTTCTTCCTGTTCTTTTTCCTCTTTTTCCGGTGCCTCCATTAGATAAGCGACCCAACCTCCAGCTTCCTCGGGAAGCTTAAAACTTTTGGCTCTTTCTATAACATCTGTCTCCCCTTCCGACAGATTCATAATCCCTAATTTTTTCTTGGGCTCTTTCTTTTTCTCTTTCTTCTTTTCTTTTGCTTTCTCTATTTCTTCCTTGGAAGGAGAAATCAAAAAAACCACATGCGTGCAATCATAACTGAAATGAGCTTCAGCCGCTCTTTCTGAATCGGTTCCCTCTCCTGAATAGCCTATAGTGTGGCGCATTTCCTTAACTCCTGATAGTCTGATAACAACCACTTCTGCCTCCCCATCCTGGGGTGTTTCCAGATACAATATCCAGTTTCCATCAGGTGATATAGACGATTGGTAAACAGCCCTCCATGAATCATAGACATCATGAGTCAAGGGCTTTTTCTGCTGGGACCATGTAACGCTTGTTAACAGAAAAAAAGTCATAACCAAAGCCACTAAATATCTATCCTTCACGTGCATAAAAACCTCCTAAAATTTGCTTTCATTTGTTTATATCATAAACTCCTGCAGGGAGCAATCACGCGTTTGTGTGCTCCTTATTTTATTCAAGAAAGAATGGAGATTGAATACCATTTCTCTTTATGATATTTATAGGGTTATGAAAATAAAAACAAAGCGTTCATCTCGATATGCCTCATCACTTATATGGGGGATTACCCTGTTTCTCTTTATTTCAGCCTCCTCCGCTTCCGTTAACGGACAAGGAGTTGACCTCAGATTCCACAGGCTGACTATTGAAGACGGTCTTTCCCAAAACACAGTTACCTGCATACTGCAGGATAAAAAAGGCTTTATGTGGTTCGGTACTCAAAACGGACTGAATCGATACGACGGCCACCGATTTGAAATTCACAAGACGAATACCGGCTCTGCCGATAGTGCCAGTGCCATCTATCTTACATCCATCTACATTACCTCTCTTTGTGAAGATAGCTCTGGAAATCTATGGATCGGGACAGAAAACGGGCTTAATCAGTATGATCCTGAAAAAGAGCAATTTATCCATTATTATCGTAATCCCCAAGAACAGATCGGTCTCAATCATAATCATATCCACTGTGTGTATGAAGACAGGGAAGGAATCCTCTGGATCGGGACGGAAAAAGGACTCAACCGCTTTGACCCCGGCAAAAGTCAGTTCCTTTCTTTCAAACAAAATCTAAAGGGTCAAGATAGGGTGACCAGCCAAAAAATAAGTTCTATATGCGAGGATGACGAAGGAAATATATGGATCGGCACTGAGAGAGGGCTCTTTCTTCTCAATAGGTCCACTGGGACCTTTACCCATTATCCCCAACCTCCTGATGATCCCTCCAGCATCAGCTGCGACCAAATCACTTTCATCCATAAAACGCACACGGGTCAGTTATGGATAGGTACGGAAAACGGGCTTAATCAGTATGATGCCAAAGAAAAGAAATTTTGGCATTATTTCCATAATCCAAAGGATCCTTCCAGCTTAAGCCATAACTTTATCACTTATTTATGTGAAGACCAGAAGGGAAATATATGGGTAGGAACCAAAAACGGGCTTAATCATCTCAATACCCAAACCAAAAAATTCCAAAGATACAAAAATATGCCGGCTCATCCTGCCTGTCTGAGCAACAATTACATCCAGGCTATCTATGAAGATAGTCTGGGTATCATCTGGATCGGAACCTATGGCGGGGGAATCAATCAGTTATCTCCTTTTACCAAACAATTCAGAGGATATCAGGCTGATCCCAACGATCCCAGCAGCCTGAGCAGTAATGACGCTCTTTCCTTTTATGAAGACAGGGAAGGAATCCTCTGGGTAGGGACAAATGGTGGTGGGCTTAATAAGCTCGACCCAAAGACAAAAAAATTCGAACTCTACAAACACGACCCCAACAACCCTCACAGCCTGAGCAACGACTATGTAAGATCAATCTGTGATGGAGGCGAGGGGTCTCTCTGGATCGGCACGGACGGAGGGGGACTCAATCACTTTGATCCACAGAAAGAGATATTCATTCGATACTTAAATGACCCCGGAAATCCTCACAGCATAAGCAGCAACAATATAAGAGATATCCTAAAAAGCGAATCAGGAATTCTCTGGATCGCTACAAATGGCGGGGGCCTCAATAAATTCGATCCTGAAACAAAACAATTCGATCATTATCTTTATGAATCAGGAAATCCTCACAGTATAAGCACTGATTATACCTATGATCTCTATCAGGATAAGAATAAAATGATCTGGATCGGGACATTAGGCGGGGGGCTTAATAAATTTGACCCTGAAAAAGAGATTTTTACCCGTTTCACAAGCGATGCTAGCGATCCTTATAGCCTGAATACTGATTATGCTGTATCCATCCACGAAGATAAAACCGGAGTCTTGTGGATCGGGACATTAGGCGGAGGGCTCAATAAATTCGACCCTGAAAACGAAAGATTTGTCCATTACACTGAAGAGGATGGACTTTCCAGCAATACAATCTATGGGATCCTGGAAGACGAAGAAAATAACCTCTGGTTGAGTACAAACAAAGGATTGTCTAAATTCAATAAAAAAACTGAAACCTTTAAAAATTATGATACAAGTGACGGCCTTTTAGGCAACGAATTCTGGGGCGGATCTTATTATAAGAGCGCAAGCGGAGAGATGTTTTTTGGTACGATCAATGGATTCAACAGGTTTTATCCGCGTCAAATCAAAGACAATCCCTATATTCCCCCTGTAGTGATCACTGATTTTAGGATATCCAATCATCCCGTTCCTGTTGGAGAAGGACCGGACGGTCGCCTGATACTGGAAAAATCCATCACAGAAACAAAAGAGATGAGACTTTCCCATAAAGACCGTGTGGTCAGCTTTGATTTTGCGGCTTTGAATTATATAAATCCGCAAAAAAACGAATATGCCTACATCATGGAGGGTTTTGATAAGGAATGGAATCATATCGGGAACAGGCCTTTTGCTGTTTATTCGAACCTTCCTCCGGGAAAACATATGTTCAAAGTCAAGGCTTCCAATAACGACAATGTCTGGAATGAAAAAGGAGTCTCCTTAAAAATCACCGTCACTCCTCCATTCAGGAAAACCATCTGGTTCCAGTTAGTGATCATGACAGCTTTTATTGGCCTGGTCCTTCTTGCTTATGTTGCAAGAACTCACACTATACGAAGGCAGGCCAAAATTCTTCAAAAAAAAGTCAATGAACGCACATCAGAACTAAACAAAACCAATACAGAGCTAAAAAAAGAAATAGAAATAAGACAAAAGGCTGAAAAGGCTTTAAAAGACAGGGGAGAAAAACTTAAATCATCACTTGCCGAAAAAGAAGTTCTTCTTAAAGAGATACATCACAGAGTGAAAAACAATATGCAAATCATATCCAGCCTTCTCAGCCTGCAGGCTTCTCAAATCAAAGACGAGAAACTAATAAAAATGTTCTCGGAGAGCCAGAACCGGATCAAATCCATGTCTCTGATCCACGAGAGTCTTTATAAATCAGGAGACCTGTCGCAAATCAATTTTTCCGAATATATAAAAAATCTTACAAATATACTTATATCAAGCTATGGTATTGATAAAGACCAGGTTCGTATGGTTCAGGACATAGGAGATGTCTTTCTGGATATTCATAGATCGATCCCCTTGGGACTAATCATCAATGAGCTCATATCCAATTCTCTCAAACACGCTTTCCCCGATAATCGAAGCGGAAAAATCTTCATCCATATGCATACGGACAGTAAAGGCCTTCATGTGCTCGAAATCCGGGATACAGGAGTGGGATTTCCTGACAATATCGATTTTCGAAGAACCACTTCGTTAGGCATGCAGCTCGTAACCGGACTTGTCCAGCAGATACAAGGAACGATCAAATTAGTAAGAGATAAAGGAACAGCCTGGATTATTGAGTTCCCCTCAAGTGCTTAGACACAATCTTTACTGGCGGCTAGGGCCCTAGCTGAAGAATGCGCGCTCCGCCAGCAGTGATCGATAAGCAATGGGGTCATCCTTTGAGGGAAGGGGAGTCCTTCACTGCGCTGACAAAAAGAACATTGGAAATGATCTTATAGCCATCAGTCTTCCCAATCTTCATCATATCAACAGCTCCTGCGGGGATAATCAAGTTGAATCCGACAAACGTAAGAAAACACGCTAACAAAAAAATCGCTACTTTTGTTCTGAGTTTCATTTTATATTCTCCTTATGGTTATTTTCATTTTTATTTTCATTGTCACCTATATAAACGTATATTGGTGTCAAAAAGTTGTCTTTTTCTGAAATATTTCTTTGCGTCATCTTCATTCTAAAACGTCCTTTCGCCATATGAGAATGCAAGAACCGTGCCATCTTTAATGCTCCTGGAGGTAATAGAGAAAAGAGGAGGCAACCCCTTGAAATGGATGTCCGCTGTTGTAACAATAGATGTCCGTTATCGGACAAGTGAAAACGCCTCTTCCCTGCTTTTAGATTACTTCCAGCTTTAAGTCAAAGGTCTGGTTTCCTTTTTGGGAAAACCAGACAACCAGTTCTTTTTTTAGGTCGAATTCAAGAATCCAAAATCCCTTTTTATAAGGAGCTGTAATCTCCGCTGAGAACTCAATGGTCTCGCCCGGGGCTGTTTCCTTAGGCAGGACTAAAGTCAGGTAATCTCTTTCCACCAGTTCTCTTTTTGCATTGAAAAGCTTGATCCCGAGTGAAATCCGGTGTGAGTACCCGGTGGAGACCCAGGTGAAATTACTGCTGTTTTTGAGTGTGATAGAAAGGGTGACTTTTTCCTTTTTTTTTACTCTTTTTTCTGGGGCGGAAACATAAATATCCCCTCTGTAAATAAAATCGGGGATGGAAGGCACTGTCTCATTCCCCCTGATTGCTTCCCCTCCCTCTTTTTCCAGCACCGCATGTATGGAAGTCAGAACCGTATTGAAGTATCTTAATATGACATGAGGTCTTCTGAAAACATCATCGGGAAGCTTGATCCAGTCATCGAGATATTCTTTCTCAACCCTTAGGTCAAAGTCGTCTGTGATGCAGAACCCGGCTTCCCTGAAAAGTGAAATCAGGTCATGAAAAGGAAGGACCTTAATATTCTTGATAGATCTTCCCAACCTGTTCAGCCTGAGTTCCGTAGTTAAAAAAGCAGCTCCTCCGGGTTTTAACACCCGGTATATCTCCTTGAGTGACCTCAGGATTTCTTTTTCAGACCCAAAGTGCTCAATAGAGGATGATGAAAAAATAAAATCAAAGGTACTGTCATCAAACTCCAGATTGAGGGCATCCATGCGTAAAAGCCTTAGTTTTTCTTCGGGATAGGGAAACGGTGCGTACTTCTTTGTTGACAAAGGAATATCCGCTTCATCCTCGCCCCCGAAAAATTCTCCCTTGTACAGATCGATACCCCAGACTTCCTTCACCTTATAGGCCAGGTAATAAAGCAGATTTTCTCTTCCCGCTCCAACTGCCAAGCATATGGAATCCGGAGTTAGAAGCTTCATTCTTTTAGCGGATAAAATGATGTGCACATGTTCCCAGGCCTTACGGTGAAAACCCGCCTCATCCAAACTCAATTTCAATTCCGATAGGACATCTCTCCACTCAGGATTATTCAAATCAGATGCCTGGCATATTTTATTCATAGGGATCCCTCTCTCCCTCTCTTTTTTTAAATCCCTTGTGGATACAACTTCACAATAAATCCTGTCAAACGGCCTCAGAAAAAAATCATAAAATCTATTGGAGAAGACAGCACGCCCCCATAAATGATACTTGATCTTTCTCCAGGTTGTCGGTCTCATAAATGGTCTGTTTTTATTTGATGACCCGTCACTGCCCTGCGGCTCTCCTCAAAACCCCGTCTTTATATGTCCTGCAATGGAATCAATAAAAAAGAGCAAATCCTGTGATGGGGAGACAAAATTTGTTTTTATTCTGGTGTAACCATGTTTTTTTTCCGGTATTATTTTTAGACTCAGTTTCAATTCCCTTAATCCCGTATTCTTCAGTTTGTCCTTTAACGCATAATCCATATTAAGCTTTTGCGAAAGATAGGCGTCGCCTTTCCATAGAACATCGACAGTCTTTCCTCCAATTAAGGAATCCTTTATCAGCTTCATTCTGGTATTCCTGATAGGCTCGTCCCTTACATTGAATGTGTTCCGGATAATATAATCCAAAGAATAGTTCACTCCATACTGACTGGTTTCACTTATGAGAAAAATAAAATCAATATTCTTATTTTTTATCTTAAAAATATCTTCTGCTTTTTGTCCCCAAGATAATTTTTTAATAAACTCAATGCTTCCATCCCCTTTTTCTATTTTCTCAAACTCAATCCCAAGTCTATGAAGATTCTGAGAGTGGCTGCTTATTTTTTTCCCACTCTCTTTACTGCGTTTGGAAAAAACAAGCGGTAGCAAAAAGGCAGCCAAAACCGCTACGACAGCGGGAAGAACTTTACTCCATTCCATTTTGTTCCTCTCTGTATCCTGTGCGTTTCATTATATCAAAGCTGTGTCTCTAAAGATACAGAATTGTATCTTATTATCCATTTAACTCACACCAACGAACAGTCATTCTTATTTCATTTGTGCGGATGTTTTGCCCTCCCTGTTTCATTGACTTAAAAATTCATATCTGATAAAAATTGCATATGAAAAAGTGTCTTTTCTATATTTTCCTCATCATGTTGTTGACCGCATTCCTTGTCCACTGTGATAAAGCCGGCCGAAAACAAACTGACAATTTAAACATCATTATCATCACTATTGATACCCTTAGAGCCGATCATCTGTCAACATACGGATATGAATATCATACGTCCCCTAACATCGATGCATTTGCTGAAAAGTCGCTTCTCTTTGAATTTGCATACTGCCCGGTGCCAAAAACATCTGCGTCATACGCATCCTTTATGACAGGACTTCATCCTTTTGTCCATAAAACGAGACCGATCATGGATTCTCTTGACCCGAGACATATCACCCTGGCTGAAATACTTAAAATGAAGGGCTATCAAAACTTTGCTGTCGTCGATAACACGAACCTGGCAAAAAATATAACTTTAACCAGGGATTTGATGAATACATAGAAGTATGGGACGAGATTGAAGAAAAAAAGGAATCAACTCCTTTTATCACAAAAACCATCATGGATTTCCTTAAAAAAAAGAAAAACAAGCCCTTCTTTTTATGGGCCAATTACCTGGAACCCCATACCCCTTATATCCCCCCGGAAAAGTTTGTGGAAAAAAGACCCGAAGGGAGAGATCTGAAAAAAGTAAAAAATAAATTTATCGGAACGGGCAATGTCAAATTGGATAAAAATACGAACGAAGGGTATTTTCTATCCCTCTATGACGGAGCTGTCAAATACATAGACTCGGAGATGGGGAAAATCTTCAATCTCATTTATGAAAAAGGGTATCACAAGAATTCCATCATCATCTTCAGCGCTGACCACGGAGAGGATCTGGGAGAACATAATTATTATTACAGTCACGGCCCTCTTACTTTCAATGCGAGTGCCAGAGTCCCCCTGATAATAAGGCTCCCTGAAGAAAAAGGGAGACGCCTGAAATATCCTGTGAGCCTAATGGACGTCTATCCCACAATTTTGGATAAAGTAGGCCTTTCCCCTCCTTATGAAATTCAAGGAATCCCTTTGTTCAAGGAAACCAAGAATAGAATGATATTCATATACGGCTGCAATAAATCAAGGGCTGTGGTCCATCATAAATATCATTCCGTAAGGATAAAACCCGCCTTTTCGAAAAGGCTCAATACAGACAGCCATTATCTTTTCAATGACCTCGAGGATCCCTTCCAGAAAGAAAACCTGTATAAAGATAAAAAGAAGCTGTTTGATTTCATGGACGCAGAGTACGATAAATTTTATAAAAAACATGGGTATCTGGATAACAAACAAAACGAAACATCCAAATTGTCCCAAAAAGAGACCGAAGCGCTTAAATCCCTGGGATACCTTCGCTGAAAAAATTCAATCATTCTATCTGATATGAAACTCCAGGGTTAGATCCCCGGTCAAACATCACCTTTAAAGAGGATTTTCTTCCTGAAAAAATCATCACATATGGCGATTGAAATCTCAAAAATATTGTTTAAGATAATAGGAAGTGGTAACAGATGATGACACACAAAGCAAAAGGAAGGGTTCGGTGCGTGCTTTGTGCTTTGCTTCTTTTCCTCCTCATCCAGGGCACATCCGGTGCTTACAATAAAAAACTTGAGATTACCGCAGATAAAGCCAGCATCTACCTTAAGCCGGATACAGCCAGTCAGGTAATCGGCCTCTTAAATAGGGGAGATGTGGTCACTTTAGCCTCTTCTCTAAAAATAAAATCCCGCTGGTATTATATCTACTTTAATCTCAAGGATTCGGGCTTTACATCGTCCGGGTATATACCGGATTGTGCAGTGAAAAAGCTGTTCCGTGTGACCAAAGTGATTGTCATAGATAAAGGATCAACCGAGACAAACAAATATGGATATGGATCCCGCTTCAGAAATATTCACTGGGGGATGAATCAGGAACAGGTCATGCTTAACGAAGGGCCTCCATTAGACAGAAAAGACACAGGTGAATCAACAACTCTAAAATATGATGCAGAACTTATGGATAGGAGATGCCTCCTGACCTATTTCTTTTCCCAGGACAATTTGGTCAGAGCCGTGTATTATGTTTCTGAAAAATATCTTGAGAAATCCCTGAATAGAGAAGACCACGTCTTAATAAAAAGTGCCCTGACCCAGAGATACGGTAATCCTAAAGAGGAGAGAGCATCCAGGCAGGACACGATGGACAGGACCCTTTCCATGAAGGGCAGCGGTTATCCTGACTCTCTTCTTCTTTTGCAAACAACCTGCTGGGAGAACATAGAAACCAGAATCTGCCTAAGCCTTTACCAGAACAAAGAACTCATAGAGATGGAACTGGAATATTCAGGCCTTGATCCAAGCAAGTCCGGCATAAAAGCTTCCCAGAAGGGCCTTCCCGGTCTTTCTCACAATTAGGTCCCGGCAGGCCGGTACCTTCCCGAATAAAATTCTTCCTCTCTGTATCATTCATTGACAGGACAGATCTATTGCCTATAATTTCCTTAAAAGAGAAGGAGTCGATATGAAAAAACATGCGACATTATTTCTGGGATTATTCATGATTATTGGATTCATGTTATCAAACAGCTGCGGCGGAAGGGAGAATGCTCAACCTTCAAGCGGTGATGAGGCGGCAGCCTCTTCCACTGAAGCGGCCTCTAAAAAGAAGGAACAGGTCGCACGGTTAGTCCAGGATAAAATAAAAAAAATGCAGGATAAAATCAAAGCCATGGACGACCGGGCCGCTGTCAATATGGCGCAAAAAGAAGCGAAAAAATGGGACAGTAAAGCCAAACTCTATTCCCTTGAAGGGGAGGAATCTTTAAAGCCTGATGGAACAGCTAAGCAGTGGACTGCCTATTTCGCTGTCAGGGAAGACCAGGATAACACACCCAGCAGAGAACACGGAAAAAAATTCGTGGTCCTCATGCTGGGAGGAAAAATCGTTTCTGCAGAAAAAAAGGAAACACCTGAAGACATCTCCTATACAAAGGACTGCCATGCTTTTCTTCCGGATAACCGGATGAGCGGTAAGGAGGCTTTTGACAAGTGCCTTACGGCTCTGGAAAATAAATATGGAGACAAAGTAGATGTCAGTACGGCGAAAAGGATTGAGTGTTTCGTGAAACAGTTCTATACTCCGCCTAATTGGATAAACAAACCGACCTGGCGGTTAACATTAGAGATCGACGGGAGACCGGCATCTGCTACCATTCATGCCCAGACCGGAGAGGTGCTCGAAGTCAAGTAACCTCCCTGTTTCCCCGCTTCCCTCTAAACACGAGGGAGAGCTGCCCTATCAAATACGGTACAAAGCTCATTCCCAAAATCAAAATCCAGCCTTTGAGGCCAGGATGAACCAACTTCAGAACAGATGCCAGTACAGGCACATAAACCGCCAGAAGAAGCAGCGCTCCGCACAGCAGCAAGGCTCCCCAAATATAAAAATTTCGGGTGATGTCATTAACAAGCACATGTGAACCTTTATCCCGCATATTGAATACATGCCACAATTGAGCAAAAGCCAGCGTCAAAAACGAAACGGTCACAGCTCTTTTTTCAGCCATACCAAAACAATGAAGCGCCAAGGCCAGTGCCCCGAGAACCGAAGCTGTTATGACGAATCCATATCCCCCTATCAAAATCCAGCCCCGCCGGGTAATGATCGGTTCTTTAGAATCACGGGGAGGATGCCTCATTATGTCCGGATCTCCTTCGCCTGCACCGAGGGCCAGTGCCGGAAAGACATCTGTCACAAAATTGAGAAACAAGATTTGCAGCGGCAGGATGGGCAGGGGAGCGCTCACCATGGATGCGAGAAAGACCGTCATGATTTCACTGATATTGCATGAGAGAAGATAGATAACAAACCTTCTTATATTATTAAAGATCACTCTTCCCTGCTCAACAGCGGAAACAATGGTCGAAAACGCATCATCCTTAAGAACCATGTCTGACGCTTCACGGGCTACCTGAGAGCCACGCTTTCCCATAGCGACTCCGATATCTGCCTTTTTAAGCGCCGGCGCGTCATTCACTCCGTCACCGGTCATAGCCACGGTGAAACCGTTTTTCTGAAAGAGGTCGATAAGGTCCAGCTTCTGTTTCGGACTGATCCGGGCAAAGATCGATGATCTGAGAATATGCTGAAGTTTTTCTTCACTCTCCCATTCATCGAGATTTTGAAGTTCGCCTCCATGAATGACCTCGGCATTCTTTCCGCTTATTATACCGACGGCCAGCCCGATATTACGCGCTGTTCTTTCCTGGTCACCCGTTGCCATTATGACCCTTAAGCCCGCTTTTTTACAGGATCTGATGGCGTCCGCTACATCTTCCCGCGCCGGATCCTGCATGCCAACAAGTCCGATACAAGTAAGGCCTTCATAAGGCTGGGCTTCAACAGAATCAACTTCTTTGGTCGCCAAAGCCAGGACCCTGAGCCCCTCTGCAGCCATTTGATTGTTTTTTTCAATCCAGTACTTGCGTTCCTGATCGCTCATCCCCATCCGGTCCTCTTCTGTCTGGACAAACAGGCAGGCCCCGATGACTGACTCCGGCGCTCCCTTTACAGCCACTCGATAATTTTTTTCGTGTTTGTGATAAGTGGCCATCATCATGACATCTGTATCAAAAGCAACCTCCCTCGATTCCGGAAGGCTTTCAATGATTTCATTCCTGTTGAGTCCGGCTTTGGCGGCAGCAACCAGAAGCGCCGCTTCCAGGGGTTCTCCAACGGCTTTGTCTTCTTCATAGAAATCATCTCCTGACAGAGATGCATTATTGCACAGCAGGCCGGTCTCTAACGCCAGTTTCAGAGGCCTGTCATTCAAAGGATCAATGGATTCGCCCCGCTTGAAAAATTCTTTATTAATGCTGACCAATCCTGATTCAAGCCGGATTTGAGTCACCGTCATTCTGTTTTCAGTGAGAGTGCCGGTTTTGTCCGTAAAGATTATGTTTGTCGAACCCAGTGTTTCTACGGCTGAGAGTCTGTTGATCAAGGCGTTCCTCCTGGCCATCCGCCACATCCCTCTTGCAAGCGCAATCGTCGCCACAATCGGAAGCCCCTCCGGAATGGCTGCAATGGCCAGGGCGATAGAGGTTTCTATCATCAAAAACACGGCTTTGCCTCCCAAAATTCCGCTGGCCGCAACCAATACGGCGATCACCAGGGTTATCCAGATCAATTTGTGCCCCAGTCTGTTCAGCTGTCTTTCCAGCAACGTGGTCTCCTCTCCTGCTTCTTCCACTAGGGATGAGATCTGTCCCAGCTCTGTATCCATCCCTGTACGGACGACCACACCTTCCCCTGATCCCCGGGTCAGAGACGTTCCCTTGAAAAGCATATTGTGTCTTTCCGCCAGAAGAGCCTCTTTTTCCAAAAGCCCTGGTTCTTTGCCAACGGGCACGGATTCCCCCGTAAGAGTGGATTCGTCCGCCTGAAGCTTGGAGGCTTCAAAAAGACGGATGTCCGCTGTCACCACATCTCCGCCCTCAAAGATCACGATATCCCCCGGGACCATTTCCTCTGCATGAATTTCCTGTACATTCCCTTCACGTCGAACTCTGGCCGTCACTCCGCCTAATTTCTTTAAAGCCTCCATGGAACGGACCGCCTTTAACTCGGTAATGAATCCGATAAGCGCATTGATAACAATCACAGCCGCTATAGCTATCCCCTCAATAATTTCATTAAAAGCAAAGGATAAAACAGAGGCTGTAAGAAGCAGACCGATGATAAGGCTTTTAAACTGATTGGCCCATATGGCCCAGGCGCTCTTTTTTTTCGTTTCTCTAAGCCGGTTGGGCCCGTATCTGGCCTTTCTTTTTTTGACTTCAGAAGCGCTCAGGCCTTGTCTTTCAGATACACCAAGCTGTCTAAGCATCTCTTCCGGCGTGCGAGCCCATGGCTGACTCACTAAAAAATCAGGCATGGGATTTTCTTTGCTTATCATTCACTCAAAAATTTCAGTAAGGCAGGGATATCCATTTCGTGATGGGACCCGGGAGAGACAAGGAGAGTGACAGCCTCTTCAGCCCCAAAAGCCCTGTAGATGGCACGGAGTTCCTCCATGGACCGGGGGACTGTTTCATTATATGAGGCTGAGGCATTGGTCGGGCTTGGAGTGTCCAGCTCTCCGAAATGTACCACAATGGGACACGGTGCGCTCAGCCCGGCAATATCGCTCCTATCCATCCACTGGAGTATGTTAGGGATGCAGTGAGCCGGGGCATTGTAACACCTTTGAAAGATAACGGAAAAGGAACCCATGGTGCCGCTGGCAAAGATCCTTCTGACTCTTTTACTTAAAGCGGGATAGATGATGGCCAGGTCTCCTCCGTATGAAATCCCTGTGACATCCAGTTCCTCCACATCATAATGGCTGAACAGCCACTCTTCCCAGCAAAGCAGGTCCGTCACTGTCTGGCCTATCACACTGTCCCCGTAAAGAAACGCATCCGTAACTAAAGTGAATTGACTGTATCCTCCAATCCAGTAATCCAGGCGGTTGATGTCAATACCGTATGCCAGGTCGTTCAGAGTGCTGAATCCCCGGAGTTCGGGTGCTAAGACAAGATGGCCGTCTTTGGCCAGCTCCAGGGCAAAAAAATGGTGGTAATCGTCCCTCAGCCCAATGCACGGCTCAACAGATCCGTGGCCGTGAATGGCCATGACAGCGCTTTTATCCGGCGCTCTATCAGCAGGAGCCAGCAGATACGCAGGGATCGTGAGGCCCTCGTTGACCTTCATGACCAGGGCACGAATGCTCACGCCCTTAAATTCAGTGGAGCGCTGCTCTTTGACCTCACGGGGCTCAGGTTCAGAGACCTGCAGCATCTGGGCTAGTTTTGTCCGGGTCTTTTCCTTCCATCCCTCCGGGGACAGCTGCGTCTTTCCGAAAGAAAGCCGCCGTTCCCCTGGAGAATGGCTGTATTCCAGTGTCAGTTCCTGTTTTGTTATCAAAAAAGAATCCAGTTCATGGGCCTCATCCTGAGATCCAGCTTCTTTTTTCTGGCATCCTGAACAGATGATAAGGGACAAGGCCAGGGCCAAGGGGAAAATCGAAAAAATTTGAGTTCTTTTCATCCTATGCCTCTTCTTCCACTTCCAGTTCAACCGCGCTCACTGATGAAGCCGGGAAGGCCCACTCCTTTCCTGCCGGAAGGTCTTCCGTTTTCGGAGAGGTGATCTCAGGCTTGTATTCAAAGACTTCATATTCAGGATCAAGAGCGATAGAATGCACTTTCCCTGTCTTTACTCTCATGCCCTCAACATCAAATCCGGCTTTAACGGAATTTTTCCGGTTTGTGTTGATAACATGGAGAAAAAACCTGTTTTCGGTGCGGCTTGCCGTCACATCCAGGTCCTTGTGTGAAGAGGTGATTTGAACCGCATGCTTTCCTGAATACATCCGGTACAGGTTCATAACCATAGCCACCGGCATCATAAATGAATGCCCTGACGGAGTGGGGATCATAACCGCATTGTTCTGCCAGCGGTTGCCGCAAAAATCGGCCAGGGTGGCCATTTTCAGGATATCTCCGTTTCTTTCGTTTACATTCAAAATCCGCGCATTGGCCACTCCAGCGGCCCAGGTGGAGAGCAGCTCACACCGGTTGCGCCCGGGAAGGGCAAAATGGCCTTCCGTCTGGACAAGGGGGATGCCAATGCCAGCGGTTTCTTCACGCATTTCAGCAATCCTGGATTCCTGTCTTTCACAGGTCTTCATCAAATGCTCCCATGTCCTATCCCAGTCTTTGCGCCATTCATTACCCCTGAGAGGGGAGTCCTCTCCTCCGGGTCCGAAATGGTTGTGAAACGCAAGATACTGGAGTTCCTCACCGGCTACTTCGGCTATTCTTTTTGCCCAACCGCTGTCAGCCCATCCGATCAAAATGATATCCGGATCCGCTTTTCGCATGGCTCTGGCAAATTCAAGTGATTTCACCGCTGTTTTTTCACAATCAAATCCCTCATCATCATAAGATGTCTCGTTGCCCAGCTGCCACCACCGGACATTCAAAGGCTCATTGGCCCCGTTCTTTATCCTTTCCCTGTTCGCAGGGTTATTGCAGTAGTCCACCCATTCTGCGGCTTCCCGGGCATCACCCAAGCGGTTTCCTTTGGTCGAGTTAGCCCAGAACATTCTTCCGTCTGACTCAAAATTCACGCAAATGAGCGGCTCTGCTCCGACCTGGCGGCAAAAATCCACAAATTCATGGGTCCCGACCTGGTTGTTGTAGATGCCTCCCCAGAGCTGGTTCACCATGGGAATGCGTTTATCCAAAGGCCCTATCCCTTCCTTCCATTTATAATACGAAACAAAACAACCTCCCCAGCGGATCATGGTTGGGGCCAGCTCTTTGGTGATCTCAACCACATCCTCCCTCCAGCGGTCATGATTGAAATCCCAGGCTGCATCCACGGATGTATCCGTTGTCCCCAGCGGTTCCATGAACTGCATATAAAGGTAGGGGGATAATTCAAACATAGGGTCCGGGCTGACGCTCAGGGCCGCGGTTCCTGTCCGGCTGTTTTGGGCCCCTTTACAGGATGTAAGGGCGCCAGAACCTGACAGAAGCGTCCCCGCTGTCAGCGCCGAACACCTTCCCAAAAATCCTCTGCGGCTTATTTTTTTTGACATCATATGCCTCCCGTAACTCACATTGGTTTGATGGGTCTTGTTTGAAATATACAGGAAAGCACCGGGCAAAATCAATGAAATTAAAAAGACGGTTCTTTTTCTTCCTCTTTCCTGCGGATATACTCCTGGTATTTGGTCTTGCCTTCATCCTTCCAGAACTGTCTGAACTGCTTCCGGTCACCGACCTCTTTTCTGTTTATCAAGTGGTCCGACGGTTCTTTTTTGTGGGAACCGAATCCGCCGAAAAATATCTTAGCGAGGAGCAGAACTCCGAATGCCTGCCAGTAAGTGATTTCTCCCAATCCGAACAATGCAGGCATAAGCCAATTCCACAACCACATCACCAAAAGACCGAACACAAGCGCAAATCCTGCGGCAAACACCACTCCCATAAAAGCCATTCCGATGATACGGAGGACATTTGCCCCGCGGTGATGGCTGTGTCCTGCATTTATAAACATAGGCTCATGATTCATTTTAACCTCCTTATTTAAACCATGTTGGTTATTTTTTTTCTCATTTTTTTCAAGGCCCGTGATTTTCTTGCCAAAAGAGTTCCCAGCGGAACTCCCCATTCTTCTGAGAGCTCCCTAAAAGACCTGTCGTCAAATTCAGTGGCCATGAGAAGGTTCCGTTCATCCGCATTAAGTGATTCGAGCGCCTCAAAAACCATGTCTTGAAGTTCCTTGTTTTCAAAGATTTTTCCCGGATCATGACCTGAATCCTGCACGACTTTCTCTAAAGAATCAACTTCCTTTCTTTTTCTGAAGAGATCAACAATCCTGTTTCTGAGAGACTGATAAATATAAGAGGCCAGATTCTCAATGGGAATGCTGATATCCGCTTTATCGAACATATTCAACATAACATCCTGGACAATATCTTCCGCATCCCGGTCAGCTGTATCATCTATGCGGCTTCTGACGTAATTCACCAGTTTTTTTCGCTCTGTACGGAAAAAATCAGCCACTCGGTTCATACGTTCCTCACTTTTGTATTCTATAACATATTCAAGACGGAAAAATGAGTTTTTTATTGCCATAAACATTTTATTCCTTTGTCATTGAGCAACGGAAAAGACGAAAAACCACTGTTTGTCCAGAAAACCAAAGGAATGCTCAAGCCTGTATCCGGCTTTTTCCAGGCTTCGAACAATTTTCTCCTCTGTAGAGCTGTGCCCCAGCCGGCTCATGAATCCTTTCTCTTTTTTATTATCAATGATAACGACTGTTGCCCCGGGCCGGAGTGCTTTTTTCAATTTCCGGAAATATCCGACCGGATTTTCTATATGGTGAAAAGCATTTCTGGAAAACACAAGGTCCACGCTTTTATCCAGAAGGCTGGTGCTTCCCTCTTCGGCAAGTACCAGTGTTAACTGTCCGTTGATGCCTCTTTTCTTTGCCTCTTCCCTTATGAACCCAAGGTTTTTTGCATTGACATCCACAGCATACACATGTCCCTCGACACCGACCTCTTCGGCAAACCGGTACGTGAAATACCCGCCTCCGGAACCGACATCAGCTATGCTCTCACCCGAACGGATATCCAGATGACTAAGGATTTCATCCGGCCTGCTCTGCTCGGAACCAGCCCTTTGGTTGAACATTTTCAGCATGTATTTTTCAAACATCTTCTTTCTCCAGTTAAAATATTTTCACTTCTAAAGACGGGAAACTGGACGGATTATTGCATTGCGTTAATAATCCAGGCTAATATAATATTCAATTATTATTGTTAAGAGATACAATGAAAAGGTAAGTGGCATACATTCAAACATAGGAGACAAAATGGGAAAGGTCGTAAATATCAGCCAATGTTTTAAAATGTTCTCAGATACATTCTCGCCCAAGATCATAGGGGAGTTGAACGGACAGTACATCTTGGTGGTGAAGTGCGAGGGAGATAAGGTCCCCTGGCATACTCATGAAAATGAAGACGAGATGTTTTTTGTTATTGAAGGAGTCCTGGACATTTTTGAAAAAGAAAAAAAAGTAACCGTGAATTCAGGGGAATTCTATATCGTTCCCAGAGGCACAGAGCACCGTGTGGTCCCGCAAGGCCCTGTGAAGCTATTGTTGTTTGAACCTGCGGGTACGGCTCATACCGGCGATGTAAAAACCGAAATCACCAAAAAAGAATTCGATCGATTGGATGTCTGAACACAATTCGCGGACCGTTTGCTTTTTTTCAGGCAGTCCGTCCTCTCTCCAATTCCCACAGGAGGCAGATCACATCATCATGTTACCTGTCTTTTCATTCCATATCTTCCAAGCCAGGTTGCCGCGGCTTTTCGGACAGTGGGTTCCGGATCTTTCTCAATTACATTTTCCAGAAGGGTGGCGGCTTCCTTGGCTCCGGATTGGCCCAGAATAAAAACCACCTTTTTTCTTACCTCAGGATCTGGATCGTTCAAAACGATGTCTGACAAAATGCCTAACGCCCGCTTCTGATCGATACGGAAAAGGGCATTGAGTCCCGCAAGCTTAATATCGATTTTCGACCGATCTTGGATCAATATGCTCTTTTCGATAAATCCGGTATATTCCCTGTTTCCGTTTTGATAGAGCCAGCATGCAATATCGATCCGAAGGATCTCGGCATCATCCGCCCATTCACTCTCCGGAAAATCAGAGATCAGCCGGTCCAAAAAAGGGAGCGCTTTGATCTTGATGCTTATGGCTTCTCTGCGGTCCTCTTCAGCCCTGGCAAGCCGGTCATAGGAATAGGATGTCCAGAACAGAGCACTTTCCAACTCATGGCTATTGGGAAAATAGGATATGAACCAAAGTAAAATCTCGACGGCTTCTTCGTAGTCCTCATTGTATATGGCTTTTTTCGCTTCTTTCAGGATATCGAAAGCAGTCCGTGTTAGTGTCAATTCGACATCCCTTCTATTAATATTCAGGTAAACTTCTGTCATCTCCGACATCACATCTTCTGCAAAGGCACTCACAATCCATTTTCCCTGTCTGAGAAACAGGATGCGCCACTTGCCCTGTTCATCTGTTGTGGTCTCTCTTTTGATATCTATGCGTTGCTCAAAGACAGCCACGACTCTGGCTCCAGCTTTTGGAGAACCATCTTCATTCCGGACAAATCCGCTCATGAAAAACTCCCCACGGCCTGCCTGAGCCATGGCAAGTGAGCTTAAAAAAACGAACAGCATGAACACGTTTATTCCTATCTTGGCAGAACGCCAAATATCTTTCATAGGTTCTCCTCCTTGCTCGTTTTTAACGTATAATACAATCCGATTTGTCTCATCCTGAAGAAGATGTCTTTGTCTTTGATCAGGGTTTTGATAAACATATGGTTTTTTGATGATGATGTTTCTAAGTTTGCTGCCTCATAAAGGATAATTTCGAGATCTTGAAGCAGCTCAGTGACAGAAGGATCACCCGAGCTTATGAGGAAAGCCTGAAGAGCCCTGTTCCTGAACAATAAAATGCGGGCGCGCTGCTTTTCGAAATCGAAGATCTCTCGATCGGATCCTAACGCTATCCGGTTATTGTATTCCAACAAGGCTATTTTGGTCTCTTCCAGATGCTGCTGGATCAGCCGACTGGAGACTATCATCTTATTGGATTGAAGAGAAAGCTCTTCCTCTGGATTCAACAAGAGATATCTCCCGATTACGATCCCCAGAAGAAAAATCCCCAATACGGCGGCTGCTTGCAGTATCCGTCGGAATTGAAAAATCCGGGTTTCTCGTATCCATGTGTTTCGTGTGAGGCGGTTTCGGATAATGTCCCAAGATTTGTCCCAATCAAATTCAGGCCTGCTGTTGAGAACAACAGCCATCCACTCGAGTTCCTTCTTGATCTTCTCGTATTTCTGCAAACAAGCAGGACAATCCTTGAGGTGCGCTTCCAGGGCCTTTTGTTCATGCGGATCCAGATCATTACTTAACGAAAGGATCATTTTCTTTTCATAATCGCGGCAGTTCATGATTCTTTTCTCCTATAAATCGCCAATTCTTTCCGAAGCTTGACAATGGCCCGATGAAGTTGTTTGCGCACGCTCCCCTCTGAACATTTCAGATAAGCAGCAACCTCCGCAGTACTCATCCCATCGGAATTCTTAAGAATGAAGATCATTTTCTGTTTTGGGGACAGGGCCTCCATCCCTATATAAAAGGCTTCCCTGATTTCCCTATTCTCATACTGGGTCTCAGGCTGTAAAGCCTGTCCAGTCTCAACACTGATCCCTCTGACTTCAGACTCATCTCGGGATGCCATGCGCTTTTTTTTCTTGAGGAAATTGATGGCACAGTTGATACCGATTCTGTATATCCACGAGAAAAAACGAGCATCCGGAAGCGGTTGATAATGTTTGATGGCCCTAAAACTCCTTACGAAGATATCCTGCAAAAGCTCCTCCGCATCTTGAAAGTTACCCACATACCGGAAAGCGAGACCAGCAATAGCTTCCCTGTGTCTGATATACAGCTCTTCGAAAGCTTCCTCATGCCCCTTTTGAGCTGCTTCGATCAGGGCTTCTTCCTTGATGTCCATTCCTTAAAACACATCCATATATGGTCATTTCCTTACAATTAAAACACTGATTCCAGTCTTCTGACTGACAAACCCTCTTATAAAATAAAACAAAAAAAGCAACAACGCAATCAAGAGCTCATGGCCAAAAAAGTTAATCGGCGATTTCAGCGCAGAAACAACGGAAATTGTGAAGCCTTTTATCCCGAAAAACCAAACGGAAGAAAACATAATGAGTGGTCTTACGGGCATGTTCACGGAATCCGAGATCCGCTGTTTCCTTCATGCTGGAGCGGATCTCAAGGATCACCTTCCCGCTCCCCTTTTTTGCAAAGACCAACACGTAATAATATCCTTTTTCCAGGAAAATCTCATTGGCTTCTTTTTTGGAAAAAGGAGCTCTGCGGTGGTTTCTTTTGAGGATCATCTCAGGTGAGGGATCTGCAACGGCCCACCTTGATTGAATTTTGAATTCCCATTCATCGGTAATAATGGGGATAATATCATCTGCGCTTTCCCCTTGAAATGGTTCCATCTTGTTTGTGTAGAGCTCAATCAACTTAGAGTTTTGGGTGGCTATACAGCCGGTCAAGATGACAGCAGCAATCAAGAATCCATAGAATTTCGTTCTGAAGTTCATGGTGGTGCCTCCTTGATCGATATAAATTGCGTGCTTGCACACTCATGACCTAAACACCAAAATTTATTCTATGACTGACAACCTTATCCACAATTAAGAATTAAAAGGACATATGGATCGAAATTTAATTTGATTGATTGTCAGTCAGCGGGATGATTGAAGTGTTTATATCATCGAAGGGATTTGTGACGAAAAACAGAAAATGGAGAAGGAGAATGATATGCCTAAACTTGGAATCTCAAAACTTCTCTTGATTCCTGTCATATCAGCCATGACAGTAGCTGTCTTTGCCTTTCCAAGATTGAATGCGACAGGAACGAAACAGATGGAAGATGAGGCGCGATTGAAAAAGATCCTCCGGTCAACCGGCGAATATTGCGAAAGAGTAAAAAAGATAGCCCTGAAGTATATCTGTAAGGAAAATATCATCGATATTGAAAATTTCTTCCAAGGTGCAACCCAAACAATGGGAATGCACTTGGAAAGAGAGACATTCAATATCCGGCGGGTTAAACGCCGAACATATATGTATGAATATCAATTGATCCGGCAAGGAGATCACTTATCGGAACGGAGAATTATATTGAAGAAAAACGGCAAGATAAAAAATAATAAAAACGCAGATCTCAACCATCTCAAGTATTACAGCCAGTACTTAATCTATGGTCCCGTGGGTTTTCTCAGCCGGTATTGGCAGCAGCATTTTCAATATTCTTTGATCGGGGAAGATACCATCGACGGAGAGTCCGTTTCTATCATAAAGGCCGTTCCCAATAAAGTTCGTTTGGACAACTATAACATCGGCAAAATTTGGATTAACGAGGATTTTCAAATCGTGCGGCTTGAGTGGGAACCGGCATCTATACAAAACTATGAGAATGAAATCTTGATCTCAAGGCTTGGACCGTTTCAAAAAAAAGTGATGTGGGCAGTGGATTACACCTATGAAAAAAACGGCGTCCGGTTTCCTGGCAAGCAGTCGATCCAGGAGGTTTTTTTCAGGAACTCTGAAAACGGCTCTGAGCAAAAGGCTGTGAAGAGAGAAACAAGGATTGAATACAACATGTATAAATTTTTTACCGTTGAGACGGAAGTCATATTTTGAAAGAAAGGACAATGTTCTTCAAGCCTTTGGGTTATGTCATATATGGGTTCTTGATCGTTTTCTTCAGTATTCAGGGAGGATGTTACTATGCGGATCACTATGTGAACAAGGGTGTAGAGCTCCAAGAAGAAGGGAATTTGGAGGCAGCTATCAAAAAATTCACCCAAGCCATCGATATAAATCCTGAATATGCCCTGGCCTACTACGACAGAGCTTGTGCTGAAAGGGAAATGGGGGACCTGGAATCCGCAATGGCCGACTTCACAGAAGCCATCTCATTCGATGCAAGTTTTGCAAAAGCTTATCTGTGCCGGGCCTCCATTTGGTCTTTAGAAGGAGAGTATGCTGAGGCGATCCGGGATTTCACACATGCGATCGAGCTGGATCCATATTTGACAGATGCGTTTATCGGACGGGGAATTGCCAACATGGAGATGGGCGAGTTCAACCTGGCTTTATCGGACTACACACAAGCTCTTATCAACGATCCCAATTCCTCGTCCGCTTTAATCAACCGGGCTAACCTCAAGATGAGGATGGAGGATTTTGAGGGAGCTGTGAATGATTATACCCATGCTATACGTATCGCACCGGACAGCGCGAACGCGTTCTACAATCGCGGGATCGCCCGGGAGAGATTGAAGGATTATGCAGCCGCCATCAAGGACTATGAAAAAGCAGCTTCGCTTTCCCCGGAAATCGCCTCTAAAGCACGCCAGCGGATCATATCCTGCCTGCGCCAGATGCGCGCTTTGGCTGTAATGGAAGCAGGTTGCGTGGGACTTTTGTCTATTGTATCATGTAACCATTTTCTATAAATTCTTATCAATGGATGATTCCCTCATTTATACATATGGGGCTTTCATTTGTCCTTGACATCCTTTTTGTCAAGATTTATATTCCTACCTGTGGTTGAATGGGAGAATAAAAAATGATTTATAGAGCTGTTTCTTTCTTAGTGACCTTTTCTCTCCTTTTTGTTGGCTGCCAAAAACATGCAGAAAAAAACCTTCCTCCGATCGAAAACCTTGATGAGCTGGAGCTTTTTCAAGTGGCTGATTTTACGGAAATAACTGAAATTGCATCCGCAGCTATTCCCGCTATTTCATCTGAAGATGAGATATTCTTTTTTGACTCCCGATTGAAGCAGTTGTTCAAATCTGACCTTTCCAATCGGAAAGTCATCCCCATAGGAAGATACGGGGAAGGACCCGGTGAATACACCGGCATCATTGGACTGTTGCTGGAAAATGATCACCTTTATTTCTTGGATGTTCATCGTAAAATTGTTTGTTTGGATACAGAAGGCCATCTGATATGGGAGGGAAAATTTACCCCCAACTTCACAAGAATAATTGGCAAAAAAGGAGAGGCCTTTTATTTCACCGAGACAAAACCAGATGAAGATGGCCATTTTATGATGGGATTAAATGAATGGACGAGAGCCCAAGGACCCCGTATGTTATGTGAAAAACCGATTGTAACCGTTCAGGGCAATGCCATGGTTTACGGAAAAATTGTCAAAGGAGGGGGATTCCTTTTTCTGGCTAATCCGGCATTTGCTTATATCGGCAATGTTTTTGCTGTTTCAGCCTCGAATAAGTATGAGTTTGATATCCTGGATCTTGATGGAAATAGAACAGATACCTATACATTTAAGGCTCCTGATCCGGATACGACAGAGATGATGAAAAAATTTAATATCAAGAATTATGCGATCGCCAAGATTTTGTCTTTGAACGAAGAGCTTCTCATTGTGTCCAATTACCATCGGGAAGGCAAGCCCCGTATTGATCGATTCTCTTTATCAGGAGATCTTCTCTCCTCACATGTCCTTCCTTTGGATTTTAATCCTCCCTATAAAGACGTCGTTATACAAAGTGGCTATCTTGTTTATATGGACAGAGATTATCCCGGTTTTAAGGTATTTCAATTGAGTCATCAAGCCTTAGATTAAAAATAACTTCCAAGATATCATCAATGAACTGCAAAGGACACTCGGTCCCGGCATTCCCCCGCGATTTCTATTTCCAGCAGATATTCCCCTGGTTTCAGCTGGAATAGGGGGAAACAGGGGTAGGAGAGAATACGGTAAATCCGGTTATTAAGGTGGTATGTGATTTTCTCTCCGCTTGCTGCACCCATGACCTTGAAACGAATCTGCTGACTTTCCAGAGGAAGAGCTCTAGATATATAATAGCGATCCCCCTGCTGAGGGGATACAATCTCAACTTCCTGGCTGCCCCCAAGATGCGTTTGTTTGGTCAGCTGATTCTTTTGCCACCATTCGCGGTAGAGTTCAGGATAGACCGTTTTTATTCCTGTTTCGGTCTTTACATGATAGGAGCAGGGACCTTCAGGCAGGTTCTTTTCTTCAAAATACTCCTCCACCCGGTCCCGGCAGTATGGACCAGCTAATTCTCCGGAGAGAGCACAAACCTCCCGCCGGACAATACCAGGAGGTATCGGCAACCCTCCCTGCTCCCAATTTTTCTGAAGGATCAGAAATATATCCCGGACTATGGTGGCACTGTTTCCTGTTTCCACCACCTGCTGTGAAATGTTCTTGCCGCTTGGATTCCCCAGCCATACTCCCACTGTATATTTGGAATTGACAGCCACTGCCCATTTATCCCTGAATCCCTTTGAGGTACCGGTTTTTATCGCCAGGGGAAAAGGCAGGTTCATGGAGGAGAAAAATCCGAAGCTGCCGGCCCGGGCAGCAGGATCTGATAAAATGTCAAATAGCAGAAAAGCACACTGGGGGGAAAATATCTGACGCTTGTCGCTTGCCGGCCACTCTTTTAACAGACGCGGCTGATAAAGAACTCCTTTGTTTGCCAGACAGGAATAAGCTGTTACCAGGTCCAGCAGTCTCACTTCTCCCGATCCCAAGGCAATGGCTTCTCCGTAAAATCCCGCGGGCTTATCAAGATACGAGAAACCGGCCAACTGGAGTTTTTCCAGGATCCGGTCGGGTGTCAGTTTTATCGCCAGGTAAAAGGCTGGAATGTTGTAGGAACAGGCCAGGGAGGTTCTCAACCTCAAGGGGCCGTGTTCCATGCCATCATGATTCCGGGGAAAAAATCCGCCCCGGGCCGGGAACTGGATATCCGGGAGAATGGACGATGGAGTATATCCTGCTTCTAAAGCCACTCCGTAAACAAAAGGCTTCAGGGTGGACCCGGGTTGTCGAAGTGCTATAGCATAATCAACATATCCGTTGTTCTCAGCATTAAAATAATCAGGAGAACCCAGGTAGGCCAACAACTCATGTGATCGGTTATCAATCACCACTGCTGCAGCAGACTGAACATGATACGATCGGAGCCTTTGCAGATGTTCCCGGACAATTCCCCGGACCTTCAGCTGGAGATGCCTGTCCAGTGTGGTATATATTTTCTTGTGATCAGAAAGGTCGTTCCCATGACGGTGCTTGATCAACTCAATGAAATGAGGGGCCACAAATAGGGAGTCCCTGATATTAAAATGAACCTCTTCACTGGCCACCCGCCGGTATTCATGGGATGATACAAATCCCTGGCGGTATAATTCATCCAGGATCCAGTCTCTTCTTGCCTTTAACTGATCTTTGTTTTTGATAGGATTGTAGGTAGTGGGAGCCTTTGGAATAACAGCCAGTTCAATAGCCTGGCTGAGAGATAGCTGCGCAGGGGCCTTGCCAAAATAAAATTCTGATGCCGGCCCAATGCCGTATATCATGTTCCCAAAGGGCAGACGATTGATATACTCTTCCAGAATCCTTGATTTGGGAAGGTGCAGTTCCAGTTTCAAGGCGAATATAATTTCCTCCAGCTTCCGGAAAATGGTTCTCTTTTGATTGGCATTTAACAGCAGTTTTGCCAGCTGCATGGTGATGGTTGATCCTCCCGAAACCACCCTTCCCTCCTGAACATTCTGAAAAAGGGCCCGGGTCAGGGAAGACAGGTTTACCCCCTCATGTGAGTAGAATCCCCGGTCTTCCACCAGCACAATTGCCCGAATAAAGTGAGGTGATACCTGGCTAAGGCCGCAGTGAGCGCTGTAACGCTTCTGATTCACCAGATGAAATCCCAGTAGCTCCCCCCGGCGATCCACAAATCGCAAGGATTCTTCCTTATCTGAAAGGCAGGATTGATTGAACCACGCAAGGTACACCACCATCCCTGCTGTTCCCAATGACAACAGGATCAGAAAAATCTTTTTTTTATTTAATCTTAATCCTTTGATCTGCACTTCTTCCAAAAACCTCCGGGTTGTACATCTGTAAGACCATAGTTGCAGGCAGCTGGTATTCTCCGCTGTTGGTGGCAATAACCAGATATTTCCAGGTATGGGTGCCCGCCGCAAGAAAGTCAGCAAACAGTTCCACCCGATCAAAATAATACTGGCTGTGATAAAAGTCACCCCAATATCTGAATGCTTCACCTTCTTCCATATTACTGCCGGCCAGATTTGCCTGGGTGAGGAAACGGGGATTGACCACTTTAAATCCCGCCGGCAGTGGGTCGTTGACCACTACAAAACTTCGTTCTTTGTTAGTGGTGATCTTCAGTTCCACCATATAATTTTCTCCGGCTTTAAGCTGGTTTGGGGCTACTGGATGACCTGCCTGGTCAAAGAAAATCTTTCGTATTGCGAATCCCCGGTCTACCGGAGAAAGAATCCCGGCTGGACGGTAGGTCAGCCGGGTATTGTAATACATGATTCCCTTGCCTTCCTTTTGAAGTTTCAACCTGATCTGTTCTCCAGCATCAAAATCCTTCAGGGAAAACGTATCCAGCTGGTAAAATCTCCGGTCGGAGACTTGAACATTTACCATTTCCTTCTTATCCAAAATAATACGGGCTATGTAGTCCGGATCTTCCAGCTCGTATCTTTCAAAGTATTTTTCAAAGGCCCTGAGGATGGCCAGGTGTTCTTGTGTGTTCAAATATTGTTTGTCCCGGAGGGTATCAAAGAGCCAGCGGGCAATTTTTGGAGCCATGGGGAACCGCTGATACACCAGAAGCAGAGTATCGAATATGTGGGCGGTGGTACGCAGAGAAGAGCCATGGACAGTCCACCAGAAAGGATCGGGGCGGTTTTCAAAATGGGTCCGAGTGGGTTCCTCTTTTATATTATTGAGCAGCATCCGGGTCAGCAGGGCCTGCATGGAATCAGGCAGTTCATCTGTTAGGTCAAATATCCTGACAAGGTAGGATGCTCCTTCCAGAGGGAGGCGTTCCCTCATTTCAAACAAATTATTGACCGTGTCCTGCATAATGGTCCCGTCCCGTGCCAGGACATATGCGGCATAGGCCATGTTAAATAGCCTCAAATTCAGACTGTAGGGATACCTGCTTTCAATACTGTTCTGACAAACCTTTGTAAGATATTCTCGTAAAGGATTTAAAAATTCCGAACTTACCTGATATCCCGCCTTCCGGGCATCCAGGAGAAAATCCATGGCAAAAGTGCTTAAAAACCAGCTGCTGTGACGGGTATCCGGATAGTAACCGACTCCCCCGTCAGGATTCTGATAATCCTCAATTCGGTTGATAAATGTTTCAACCCGCTCACGGCGGTCTTCATAGGATTGGGTTATGATGCCCAACTGGGTGAGATAACTTTTTTCCTTCAGCAAGGGAAAGAGCCTGCAGATCTTCTGCTCCAGACATTCGTAGGGGTATTCATCCAGGAATTGAAAACTCTTTTCCACTCCACCGGAAATGGATGGAGACCATGCGATTTTCAGGTTGTCATATTCTCGGATGCTGTCAGTGGGCACTGTGATCAGCTCTTCGGCTTTGCGCCGGGTCACCTCCCCGGATGTGGCCACTGTTTCCGTGAATTGAGGCATCCTCACGGTAATGGACTGTTCATATCCATCGCTATAGGAATCACTGCGGGCGCGAAAGGTGAATCGGGGAATCTTTTTCCCTTCCGGAACCTTGAAATCAAACAAGACCGAATCGGTTTTAAAGGGTGACAGGCGAATCTTCTTCTCAGCCCTTTCACCTGAAATCTGAATGGCTGACACTTCCGCCTGGACGGTGACGTTCATCTCTTCGTCAGTGTTATTGGTGACGGTCACACCGCCCTGGAAGCTATCCCCCGCTCTCAGAAAATCCGGCAGGGCCGGTTTGAGAACCAGTTCCTTTTTTACCAGCAGATCGGTCTTTCCCCTTCCAAAGCGATGTTGGCGGTCCACGGAAACTACCATCACTTTGAAAGTGGTCAGGTTTTCCGGAAGGGTGAAGTGGATCGTTGCCTCTCCCTGTTTATTGGAATAGGCAAAAGCCTGATAGAAGGCACTCTCTTTGAAATCCTTCCGCACCACTACAGAACCAAAAGTCGAAACGCCTACTCCCCCCCCGGGGTCTTCACCTTTTTCTGAAAACTTCCGTCGGCCCAGGACATCCATCAGGGTTGACACTGTGCGCACATCCAGAGATCTCTCCTGATAAAAATACCGGAAAGGATCCGGCAGCTCATAGCCTACCAGGTTCAGTACCCCTTTATCCACCACTGAGATGCATAGTTCCGAACTTATCGGTTCTCCATTATGGTCGGTGACTGTCAAGTCGAGAGTAACCGCATCTCCCGGGTCATAAGAATCTTTATCAGCCGAGATGTCTATGTTTAGTTTCTGAGAATCAGCCTCCACTTTAACACCGGCATATCCGGCGTAAAACTCCGGTTTCCCAATATCATTCCCCGAGTCATCCCACCGGACTCCTGTTCTCTCTTTCAAAAGAATAACATTAAAAAAGATATTTGGCATAAAATCCCTAAGAACCGGTATTTTTACGGTACCGGCATTGCCATTGAGGGTAAAGGTCTTATACCAGAAGACCTTTTCCCGTTCGGCAGTGATCAGGACGGTGGATTTTTTGAAAGGGGATTTTATCAGCAGTTCAACCGTTTCGCCCTCTCGGTATTCCTTTTTGTCTGTCACCAGATCAATTATCCTGCCTTCATCCATGCGCCATGAGACGTATCCCCCACCAGTGACATAGAAATTGGCCGTAGTGGTGATTTGGTTGCCGAAACGGTCTGTGCCGGTCAAGGTGATCTCGTAATATCCAGGTTGGTCAAAAGTGAAATCCCTGGATAACTGGCCGTTCATGATCGTTATTTCTTCTTCAGTTACAGGATGCCGTTCTCGCTCCCAATACCACCGAAGACTGCCCGATGCATCCTCTTTCTGATAAGACTTCCAATCCACCCGCTCGATGAGCATGTTTAATCGGTGTTCCCCTTCCTGTTTCCCATAGGGGTCCACAGTTATGATCTCGACAGATCCCGGTTTTCCACTCTGAAAGAAATAAGAACCGGTTCGGACCCCGATATAATAAGCCCCCCGGTGAACCACCATCGAGGAACCGGAACTGATCCGATTGTTATCCTGGTCCTGGATTTCGCCGTACAAGCTCATCCGAACCGAATTTTTTGTGTCAAAGGAGAATTCTTTCTGCTCAAAATTAAAGATGCCTTTTTCATCAAGAACGAGGCTTTTCTGGACAATAGTCCGGTCAGTGGCGGACTCAGCGGTACCGAAAGTGAATCTGTTCCAACCCGGAGGAGTGAAGTAAATGTTTTTAATCCTCAGGCTGAAATCTCCGTGGGCTTCTTTCATAGGCGTACCAAAAAGATATCTTCCCTTTATGCGGCCAGAAAGGGACTCCCCGGCAATGGCATGAGTCTGGTTAAAAGCGGTCGTCACCTCAAACTTTGCCGGTCTGTATTCCTGGACTGAAAAATTCAGGTTCTGCATAGAGGGTTCATCCTGCCCGGGTTGGGTGATCTTCAGCTGGATCCGGTAAAAACCAGAGGGGCTCTTTCGGGGAAGCTGGAACTGGTGGGCAAAGGTTCCGTACTCTTTAAAGCCAGACAGATCAACTGTGAAGGTCTCGAGTTTATTATTAAAGGAATCGTATACTTCCCCTTCGATTCTCTCGAGCTCAGGTATCTGCAGATCACCACTCACTAAATGGCGGAAAATACCCTTGAATCGTACGGTCTGACCAGCCTTGTAAAGATCCTTATCCGTGAATACCAGCAGCCGGTGGTAATAAGAACGAGGAGAGTAGCGATAATTTATATTGTAATCATAGCGGAAATTCCACATGTCAAACATGGTATCCTTCTCACCCCAAATAAAGGCTCCGCTCTCCGGTGAATAAATTTTAAATTTAAGCAGGTCCCGGCTTAGAAAAATACTATCCCGGGGCTTCAGCAGTGCCACTCCATCCTCACCGCTTTTGATCCGGTCACTGAAATTTTCTCCCAGGATATTGAACTTTTGTTGTTTTTGAAGCTTGCCGTTTTTCAGGTTAAAGGCGGTTAGAAAAATTTGAGTGGGACTGTATTTGGCGACCAGGGCCTGGTCGGTCAGCTGAAAAACGGCTCCCTGTTTTCCCCAGTAATTGGTGGCCTGATTGAATTTAATATAATATACACCAGGATCTGCTATCCCGATGTTATCGAGTTTGAAGGGCAGGACCATGCTTTGGTTATGATGGATCGGGATCTGCCAGGAATAGACCTGGCAATCCTCCGGATTGATGCGTTCGGTATCCAATCGGCCTCCATCGACAAGGGCCGCCAAGTCTTCACTCTTAAGCCGTTTATAAAGCACCCCGGTTTCTCTGATATTCCGAACCTGGATGGGAAGGGCTCTGGTCAGATAGCTCTCCAGGACAAAATGAGACCCAGTGGGAATGGTAAGGTAGGATGTATAATCTTTGCTCATCGCTGTGAACCGGTAATCCCTGGGAAGAGTGTTTCCAAACACATCCTGTATCGAATGGGGAATGGAGACAATGTAACGGGTATTCGGCTTGAAATCCCCCATGATCCGGAACTTTTCATTACCATAAAAATAATCCCGGTTGATCTTTACCTCCGGATCAATGGTGATCTGGTCCAGAAAATCAGCTATCCGCACCTGATTGGACAGATGAACTTCAATACCCTGGTCCGGATTAAAAGCTTCCGGCACTTTTTCAACAATGAATTTCTCAAAGGTCCGGAACTCCAGCACCTGGTTTCTCGGTAATCCAAGATTGCCGGCTGCGGCGGTCAATCCCTTAAGAAAAGAGACCCGGATATCGGCAGCCTGGGGATAGGCGAGAGTGGGAAAAACAGTAATGAATTTTTTGGGATCCTTGCGATAACCCTGCCAGTAAAAAAGCTCCTTTCGCTCCTCTTCTGTGGAATAACGCACCTGAAAATGTTCCCAATCCTTGTTGTCAACAGTGACCTTAATATAGGGTTTAATATCCAGGGGATTTACTGGCTGGGAAAACTTTACCAGCACACGCTGTCCCAGCACACACCATTTTTTATTATGGCTGGGGACTGTCTTCAGGATACTGATCAGGGGAGTTGAAAACTCCCATTGATGCTTTTTTACCTGGAAACCAAAGGGACTCTCATACCCTTCAAAGACTACCTGATAAGTAGTGGACGGTTTTAAATCCTCTTTTACCACAAAGGCATAAGTGGCGGCGTTTTTAAAATACCCTTCCCCTTTGAGAGGTGGATTGGTGTGGATAAGGGGATCACGGCCAGGTGCCACTGGTTCCAGGGGTGCCACAGGGCGGGAAAAGGTGATACTGAGCTCATCACTCTGAGAGTCTTCCTTTAACTGACCTTGGGGATGTATGGCTACTATTTTTACTGCTTTTTTAACCGTGTCCCGGGATATGAGATCTGGTTCGGTATTTAGCATCTGCAGCCATTTTTCCGATGCTTCCACACCGGTCAGATCAATGAAGGTCTTATCACCTGGTTTCTCTGCCGGAGTTTTCTCCTCTTTTTTACAGGAGACCAACACAAGCATCCAGAATAGGCATATCGCCAGAATCCCAAATAACCATAGATTACCCTTTTTATCTGAAAATTTTCTGCTGATCATAGCGACTCCGCCTGATATTTCATATTCCACCCTCCAATCAATTGCATTATTTATGGTACACACAGAAAACATGCCCAGTCAACAAAAATCCGCGAAGAGTGCTTTTCTGATATCCTCTTCTTTTTGTGGGTTTCTTGTTGACTTGTCCGTTATTTTACATTTATGATGAGTGATGAAGCCGCTTAGAGGATGGGAATTTGATGAAATGGAGTGAAAATCAGCAGCAACAAAAAAATCAATTTCCTATCTTTTATAAATTGGCAAGGTGGGTTCTTAAACGAATTATCGATAGAGATATCAGTTATGCGGCGATGGGTGATTTTGATGAAATTTATGCAGTAAAGATTAAGAAGTCCGGTACTTTAAACGCGGCTGCGTGGTACTGGTTGCAGGTAATCAAATCGTTTCCCGCATTTGTTCGGGATTCGGCACAATGAAGGTATGCAATGATTAAAAATTATGTGAAGGTGGCGTTCAGAAATATAATGAGACAAAAAGCTTATTCCCTCATAACTATTTCAGGTATGGCAATTGGATTAGGGATTTTTATGCTGTTTGCGCTTGTTTCTGATACCGGTTTCAACATCGGGAAACTGCATAAAAATGCAAAGAGGATATATGGGATAGTTCAGGTATTTTCTTCCGGAAATGAAGGCGAGCGCCATTCTGCAATCACCCCGGCGCCGCTCATTCCTGCGATGAAAAGTGAATTTCCGGAAATTGAAGATGCCACACGAAGTTTCCCGGCAGATCAATTAACGGTTAAATGCAAAGATGAGATTATCTATGAAAACTCAGTGTTATTTGCAGATCCTAATTTTATTTCCTTTTTTAGTTTTGATATGGTATCGGGTGATCCAGAAACCGCTCTTTCAAAACCGTATTCGATTGTATTGACCGAAGCTGCGGCGTTAAAGTATTTTGGCGATATTAATCCGATAGGTAAAATTTTAACAATTAATAACAAATTAGATATGACCGTTACAGGCGTAACGAAAGAAATCCCCCTCACTTCAGCCATTCGATTTGACTTTTTAATCTCATTTGAGACTGCACGGTACATGTATAACTGGATGAATGATTGGAAAGCTTATAACCAATCATCGTTTCTTTTGCTTCCGGAAAATTCAAATCCTGATGAAATTGATTTAAAATTGCAATCTTTTATTGATAAATATTATGCTCACACTCCTGATTCTCCCACAAGGATGTATCTCTTTCCCTTTAAAGATTTTTTCTTTAAATCAAGGCATATTGATTCATATATGAGTCAGGGATTTATAGCAGTATTCGTATTACTTTTAATAATCGGAGTAGTATTTCTCATTGTTGTAAGTTTTAATTATATGAATTTATCTACAGCGCGTTCAATAACCCGTGCGAAGGAAATAGGATTGCGGAAAGTTGTCGGTGCTCATAGAATCAATTTGATAATGCAATTTCTCGGTGAATCGGTTATATTTTCGCTTCTCTCGTTACCTGTTGCCCTGGTTATTTACAAATTATTAAGTGATTTTTTTATTCCCAGGCTCGGGGCGGATTTTGAAATTTCAATCTGGAATAATCAGCATCTCTGGTTCGTTTATTTTGGAGTTACTGTGCTTGTCGGAGTATTTTCAGGGAGTTATCCGGCATTTTTTCTTTCAGCATTTAAACCGGTAATGATTATAAAGGGATTGAAACTGAGCGGTAAAAAAGGTCCCTCTTTTCGTAAAGTTTTGATTGTGACACAATTTGCTTTCTCTGTAATTTTGATTGTGTTTTCAATTGTAGTGAGAAAACAATTCGACCACATCATAAATGTTGATTTTGGTTATAACCGGACCGGAGTCATAGCAGTTCAGATTGGTGAGGAGGCGCGCTCTCAGATTGAGCCCATGAAGAAAGAGCTGATAAAGCATTCGGAAATAATTGCAGTTTCAACTTCTGGCAGCATTCCTGCATATTGGGATACAAAGCTCAAAGTAATTCCTGAAGGTATAGATGAAAATGATGCGTGGTCTATGAATGTGTATGGTATAGATTATGATTTTATAAAGGTGTTCGATATGAAGATAGTGCAGGGGAGAGATTTTTCCAGAGAATATGAAGATAAAGATAAATTCATCATCAATGAAAAAGCAATGGAGCAATTACAGTGGCAAAATCCGGTAGGGAAACAAATAACCGTTAATAACCGGAAAGGGTTTGTTATCGGTGTAGTAAAAGATTATCATTTTAAAGACGTTCATTATCCTCTTCTTCCTGCGGTATTCTCTTTATCTCCTGAATATAGTAATTATTTACTGGTGAGAGCATCTTCACAAGCAGTAATTCCGGATGTGGTTAAGTATATGAAGGAACAATGGTATCGGTTTTTACCTGCCATGCCTTTTGAATATATTATTCATGAAAATTACTTTTTTGATAATTACAGAGCTATACAAACAATAGCCGAACTCTGTGGGGCAGTTGCTATATGTGCAATAATCTTTTCATGTTTAGGTTTATTCGGGCTCGCTTCATTTGCCGTTGAAAGAAGGATAAAGGAAATCGGCATAAGAAAAGTATTAGGGGCATCGGTTGCCGGGATCGTAAGTATGCTCATCAAAGATTTTTTGTTACTGGTTATTATTGCGAATAGCATTGCCTTGCCTATTGCTTACTTTATTTCATACAGTTTTTTACAGTGGGGGTTTACCTTCAGGATAAGTGTAGGATCAGGTATATTATTATTCACCGTTGCCGTAACGTTTATTACAGCTCTGATTGCCGTTACTTCTCAAACTTTGAAAGCGGCTTTTGCTAATCCGGTGGATAGTCTGAAATATGAATAGAATCAATGATCATTGATCAATTGTCAATTATCAATTGTGTAAAAGTAAGGATAGAAATAGACAAAATGAAAGAGGTTAGTAAAAATTATAATCCACCTAAACCGGCACGATGGATTCTTAAACACATTATCGATAGAGACATCAGCTATTCTGCGATGGGTGATTTTTACGAAATTTATGCTGCTAAAGTAAAGGAATTTAGTCCTCTCCGTGCAGGTCTCTGGTATTGGATGCAAGCACTCTATTATTCTCTTTGGTTCCACTACCGAGAATCCATCCTTTGAAGTCATCTCCCCACTTCTTTCACGTATGCGGGTTCTCCTGCTCAATCCGCTTTCTGAAGACACCCTTGTCCGCATTATCAAAGAGGCCTTGATCGACAAAATAAGAGGACTTGGAAATCGCCGCATTAAAATCGATAGTCTTGCCCTAAAAATGCTGATCGACTATGCCAATGGAGATGCGCGTCGTGCGCTCAATTCATTAGAGATTGCTGCAGAGGTTGCAAAAAATAACAGAATCACGAAAGATGTTGTCAAAGAGGCCTTCCGAGCATAATTGTTCTACGGGCAAAGATATCCCGAGGTGTGAAGCCCCGATCTAAAGATGAGCACATCTGGAATTAATATTTAGTATCCCTTCATTAAAGAGAAGAGCCGTAAACAGCAGGCGTCATATTAATATCATTTCTGACAACTCCTGTTTCCAATCTAATGAAGAAGGCCTGATACTTCATCTTGTTGCTTCCAGGGAAAATTTAGTCTTTGAGGCCCCCTGTTTCGTTCTGGTCTGTTTTATGAATCTTTATCTCTGCTGTGGCAGAGATTTATCGTCAGCGTCATCCGGAACGCACTGTTTTCTATCGAGAGGTGTTTTCCATGTTACTGCGCGAAGGACTCATCAACCTGGAACTCGTGAAAAAGATCCTCAGCTGGCGTCATACAGGCTTCAATGTGCACAGTAAGGTCAGAATCACAACAAAGACAGAAGCAGAAAGAGTCGGCAAATACATGATAAAACCTCTCCTTTCGCTCAAGCGGCTATCTATTGATAAATCTGAAGGTAAAGTGTGCTATCAATACGGCAAAGACAGCTCAGAGCTTGAGCGGATCGATTATCTGGAGTTTATTGCCAGAGTCACCTTCCATATTCCCGATAAGGGACAGGTCACGATTCGTTACTATGGGCTTTATTCCAATGCCCACAGGGGAAAGATGAGAAAAAAAGAATCCGACCCTTTGTGTCCCCTTATTATTGAAGATGAAGATCCCTTTATACCTTCCAAAGGTTGGGCTGAGATGATAAAGAAAGTCTATGAAGCTGATCCTCTCATCTGTCCAAAATGCGGGGGAACCATGCGCATTGTCTCATTTATTGAAGATCACAATATCATAGATAAGATCATCAAACACCTTAATCTGACCTTTAAGGCTGCCCGGCCCCCGCCTCCTCAGGCTCAGCTCTCTATGGCGGCTGAGGAACTATCAGAATATATATGATATCCTAATCCCCTAATTAAGGGGCCAAGGGTAATCTCTATTCTTTGCGTGGCACTATTACACTGATTTTCTGATATTCTCTTCTTTTTGTGGGTGTCTTGTTGACTTGTCCGTTATTTTACATATGTGATGAGTGATGAAGCCGCTTAGAGGATGGGAATTTGATGAAATGGAGTGAAAATCAGCAGCAAAAGAGAAACGAATTTCTTATCCTTTCAGAATTTGACATAAGTATCTAGCTATGGAGTTTTTATGTGACGGAAAAGAACTAGAATATGACTTTGTCGCAGTCCCCCTATCGTTCGAAGCCGGTATTTATACAGATGTGTTTAAGGATAAGAATAACAAGACTGTTAAAACTACATTAGAACATTATAGGTATGAAAAATTAAAAGAGGATACTTTTCGCCATTACTCAAAATTTCTAGATTGGCCACTTGGAAAATTTCTTGTCTTTCTTAAGCAAAGTGGGGATGACGATTATAAACGTTTTCTTAATAAATACGGTGATTCTGAATATTCGAAATTTTTTATAACTGATGAATCCATTCTTAATAAAAAAGGAATTTACATCTATACATTATTTGAACAAATTACATATGTAGGTCGCTCCACTGACTCTATGAAAAAAAGAATTAACCAAGGGTATGGGAAAATCCATCCGAAAAATTGTTACTTGGATGGTCAAGCAACGAATTGTCATTTGAATACCCTAATAACTGAACACAAAAAAGACATATCCCTTTGGCTTCATATCATGGAAGATAAAGAAGATATTGAACGAATTGAAGCGCGACTGATATGGGCTTGTAATCCTCCTTGGAATATCGCGCTTAAGAGATGTTAAAAGAGTATATTTTTAAATTATATGGGGGGTGATCGATTTGATCATTGAAAGAATCGAAGTCAAAAATTTTCGGTCAATCCGTGAATCAACGTTGGACTGTGATAGTCTCACTGCTATCGTTGGACGGAATGGAGCCGGCAAGTCATCATTTCTTTATGCAATTGATGTTTTCTATGACATAGCAGCACCTATTACAGAAGAAGATTTTTTTAACCGAGATACTGGTAGCGCTATTGAAATTCGCATTACTTATGGCAACCTGCGTGAAGATGAAAAAGAAGAATTTCAAACATACATTCGGGATGACAGATTAATCGTCACTAAACGGATTTGTTTTGATGAAAATCGCATAAGTCAACGCTATTATGCGGCTGCATTACAGATTCCTCAATTTGCTGAAATTAGAAGTCTTCCTGGAAAAGGAGAACGAGTGTCTGCCTGGAGAGAATTAGTTGAGAGAGGTGAATTAGATGGACTTGAAGGAACTGTTCGCAGTGCAGATCAAGTAGAACAATTGATGGCTGAATATGAGGCCTTTAATCAAGATATGATGGAGCCAATAGAGCGATTGGAGCAGTTTTTTGGCCCCAAAAATATTGGAGGGGGAAAGCTAGATAATTTTACAAAATTTGTTCTGATTCCTGCTGTAAGAGAGGCGGAGGAAGAGGTTATTGGTAAGAAGGGTGCTATATTACAAATTTTGGATATGATTGTATTGAGGAAAATAAATGCTAGGGAAGATGTTAGAGAGTTCAAGACAGATTTCGAAAATCGAATGATAGAGATTTATAGTTCTGAAAATCTAACAGAACTCCCAGAGCTCGGAAGTTCTATTTCGCAAACTCTTGAAAAATTTGCACCTGGATCGCGGCTTAACCTTGGTTGGGATGAAGTGAAACCACCTCAGATTCCACTTCCAGTTGCTAAAGCAACCTTAGTTGAGGATAGATTTGAAGGGGAAATCACTCGTAAAGGCCACGGACTCCAAAGAGCATTAATCGTAACTTTACTTCAGCATCTTGCGATGACAATTCCTACAGAAGCTGTTTCAGAAGAAGATGGGGAGGAAGCACCTTTCACTGAAGTTGATTCATCCCAAGGGCCTGACCTTATAATTGCCTTTGAAGAACCAGAACTTTATCTTCACCCTTCTCGGTGTCGATATTTATCAGGTCTACTTCTCCAACTTGCTGAATCACCAGAATTTGGCCTTGGTGCGAGCAATCAAATTATTTACACGACTCATACTCCTTATTTTTTAGATTTACATCGATTTGACCAAGTTCGTATGGTAAGAAAAAAAACGTCCCCTGACTCTCCCATTCTTCAAAGCAAAGTTAGAAATTATTCCCTGGAGGAAGCAGCAAACGAGCTTGCCAGAATTAATAATGCAGATCCGGCGGGTTTCACTAGAGAAAGCTTTAAGGCACGAGCAATGTCAGTAATGAATACGATAGTAAATGAAGGATTTTTTGCGGATGCTGTAGTTGTAGTAGAAGGGCCCTCAGATGTTTGCACATTATGGAAGCTTCAAGAAATAATGGAAAAGAACTGGCACGCACTAGGAATAGTAGTCGTTCCTGCGGGAGGAAAGAACAATATAGACCGCCCAGTGTTAATTTTTAGAGGATTATCTATACCCACATATTTTATTTTTGACGGCGATTCGCATCTTGAAGGACAAGGAAGAGTGGGTGCGAGAATCCGAAATCATAGATATCTCCGGTTAGCAAATTCTGATATTGAGGATTTTCCAGAAACAAAAGTCGAAGAAACCTGGGCTGTATTTAAGGAAAATTTGGAAGGAATATTCAAAGAAGCTTTAGGTGAAGATGTTTTAAGAAATACCCAACAAGAAGTGGCCAATGAGCTAGGCTATGATCGTACTGATCGTGCGTGCAAAAATATCGAGGGGGCATCTCGATTTATTGAAATAGTGTATGAAAGAGGGTACAGAATAAATACTTTAGAAGAGATTGTTAATAAAATAACCCAATTGCTAAGCACAGGAAGCGAGTAATAGACATTCCCTTATTTCCTATAAAAATTAACCATTGAAATTTGTGTTTTGCTTTTTGGTGCAAACTGCCGTTTACAAATTTCTTTCTCTAGTCTTATCAAGTTTAGCTGTGAATAGAGAAACATAATCTTTTCTTCTTCTTGGCACATTTATTGAATCACTGTCCCTGCCATGAGCAGGGTCTACCGTCAAAGTCATCTGGAACGCACAGTTTTTTACAGCGTACTTTTCCATTATTATGAGCCATTTCTTCTGGAATTCTATGCCTCACTAAGAGTGCTTTTCGATAAGGATCTGCAGGATCTCCAGCTCATCTGTGTCAAACCAGGTCTTATGGCACAGAAAGCATTTATCTACAGGAATGATATACTGATACGTGAAAGGCCTTGGCTGCATTTTCAAGCCGCATATGGGGCAGTATATGTCCTGAGATTTCTCCCTGTTGAGCTTCCTGATTCCGGCCGGATTCTGTAAAAAATTCTCTCTAAAGTCAGCGGCTTTTTGAAGGAGACGGTCAGAGAAGGCGACTTCTTTGCGGGCAATAATCCGGTCAATCACAGCCGAATCAACAAGCTTGCCCTGGCAGGAAGGGCAAATTTTCAAGGCCACGCCTTCATAGAAGGTGTCTCTAAGCAGCGTCCGGCAGCGCGGGCATTTGTTGTATCTTTTCGGATTGACAGGCTTTTTATGGTACAGATTGTGAAGGCCCGTACGGATCTGAGGGAACTCTCCGGCCGTGGCCTCGATGCCTTCCTGAATGTTTTTTGTCCTGATCCGTAGGGTAAAAAAACGCAGGGACAGGATCTGTTCCAGTGTGTAAGGCCCCTGCCATTTCCCTTTAGGGCTCCGGACAGACCATACGGCCTCCTCTTCCGGCTGGATATCATCCGATGCGGCTGGTATCTTTTGCCCTCCGGATTCTTTTTCTTCTTTAGAATGAAGAACAAATCGGGCTTTTTCCCTCTTTTTTCTGGTTTCCATGACCGCACCAATAATTCTTGCCGGAGATGTCGGGACCATGTCCGCCAGCTGCCGGATTCTTTTCATAAGCGGGGGGTGTGAATTGAAGATCCGGCTGAACAGCCCGTCCGTGATGTTCTTTGATCCGGGAGGCACCAAAAAAAGCGGGCTGTAGGAAAGACTGAAGTCTCCTATAAAAGAGTTGCTTACATGGGCTTTGTAGATAGCCCGGGCCAGGGCCGCGGGATTTCTGTTTAGTTCAACGGCTGTAGCATCTGCCAGGAGCTCTCTCTGACGGCTGACGAGCGTGCTCAGAAGATGCATCAAAACAGATGACAGGGAAGTCGCCGCATAGACCAGAGGATTTCCGCCGCCTGAATCCTGGATCTCTCCGATCTGACCCTGAGGCCTTTCCTGAGGCTCGGCCATCTCCCGCAGGCGCTCAAAAAAATTAGCCAGTGAGCACACAAGAGTGATATAAAAAGTATCGCCCCGGATGATATGGGCCAATTCCTGAGCGATCACAGCCTGAAGCTCGTCTCTGGTAAACTCAGCCAGCAGCCCCTCGGTTACGATGATGCTGGGGCTTTTATCCGCTTCCATAAGGGCCATGGAATTGACCGCAAAAGCGGAAATAATATAAGGAGTAACCCTGGGAAGGCCCGCAGCAAGACGCATCTCATCCACGGTGTTGATGAGCCTTTTGTGGTAGATGTCCTCTTTATCCGGGGATTCAGCCAGCAGCCTTTTCCGTATGAATCGAGCGCCGTGGAAACGGGCATCGTAAAAATGAAAAACCGCTATCCCCATGGATAAGAAAAAGTTTACAAGAAAAAAATTTTTCAGGTTATCTCCGGCAAAAAGAGAGAGCCCCGGCACGAACAGTCCTATGCTTATCATAAAAATAAAGGACACGAATCCTACCAGAAAAAAATAGAACACAAACAGGATAAGGAGCAAGAAAAGGCTTTTCTGCCATTGTCGGCGCTGGATCTCATAAAAATCCTTCGCGAATTTCTTTTGTGAGCTCACTGTTCTTCTGCCAGCATTCATAATATTAAAAAAAAGGGGGATATTCAATTTCTAAAATAATGTAACCTTTCTTGTTATTTTCCGGTCTTATTAGTGTTATGGTTTTTGAGCTTCTGTAGATTCCTGTTTAACTGGAGGTATGCGATGATCAAGGAATATGTAAAATTAATATGGCGGCATATCAGGCGTCGCAAAGGACTGGCCATTATAAATATCGGAGGATTTGCGGTAGGTCTGGCCGCTTGTATTTTGGCTTTCTTTTTTATTCGTGACGAATTTTCCTTCGACCGTTTTCACGCTTATATTGATTCCATTTATGAAGTCAAGTCTGTGATTACCTATTCAGGCGGCCCCCAGGTCTCTCTGGAAACTCAAGGGCCGGTGGCAGTGACTTTGGCTGCGAATTTCCCGGAAGTGGAAGCGGCAACTCGATTAACGGCAACTGATCTGATCCTCCAATATGGAGATAAAATTTTCAAACAGAAAGGGATTGGGGTAGATCCGTCCTTCTTTGATGTTTTCAGTTTTCCTTTAGTGCGTGGGAAAGCCGGATCCGCTTTGCAAAACCCGAATTCTGTCGTTCTCAGTACAAAAGCAGCACGTCTTCTTTTCGGGATTACGGATCCTATGGGACAGACGGTTTCCATAAAAATCAAAGATGAGACTTCTGAATTAGAAGTCACGGGAATAGCCCAGGAAATCCCGGCCAACTCCAGCGTGAAATTCGACCTCCTCCTGCCAATCCTCCAAGTCAAAGGATCTGAGATCGATCAATGGAACACCGGATTGGACGCAGCCTGTTTTATCCGTTTGCGAAAAGACACGGATCCGCATGAACTACAGGCAAAATTTCAAGGAACAATTGACAAATTCCTGAAGAAAAAAGGAGTCACAGGAAACCACTATCTCTTCCCTTTTGCCGAATACCATAAGGGAGCTAAAAGCTATTCTTTTTCTTCCGTTCTTGAACCGCAAAGCTCCCCTTCTCATTCTTATATTCTATCCGGCATTGCCTTTCTTGTTCTCCTGATTGCTGGATTCAACTTCATGAATCTGAGCATTGCAGCAGCCGCATCCGGACGGATGAAGGAGATCGGGATGCGCATGGTACTAGGAGCCCGGCGAAAACAGCTCCTTCAACAATTCCGCTTCGAGGGAATAGTGATGAGCCTGGGTTCTCTTGTAGTGGGATTCGGAGTGGCTGCAGCAGTGCTTCCGGTGTTTAACCGTTTCGCCGGGAAAGAACTCAAGCTGGATCTACTGGGACCCGTTTTTCCTCTCGTCATGCTTATTCTTTTTGCCATCATTCTGGGAATTCTCGCCGGAAGTTATCCTGGCTGGTTTCTTTCCCAGATTCGGCCGATCGATTTATTCAAAGGCAAGTTTCTGCTCGGTCGACGCAGTCGTTTTAACCGCAGCTTTCTTCTCTTCCAACTTGGATTTTCCATCTTCCTTGTCATAATAACAGGATTTCTCTACAGGCAACACCAGTACCTGCTGCAGGCCGACCTGGGATACAAACCTGACCATGTTATGGTCCTTAACATTGAAAATCTCACTCAAAACTTCCAAATGAGCTCCCAATTCTTGCCTGTCTTGAAGTCTCGCCTCCTTCAGTATCCAGAGATCAAATCCGTAAGCGGTGCTTATAGTGATATGCCTTCCTCATCAGCCATAATTGCCAAGCCAGAAGGAACACAAAATCCTGAAATAATCCGGTTCAATACTGTTGATCTGGACTATATCAAGACTCTTGGAATCCGATTAAGCGAGGGGAGGTGGTTCTCTTCTGAGTATACTTCAGATAAAACCAACGCAGTTGTCATAAATGAAGCGTTTGCTCGAAGGTTCAATATAAAGGAGCCTACAAAGAGAAGCCTTTCCGAATTTTTCAGATACAGAGGTCCAGGCAGTATCATAGGCGTTGTCAAAGATTTTCACTTTGATTCTCTGCGGCAGCCGATCCAACCTGCTTTCTTTAACCTTGAAAGCGATAGATTCCAGAAGGTGTATATCCAATTAGAAGAAGGAGACCTCAGAAAGGCAATCGATTTAGTCAAGAAGGAATTTGCAGCTTTAGCCCCCGGTTATCCCTTCCTCTTCTCCTTCCTGGACGATGAAGTGGCACTGCAGTATGAGGATGAGAAGCGCTGGAGCCACATGATTACAATTGTCAGTATTTTTGCGGTGCTTATCGCCTGTTCCGGGATCTTCGCACTAGCGCTTGAGGCGGTGTCACGCAGAACTAAGGAAATCGGTGTCCGCAAAGTATTAGGCGCTTCGGTATCCCGAATATTCTATCTTTTAACCAGTGAATTCATGTGGATCGCTGCTGTGGCCGTTGCGGTCACATGGCCCATCGCCTACTTAGTAATGCACAAAATCCTGTCGGATTACCCCTATAGGATATCTTTAAACTTGTGGATGTTTGTGGCTGGAGGAATGGTCGTGATTTTGCTTACCCTTGCTGCTATCAGTTTGCACACAGTACGTGCGGCTATCCGTAATCCGGTCGAAAGCCTTCGAGATGAATAACTGCTAAAAACACAAGAATTTCTTTATACTAAAAATTTAAGAATATTCAATTTTAAAACAAATATAAACCTTTTTTGCTTCCTCTGCGTCTTATTAGTGTTATGATATGTATCCGTTTTTCATACAAACAACAAAGGAGCCCCAAAAAGGAGCCTTTGCAAATTTTCGGTTATTTAGGGAGAGACAATGATTAAAGAATATCTGAAATTGACATTGAGTCATATCAGGCGACGTAAAGGACTGGCCATGATTAATATAGGAGGATTAGCGGTAGGTCTGGCCACTTGTATTTTCGCTTTTTCTTTTATTCGCGATGAATTTAAAATTGGGTGTATTGAAAAGACAGGCTCAGTTTTACATGTCAATAAAAATGATATCCATCTTAATATTGATGAAATGCTTTCAGAAATATTCAAATCTGATGAGCCTGGCGGGACTGTAATTGCTGTGAAGCAGGGCAGTACAATCTTTCGAAAAGGATATGGAATGGCTGATCTTGAACTCAACGTTCCTCTAAAGCCGGACATGACATTTCGAATTGGTTCCCTGACTAAACAATTCACTGCAGTGGCTGTTTTCATGCTTATTGAGAGAGGGATACTCTCGTTTAGTGAAACCATTACCAGTTTTTTCCCTGAAAGTCCTGAAAATTGGAAAAACATAACCATTGAACATCTTCTCACTCATTCGTCAGGACTTACCAGTTATACCACAAGCTCAGAATGGGAAAAAATCACAAAGGAGGATATTAAGCCTGAACAGATCGTAGAAATCATTAAAAAAGATTCTTTGCTTTTTCCGCCCGGTGATCATCTATACTACAGCAATTCAGGATATTTTTTACTCGGTGTGATCATTGAAAAAATAACCGGTCAGAGATATGGTGACTTTATCAATAAAAACATTTTCATTCCGCTGGGAATGAACAACAGCTATTTCGGTAGTCATTCTGAAGTAATTTCCGGACGTGTAAAAGGTTATAAAAAAAATGACGGAGTATTTAAAAATGCAGACTACATCAGTATGTCTTCACCTTTCTCAGCTGGTGGCCTTTTATCAAGCGTGGATGATTTGGCGGTTTTCAACGAAGCTTTGCATTCAGGGAAACTGATCAGCAAAAAAAATGTGGAAAAAATGACCACGCCCTATAAACCAAAGGTAAGCGGTCCCCCTATAGTTGGATATGGCTGTGAAATCATTCCTTTCAAAGAACTGACTATGATCCGCATGCAAGGTTCAATAAACGGATTTGAATCCCAGATGCTCTATATTCCGGATGATCAGATATTTGTTGCCGTTTTACAAAATAATGTAACAACGGAATACAGCTCGGACTATCTTGGTAAAAAAATCGCCGCCTTCCTTATTAATGATCCCTATCCGGAATGGCAGGCAGTTGAGCTTCCTGCCTCTACTCTACTCAAATATATCGGTGTCTACAGAATCGATGAGGATAATGTCAGAAATATTACGGTTGAAGGAGATAAAATCTACAGCCAGAGAAATAATGGACCTAAAATTGAGATTTTTCCTTCTTCGGAAACGACTTTTTTTTACAAAGGGCGTTTTACCTACATAACTTTTACTCTTGATGAAAGCGGAAAAGTAATAAATATGATTATGCATTATGAGGAGGGCAGCCAGATAACGGCTGTAAAAGAAAAATGAAAGATTCTTGTCCGTTTTTCATACAAACAATAAAGGAGCCTTTGAAATGATCCTTTTATCCCGGTCTGAAGAGATCGTTCTCCTGGCCATATGGAAGCTGGGAGATAATGCCTACGGAGTGACTATCCGTAAACAGGTATCCAAAGACACAGGCCATTCCTGGTCATTCGGCGCCATCTACAAACCCTTGAAAAAACTCACTCATAAAAATTATGTAGCAAAAAAAAGCAGCCAGCCCTGTGCTGAAAGGGGAGGCCGCACCAAATACCTGTATACGCTGACCGCTGAAGGGAAAAAAGCGCTCCGGGAAATAAGAAAGATCTACAAATCCGTATGGACCAAAGAATGCTTGAATACCTTTGATTGAGACATGACTCCGAGAAAACAAAAGAAAAATCTTCCCATGCTTCTAAAAGCCCTCCTGTGGCTTTTTCTCAGCGAACACGATTATGACCAGGCCGCAGGAGATTTTGAAGAATTTTATAAGGAGCAGGCCAAACTTGAAGGGAAGGCAAGATCTTGTCTGAGACTTTGGGCTATGCTTTTTAAATCTTTGCCCGGATTTATATGGGACTCTTTATACTGGAGTGGAATGATGATCAAAAATTATCTTAAAACCGCATTCAGGATTATCCGAAAACAAAAATTATTCAGTACACTCAATATTCTCGGATTGGCTGTAAGCCTGACCTGCAGCTTTCTGATCTTCCTGCATGTGAAGGAAGAACTCAGCTATGAGACCCATTTTCCAAAAGCAGACCGCTTGTACCGCATCCAGACCAATTCCAAATACGGGTCGACATTCCGACACTGGGGAGCTTCCGCACCGGCCCTGGGGCCGATTCTGGAAGAGACTCTCCCGGAAGTGGAAAAAACCGCGCGCATCCGCCCTCTCGGAAGAGAAATCCTAAGCTGCCAGCCTGCCCAAGGGGCCGTCAAACTTTTTGAAGAAAGAGGCGGCTTCCTTGCAGATCCCTCGGTATGTGCCCTGTTTGACCTGGAATTCCTGTCCGGCGATCCTCAAAGAGCCCTGGAAGAGCCCTTCTCCGTTGTTCTGACCGAATCTCTGGCCAAAAAATATTTTTCCGATGAGAATCCGATCGGAAAATCACTGTCGAATGAAAGCCGCAAGCAGCTCTATCAGGTGACAGGAGTTATCCCCGATATGCCCGAGAATACTCACCTGAAGATCAAGTACATGGTTTCGATGTCCTCCTTTGCACCAATCATGGGATTTGCAGAGGCGCTTACCCACCGTACCTGGAAGGCCGTATTCACCTATGTGCTGCTTCGGCCCGATCATACACCGGAAAGCTTTCATGCCAAAGCGCCCGCTTTCATGAAATCTTACCATGCAGACCGTCCGGAAAGACAGGAAGAGATCCTGCTCCAGCCTATTCGAAAAATCCATCTCCATTCCAAACTGGAGGGTGAGGTCGGACCCAATTCCGATATCGCTTACGTGTACATTTTTTCAGGAACAGGACTTTTGCTGCTGCTGATAGCGGCCGTCAATTTTATCAATTTGTCCACAGCCCAGTCATTCAAAAGAGCAAAAGAGATCGGGGTCCGCAAGGTCATAGGTGCACGAAGGGGACAGGTCATCAAACAATATCTGGGCGAATCTTTTTTGATCACCGCTTTGTCAGCAGGACTCACTTTGATACTTCTCTACCTTCTCCTGCCGCTCTACAATCAGATGGCCGGCAGGGAAATAGCCTTCGGAGACATCGCCCAAGCTCAAAACATCCTTTATTTTCTTCTTATGATGGTCATTCTCAGTCTTCTGTCAGGTGTTTACCCGGCGTTTTTTATCTCAAGATTCAAGCCCATCAACACTCTCAAGACTAACAGAAATCCCCGTTCCTCGACAACTCGCCTCCGTAAAGGATTGGTCGTTTTCCAGTTTGTCATTTCCATTTTTATGATCTTCAGCACGATCACCATTTACCGGCAGTTGGTGTTTTTCCATAATAAGGACCTTGGGTTCGACAAAGACAATCTCGTTGCCCTGCGTCTTTACGGGGAATTCAGAAGCGATGTTATCAATAACACCAGTGCTCTCAAAACGGAAATTCTTCGCCACTCAGCTGTGAGTCATGTGGCCCTCTCCTCCAATCTTCTCGGAAGCTCTTTCAGCAACGAACGTTTGACCCCTGTCAGTGTGACCGACAGAAATTCCCTCCCTATGCTCAGGTTTATGCGGGTGGATGAGGGTTTTGTCGATGCAGCAGGCCTAGAGATCGCCAAGGGCCGAAACTTTAACAGAGCATCCGATCAGAAAGGCGCTTATCTCATTGCTGAATCTGTCGCAGAGGCCCTCAATCTCGATCAACCAATAGGGACAGAATGTCGTTCCGACGTCCACAATGAAGTGGAGCCGATCGTGGGTGTGTTCAAAGATTTCCATTTCACTTCTCTCCATAACAGGATCGAACCCCTTGTCCTGGAATACCGCCCAACCTGGACAGACTACCTATTTGTTAGAGTCGAGAGCGGCCGCTTTGGAGAAGTTCTTGACTTTTTGCGCCAAAAATTCGATGAGGTCGCTCCTGATCATCTGTTCAGTTATGTGTTTCAGGACGAGTATTTTAACCGGAATTACGAAACGGAGAACCGCAGCTACAGTCTGTTTCGGGTCTTTTCGATAATCGCCCTGCTGGTAGCCTGTTTGGGCCTTTTCGGGCTCACAGTCTATACAGCGGAAATCAGGGTAAAGGAAATCGGCATCCGTAAAGTCCTGGGAGCCTCTGTTCCCAATATCGCTTTTTTAATGACAGGAGATTTCATCCGAAGTGTGCTCATTGCGAATCTTCTAGCCTGGCCCGCGGCTTACTTTGCTATGAACAAATGGCTGGAAAGTTTTTCCTTTCGCATCCATATCAACATATGGACCTTTGCGTTCTCCGCTGGATTGGTTCTGTTTCTCTCTGTACTGACAGTGAGTTATCAGGCGCTGAAAACGGCCTTTTCAAATCCTGTGGACAGCCTGAAATACGAATAATTACTTTTATCTCTTCTTCTTTTTGACTTTTTGCGTCTCGGTCTTGTGCCGCTCTGTGACTTTTCTTTTCTCAGTGGTGTGCCTTTCTTTGAGCTTCTTTATTTTTGCTTCATAGTCCTTGGTGACCCGGGTTTTTTCTGTTTGGCTACCCACTTTGGACGTCTCCTTCTGCATGTCCTTTCTTATCTCAACCACTTCCCTCTGCTGTGTGGACTCGATCCGCTTCATCTCCTCCCGGTGACGCTGCTCGATATCTGATTCTCTCAAATCCTGTAACCTGGTGGTTATCCTTTGCTGAACGCGATCCTCAGCCTCCCTTTCACTCAAAACTCTATCCGGCTGTACGGTTTTGTCCCCGGAAAACTCCGGATTAAAGACCGTCACCCGACCGCTCTCGATTCTGGTCGGCCCGGCTGTGCCTTTTGGCTGCAGCTCATACTTTCGAATGTGTGTTCTGGTGACGTTTTCAACAAATCCGGCGTCCAATCCTTCATTGTATACACGGTTGTTGTGCATCCGTAGGGATGTTTTTTGAACCGTCATATTAATGATGGTCGGATTTCTTTCAAAAGGAAGCGCATAGGAATGGATGTTGTAATGCGTGAAATAGTTGACCTGTATGAAAATCCAAGTGTTGTGAGGGATCCCGCCTCCCTGAAACACCACACCTGTTCCCGGCATAAAGGGAGCATCAGGGGGAAGGGGAGCCCAGCCGATATAAAGGTTGCTGTATCTCCATGACACCCAGGCAGGAGCCCAGACATCCCCCGGGACCCAGTACCAACCAATACGCGCATGGTATCCCCAGCGGCCGTAATGAAAGGGGACCCATCCCCACTGGTAACTCGAGATCCACATCCAGCCATAATCCGTCCATGCCCACCGCCCGTATGTATAGGGACGCCAGTTATACCGGGTCGAAGTGGGCACCCAGACATATCCGTAAGGAGCGTGCTGCACCCAGTAGCCGTGGGGAGACAGATAGTCATAAACCCGGCTCATGTCCCAGTCGCTTTCATACCGATCATAGTAAGGTTCGTCACTCAGGTCAGAAGGGATATAAACGATGCATCCTACGGTCAACAAAAGAACAACGAACATTATGTATATTGTTTTTCTCATGCCTATATCTCCTTTTTTCTTTTTCTAATATAGCCCAAATCAGCTTTTCCCGCAAGGCCTAATCAGCAATTCACAGACCCATTAACCTGTATGATGAACAAGCCGAGGTTGCTTAAACTTAATGAAATTCAGGTGTGGACGTGGCGACATTGAAGATTTAGCCTTCGGATGAGGCTTTTCGAGGGCATCCGGCGAAGCCGGACGCTGAGTATGTCTGACCCACGGACGGGGGGAGTTACGCAAGCGCCGAGAAAAATGAAGGAGAATGGCGTTAAAAATCTGAAGGGAGCATAGTCCATATCTGAATTTCATATCGGCTTGCCTGTAAGGTAAAAAATGCCCCTCCGGCCTTTACCGTCTGTAAGGGTATTTCTCTCCGTTTAAATAGAAACAAGCGGTGTCCTCCTCTTTGAGTTCAAAGACCATGACTGCCTGGCCGCTGTCCTCAACAACAAACATCTGTTTGATCCATTTCAAGAGAGCCTCTGCTTTCTCAGGAGGAAAGCTCTGTTTGATATTTTGTTCCATCTTATTGATATCCAATATCTTCGCCTCTGCTTTCCCTACAGGAGGCCCCATGCGGATAAACTGAAACTCTCCCTGCGCTTCGATGTTCCCTAAAAAGTGATCTAAAGGCGAGAGGGACACCTTAATAACAGGTTTGGATTCAATGAATTTGTTTATAAAGTCAAAGCCTTCTGTCATTACATCCGGATGAGCACCCGAGTCTTCGGCTGCGCTCATTGACTGCGCTTTTTTAACCAAATCAAAATAGGCACTGATAAATTCCGGCGAGAGGTTTGCAACGGAAAATTTGAATCCCATCTCATTCAACTTGGTCAGAACTTTGTACTGTTCGGGTATTCCCTCTGCGCGGATGCCTTTCAGGTCCCATCCACTCACAAAATCAAATGCACCGCCTTGTTCCGACGGTTTCAAGGAATAGGAAAAGCCGGCTCCTTCATATCCTGCCTGTATTTCCTTTTCCGGTAAGCTCAGTACAAAATCCATCCCGTTAAAAGACGCGTTCACATCGACCAGGGGCGCTTTTTTCTCAAGAACACCGGAGAGGATCTCTGCGGAATTCTGTTTCTGGATAAACGCTTTGACCATTTCCGGTTCAAACTGGAAAGAGCTTTCCATGTCTTTTATCGAAACATCCATGGTCTTCTCCTGCTCTCCCTTCACCACGAACCCGGCTGCGAATCCGTCAGCGCTTACTTTCATGTTTTTGTTTGAAGAAATAAATCCGGTCAATACATCCTCAAAGCTCTTTTCTCCGGCATCTATCAGGAAACTAAGGTCATATCCTTCCATCTCAGCGCTTTCCAGACTGTAATTAAAAATGACCTCAGGTTGTTCGTTATCCGTTCCGGCTTCCTTAACTTCAAGATCCGGTAACAGCTCTGACAGCGCCAGGGTGCATTTCATTTTCTCCACAGATTTTAACGTGAGATGCTTTTTAGAAGGAGAATAGGCCATAACCATTTTTTCCATATTTATGGGAACTCTGAATTCAGGGACCTCCATATCCAGGTGTTTGTAAACAGCTGTACTGAAATTGACTTCAGGATTTATGAGAGTTATCAGATATTGAGACCTTCCTTTTCCCCGTTCAATATTAATTCCGGATTCTTCGACCTTTATCTCGACTTCCAGGGGAGATTGACTTATATTTTCAAGAAGCGCGACCACATCACTCTTTTTTAGTTCTAATGCTTCTCGTGCACAAAAAAAGGTCATCCCCAGAAAAACAAATAACAGAAAGGCAAAAATTATCCTCTTTCTCATGAAAACCTCCTTTTTAAATCATTGTAGAAAAGCAGGTTGTATTTATCAAATGAATTTTAGAGCCCACTGCAGCCCACAAATTCCGGAAGAAACAAACAACAACAAGGATAAAATCACAATCAGGATCAGGATAAGGACCAGCTTTTTAGACATCAGGCCTTTTTTCTCCTACTCGACCTTAACGGCCGTACCATAAGCTAGAATCTCAGAAGCGCTCTGCATAATCATCGAGGTTGTAAACCGGACGTTAACGACTGCGTTGGCGCCTAATTGTTCGGCTTCTTCGATCATGCGGTCCAGAGCCTGCTCTCTTGATTCCGCCATCATTTTCGTGTAGTCCGTTATCTCTCCTCCTACCAGATTTCTTAAAGCCGCTTTAATGTCACGGCCCACATGGCGCGCTCTTATGGTATTCCCCCGGACAAGGCCGTAGACTTTTGTGATCCTTTTCCCGTGAACTTCATCCGTATTCACCAAAATCATTTCTTAACCTCCTTATACCTTTCTTTTTTGTAAGAGAAAATCTGTTCTCTCCCTAAAGACACAACCAGAATCACGACACCTATGAGGGCAGCCAGAATCCCTATCTTCAATATCAACGGAATACCGGGATCCTTGATAAGGCCCTCCACCAACTTATAACCACCAAAAAAAAGAAAAATCATAGCGCCAATGGAAAGGAATATCCATCCGATGTTTCTTTCCAGGCGGTTATAAACCGATGACTCATATTTCTCCCATGCTTCCTTGGATGGCTGTTTTAATTCCATGGTATCCATAACCTCCTCCAATTTTTTCATTTCTTCAAACTCCTTCCTGCATTCCTGGCATTCTTCTATATGCTGCTCCACGATTTTCTTCTCCTTTTCATCCAGCTCGCCGTCATGGTAAAGGTAGACCATTTTTTTTATCTCATCATGTCTCATTTATTTCTCCGTTTCTTCACTGGTGTCCCTTCTCAGATAAGGAGTTAAGATTTTCCTTAATTTTATTTTGGCATAATAAAGAGAAGACATGACCGTCCCCATGGGCTTTTGTATGATCTCTGCAATCTCCTGATAAGAATACTGATGGAAATATTTCAGTAGGATGACCTCCCGCTGCACCAGAGGAAGCCTTTCAATCCCCTTCCAGAGAACATCCCTTATTTCCAGATTTCTGCTTTCATCTTCAAACACATGGATCCTTTCTATGGGAATCTCACTCATCCTGCGCTGCTTTCTCAAATGGTCCAGGCATAGGTTCTTCAATATAGTATAAAACCAGGGATAAAAAGCTTTGCTCTGATCAAATTTTTTTATCTTGCGAAAAGCGCGGATGAATGCATCCTGGGAAATATCCAGAGCATCCTGAACATTTTTAACAAAACCCAGTGCCACATAGTAAGCCGTGCTTTTGTATCGGGTGACGATTTTTTGATAGGCCTGTTTGTTTCCCCTGGCAACCGCCGTTAAAATATCTTTCTCAGAGGCCTTTTCCTTATCCATGTTCAGAACCTCGGTTTTCTGGATAACAAGGATGTGTCCCAATGCGCTTTCTCCGGCCATTTCTTACTCTTTCCATCCTGATATACGCAGAGGAAGCGCATTTTATTCAATAAAGACTCTATCAATCTTCCTTCCCTTTTCTTTGTCGTACCACTTCAAACAAAAAAACAGAAGCCGCAGAAGCCACATTCAATGAATGAACCTCGCCCCAAAGAGGGATAGAGAGTATTTCGTCACATTTTTCTTTGATGATGCGCCTGAGGCCTTTTCCTTCGGAACCCATGACGATGCCTACAGGAACATTGTAGTCGAATTCATACCAGAATTTGGAGCCCCCCTCCTCAGCTCCAACCAACCAGATCTCTTTTTCCCTTAACGCATCCATGGTCCTGGCCAGATTTTTTACCCTGGTTACATGCACATGTTCCAACGCCCCTGCCGAAACCGTATGGACGGCTGTCGTCAATCCGGCAGAATGCCTTTCAGGCAGGATGATCCCGTCCACTCCGGCTCCCTCGGCCGTGCGCACCAGAGCTCCCAGATTTTGAGGGTCCTCGATCCGGTCTAAAAGAAGAAAAAAAGGAAGTCCGGAAGAAGACAGCAGGGAATCAAGGGATGTGAATTCTTTTGAAGAAACAAAGGCAACAATGCCCTGATGATGGCTGTCTTCCCGGTCCAACCTTCTTTTTGGGGCCCATATCACCGGGATATTTTCTTTTCTTGCCAGTAAAAGGATTTCTTTAAACGGGTGTTTCTTCATATCTCTCTGGATCATGATTTTATGGACCCGCTTTGGGGAGTTCCTGATTGTTTCCAAAACAGGATGGATTCTTGCGATTTTATCCACAGCCGTTCCTCTTAAAATCTAATCTATACTAAAAAGGCGCGGTTATCAAACTTTACGTTTTTTATCCTTGATGATGAACGAGTCGAGATTGAAGAAAGCTAACTGAAATTCAGGTGTGGCTGAAGCGACATTGAAGATTTAGCCTTCTGAGTGCTTTGTTTGAGGGAACTCGGCAAAGCCGAGCTGTGAGCATGTCTGACCCACGGACGGGGGGAGTTGCGCAGCAGCCGATAACACAGTACGAAGAATGGCGTTAAAAATCTGAAGGGAGCACAAGCCATATCTGAATTTCATATCGGCTTGCCTTAATGGTAAAAAAATGGCGATTAAAATGAAATTGACAACAAAAAAATATTTTTTCAGTTGTCATTTTTGTTAAAAACATGTATATCCTTGAAAGCAAAACAAAAAAATGATCATCGCCATTTTTTTTATGAATAGGTCAGGCGAATAATAGTTGTTTTAGGAGGCTCGTATATGAATTTCTTATTCAGCCTGTGCATTCTCTCACTCTTTCTCTTATTGGGCAAGATCCTCAGGGCCAACATAAAAATTCTTCAGACACTTTTCCTGCCCTCAGCCATTATTGCCGGTTTTATCGCCCTTGCCTGCGGTCCCTATGGATTGGCCCTTATCCCTGACTGGGTCATACAACACTGGTCCCCCCTTCCGGGAGCGCTCATCAATATCGTTTTTGCCACTCTTTTTCTTGGTGTGAACATTCCCGGTATAAGAAAAATATGGGATGCGGGCGGATCACAGCTCTGTTTTGGCGCCATCGCCGGTGTGGGGCAGTATTTTATCGCACTTCTGATCACAGGGCTCATCCTTGTTCCTCTGTTCAAAGTCCATCAGCTTTTTGCCTGTATTGTCGAGGTCGGTTTTTCAGGAGGCCACGGTACGGCTGCCGGAATGAAAGACGCTTTCAAAGGCTATGGATTTTCGGCAGGAGGGGACCTGGCGCTTATGTCTGCGACCGTGGGCATACTCACGGCTGTCATCGGGGGAATGATCCTGATAAATATCGCTATACGCAAAGATCACTGCACCCATCTCAGTATTAAAAAAGGAATCCCCCTGTTCAAGAAAAAGGGCCTTATCCCAAAAGACAAAAGATACTCTATCGCCACGGCCACTGTCGCCTCAGAGGCTATCGAACCTCTGAGTCTTCACTTTGCTATTGTGGCGATCGCCATTGCCATAGGCTGGGCCTTCCTGTCAGGCCTTCAGGCCATACATTCGGAATTCGATAAATTCCCCCTGTTCCCGCTGGCCATGATAGGTGGCCTTATTGTCCAAAAAATCTCAATAATATTTAAAATAGACAAATATTATGATAAAAGTACCTTTGACCGGATACTCGGTTTTTCCCTGGATGTGCTGATTTTATCAGCCATCGCAACCATAAAACTGGATGTGTTCATAGCCAATCTATGGCCCTTTTTAATCATCATGGCCACGGGAATCACATGGATGGTATTCTGTGCTGCCTTTCTGGCTCCGCGTATGTTTCGAAATTTCTGGTTTGAGCGGGGGATCACAGAATTCGGGATGCAGACGGGCGTAACGGCTGTCGGGCTTCTGCTTCTTCGTGTCGTAGACCCTCTCTACAAAACGGATACAGCTAAAGCGTTCGGGTTCAAACAGATGATCTACGAACCATTCCTTGGGGGAGGGTTTATAACGGCCTTCTCCCCTATGCTGATCACCAAACTAGGGCTTTGGAAATCCATGGCCGCCTCCCTCGCTATCATGCTCCTCTTTTTCCTGGTATCGCACCTTAACGGGTGGGTCAACCTGAAACCAGGTCTCAGGTGCCGCGAATAAAACGCGACACTTCAGCCGCTCTTTGAGCACAGCCCTTTATGGGTACCGGGAAATCCAATTGTGAACCTTCCTCCACCAAAGGAATAAATTTATCCAAATCAAGACCTGAAATCTGTGCTGTCAGGGCCACTCTGAGGGAGTGGAACAAATCCTTTCCTTTACATCCGGTATCTTTTTTAATGTCACGGCTGATCACGGAAAGCCTGGCAAAATCAATTTCTTTTTCTCTGTTCAGCTTCTCGTCAAGAGCGGTGACGACTTTCCTGCCGCAGTCTGTCCCCAACACTCTGCGGGCTTCAGCCGTCATGCTGTCCGGAGAAAACTTAAAAAAAACCGAGAACTTTTCCGCGATATCAGAAAATGTATTAATGCCTTCACTCAGAGGTGCGGCTGCCTTCTCCAGCCAATTCCATTGTTTGTGATTCAGGTTCTCTGGTAGATAGCCGGCCTTTTTGAGCTCCACTAAGGTCTTTTCAGCTTTCTCTTTATCCGTAAGCATCTTGATGTGCTGCCGGTTGATCCAATAGAGCTTGTCATAGTCAAAGATCGCAGCGGACCGGCTTGCTTTTGTGAGATCAAAACCTTCAATGAGTTCGTTTTTTGACAGAACCTCCCTGCCGTCCGGCGGGGACCATCCCAGGAGAGCCAGGTAGTTTAAAAGGGCCGAGGAAAGAAGGCCCTGCTGGCTGAATTGAGAGACGGATGTCGCTCCATGACGCTTGCTGAGACGTGTGTTGTCCTTTCCCATGACCATTGACAGATGAGCGAACTGTGGGGGATCGAATCCGAAGGCTTGATACAAAAGAAGCTGCTTCACTGTATTGATGAGATGGTCTTCTCCCCTAATGACATGGCTTATCTTCATAAGCGCATCATCTATCACAACCGCATAATTATAGGACGGAATCCCATTTGACCGGATAAGCACAGGGTCACCGATAAGCCCTAATTGAAACGATAAGGAATCCCGAACAATATCATGAAAAGTCAGGGTCCCTTTGTCCGGAGTGAGCAGCCTCACAACCGCCTTTTCCCCGGCCTTCACTCTTTGTTCGGACTCCCTTATAGGAAGACTGCGGCACCGGCCGCTGTAGACCGGCGTCTTTCCCATAGCAAGGGCTTTGTCTCTTTCCTTTTTCAGTTCCTCCGGGCTGCAAAAACAATAGTAGGCTTTGCCCTGTTCGATAAGGGCTTGTGCATGGGCGTTGTATTGATCGACCCTCAGTGACTGTCTGTAAGGGCCGTAGGCTCCTCCCTTATCCGGGCCTTCATCCCAATCCAGACCTAGCCACCGGAGGTCCTTTATCAATCTGTCTTCGTATTCTCGCTCAGACCTTTTAATATCCGTGTCCTCAACTCTTAAGATATACACTCCTTTATTCTGACGGGCAAAAAGCCAGTTAAAAAGGGCTGTCCTCGCATTACCGACATGCAGGAATCCTGTGGGACTGGGCGCAAAGCGGACTCTTACTTTCTTCATGAAGCCTCCTCTAATAAATCAGGTTCCTTTGCCATGCTTATCATACGGATATTCCTGGCTGTGTGATTCAGGGCTTTTTTAAAAAAGCAGCGGCCCAGGCTGCAATGGCATTCCCCCTGCCTAATTCTCCCGTCCCCTCATTGGTCTTGGCCTTTATCCCGAGGTCTTCTTCACTCAACTCCAGAACCGGGCAAAGGATCTTCTTCATCTCAGGTATATAAGGCCCCATCCTCGGTGCCTCTGCAATGATGATCGAGTCAATATTTACTATCTCCCAACCCTGAGTTTTCATCATTCCCATGACGTCCTTTAATATTTTCCTGCTGGAGATGTTTTTATACTCCGGATCCGTGTCAGGGAAAAACGTCCCTATATCTCCTTTTCCTGCCGCTCCCAAAACAGCGTCAACTATGGCATGGATCAAACAGTCTCCGTCAGAATGACCCAGAAGCCCTTTTGGAAACGGGATTTTGACTCCGCCCAAATACAGCTCTTCTCCATGGACAAGCCTATGGATATCATACCCGATCCCGATTTTAATCTTCAACAAAGACCTCCGCTATACGAATGTCTTCCGGAAAAGTGATTTTTATGTTGGTGTAATCACCCGGAACAACCGTCACCCTTCCGCCTGCCCTCTCTACAAGAGAGGCTTCATCCGTGCCGTAATAACCGTCCTTTACTGCTTTCTCCAGAGCCGGCTTTAAGACAGAATAGCGAAATCCCTGTGGAGTCTGGCATCTGTAAAGCCGGCCTCTCTCAAGTGTTTTCTCGACAACATTTTCTTTGACAGATTTAACCGTGTCCTGTATGGGCCAAACAGGAACCGCTGCACCTTTCTCCCGCGCAGCTTTGATGACCCGGGAAATCAGGTCCGGTTTGACGAGAGGCCTTGCCCCGTCATGAATAAGAACCACGTTCTCCGGATCCTCCCCGACCTCTTTAAAACCAGCGGTTACGGAATCCTGCCTTCGCACACCTCCGGGAACGACTTTTCTCACCTTGGAATATTGGCTGTACTGCCTGTGTTCGGGCTTTTCCTTATTAAGGACCAGTACGATGTCGTCCACTTCTCTGTGCTGCTGCAGGCTTTCAAGAGCTCTGTCCAATACGGTTTTGCCCCTTATGAAGGCATTCTGTTTATCTGAACCAAAACGCAGGCTCCTTCCAGCTGCAACAACAATAACATAGGTTTTGCCCATTTATTTTTTTTCTGTTGTTTTTTCCCCTGGGGAGGTGCGGATTTTTTGTGCGGCTTGAAGCATGATATCCTGAATCCTAAACACGACTGAATCAATGTCTTCGACCATTCCCTCTCTGAGCAACATATTGTCCAGCATTTGAAAAGCAAGCAGGGGCAGACCCTTTGACTTTGGATTTTTTTTATGGACCCTGACCATTTCTTTGATCAATCTGTTATCCGGATTGATTTCAAAGACCTTTTTTGAAAACTGGTATTCCTTATTGGCCATTTTCATAATTCTCTCCATCTGGACAGAAGGACCGTCAGAAGGATGGACCAGCAGGCATGGGCTGTCCACAAGCCTTTTTGATATCCGGACATCAGTGACTTTTTCCCCGTACAGATCCTTTAAATAAGTGACAAAATTTGTTACCTCTCCCATATAGGTTTTGCTTTTCTTCTTCTCGTCTTCCTCTTTCACCTCAATTTCTGCGCTCTCCACCATTTTAAAAGCTTTTTCTTTGTATTCCCCGAGATGCTCGAGCACAAATTCGTCCAAAGGATCATCAAGATAAAAGACTTCAATATCCTTTTTCTTAAAAGCCTCCAGTGCCGGATTCTTCTCTATGGCTTTCATATCCGGCCCGCTCGCATAGTAAATCTCTTTCTGTTCCTCAGACATCCGCCCGCTGTACGAGTCCAGATCCGTATATTCCTCCTTGTTCTTTGAGGAATGGAAGATCAAAAGCTGTGATAATTTGTCTTTGTTCTCAAAATCACTGACAATGCCTTCTTTTATATGTTTGTTGAAATGGTCCCAAATACGCAGGTATTGCTCCCTTTCATCCTTTTTTATTTGTGCTAACCTGGAGATCAGTTTTTTTATGATGTGTTTCTTTATCTTGTTTATTTTTATGTCATTCTGAACCGTTTCTCTGGATATATTCAAAGGAATTTCCTCTGAATCGATGACGCCTTTCACAAAACGCAGGTATTCGGGCATAATATCCCTGCTGTTTTTTTGAATCAAGACCTTTCTGGAATACAAATCAACTCCGGGAGGAGATCTAAAGAATCCTATGTTCTCCATGGAAGACTTTGGAACAAACAAAATCGTACTGAATTGAACCGGGGCATCAGAAGAGAGGTGCACATATGTTTCGGGTTCTTCCTGTACGTTACTGAAAAACTTATAAAACTCAATATAATCTTTCTTCTTAAGAGAAGACCTGGGCTGTGTCCAGATCGCTTCAGCCACCTGGAATTTCTCATTTTCAATATAAACCGGGAACGGGACGAATCTTGAGTATTTCAATAATATCGCTTCTATCCTGTGTCTTTCGAGAAATTCTTTCTGGTCATCTTTTAAAAAAACTTCTATTCGCGTCCCCCGCTTCTTCTTTACGGTGGGCTCAATGGTATAGTTGGTATCTCCCGTAGATCTCCACAGATAAGCACGGCTCCCTTTTGTAAAATATTTCGTGTAGATATGGACCTGTTCAGCAGCCATAAAAGTTGAATAAAATCCAACTCCAAACTTCCCGATAAGATCGACCTTTTCTTTCTCTTTTGTCTTTGACAGCTTTTTGAGGAAATCAATTGTCCCTGAATGGGCAATGGTGCCAATATTTTCCATCAGGTCTTTTCTTGTCATTCCTATTCCCGTATCCTCAATAATGAGCTTTTTCTGGTCCCTGTCAAAAGAAATCAGGATACACAGCTCCTCGTCTCTATTCTCTACTTTTGAACTCGTCATAAGCTCAAACTGAACCCTGTTCAGCGCATCAACAGCATTGGAAATCAGTTCCCTTACAAAAACTTCCTTGTTTTTATAGAGAGAGTAGACAAGAATATTTAAAAGCTGCTTTATTTCCGATTGGAATTCATACTTTCTTCTGTATTGCTGGGCCACGTTCCCTCCCCCTAAGAATCGTTTTCGTATCTGCCGAAGATCATCTTGCCCACTGTTGTCTGCAGAACAGAAGTCACTGTCACATCAATGGTATGCCCCACCATTTTTCTGGAATTGTCCACAACCACCATAGTGCCGTCATCCAGGTAAGCAACGCCCTGATCTTTTTCTTTCCCCTCTTTTAAAATAAAAGCTTTTATTTTCTCTCCCGGGAGAACTACCGGTTTTAAGGAATTGGCGAGTTCATTTATATTAAGCACCTTGATTCCCTGCAGCTGGGCTATCTTGTTCAAATTGAAATCATTTGTGATGATCTTGGCATCCATCTGCTTGGCTAACTCGATGAGCTTGGAATCAACTTCTCTTATCTCAGGAAAATCATCCTCTGAAATCGTGACATTGATGTAAGAAGATTTCTGGAGCCGGTCTAACACATCAAGGCCTCTTCTTCCTCTTTGCCTTTTGACTCCATCTGATGAATCAGCCACCAGCTGCAGTTCCTTGAGAACGAATTGAGGGACTATCAAGTTCCCTTCAATGAAATAGGCATCAGCAATATCTGATATCCGGCCGTCAATGATGACGCTTGTATCCAGAATTTTGCTCTCTTTTCCCGTATTTTTCTCTTTGAAAAAGGAAAAAACATGGAGAGGGCTGAACCACTCGGGCTTTCTCATCCCGATCAAAAATCCCAGATAGGGAAAAATGATCAGAAAGAACACCTTAAAAAAGGCGGCGGTCTGGTCCTTTAAGATCGTCTGGTAAACCGTTCCGAGCAGCCATCCGATAAAGATGCCACATAAAAAACCGGCAGTGACCCCCCAGATGGATCTAAAAGGACTCTTCCGTATTTTTAATTCGAATAAGACAAAGAACAGGCTCGCCACAAAACCGGCTGCCGCTCCATAATAATTGGGCAGCCCAAAAGGCGGCAAAAAGAACGCCACCGTCGTTATGATGGTGATAACCAGTAGTCTAAAAATAAAAATGCCCATAGCTGAATGATTTATAAAATTAATATTGTAATATAAAAATATTCATTTGCTACCACATATTATATATATTTTTTACTAAAAAAGCACATCTACTGTTTCTTTTATATTTCTTACCCCTATAAGATCAATATTATTGATGCTCTTTTTGTTGAGTTCGGGCAGGTTCCCTTTTGGAAGAACCACGGATTTAAAACCCAGGGAAGCCGCTTCTTTTATCCTGGCTAATGTCTGGCTTACTGATCTGACCTCCCCACTCAATCCGATCTCTCCCAGAAGAGTCAGGTCCAAAGGAACGGGCTTGTTCTGAATACAGGAAACCAGTGCCGCTAAAATGCCGAGATCCGCAGCCGGTTCCCTAATAAATAATCCTCCCGCCACATTCATATGCACATCCTGCCCCCCAAAACCAAATCCCAATTTTTTCTCTATAACAGCTAAAAGCATCGCAGTCCTGTAGTGGTCAAGCCCTATGGTCATCCGCCTGGGATTTCCCACAAACAAAGTAGAGGAGACGAGCGCCTGGATCTCGGCTAAAAGCGGCCGTGACCCTTTTATGGTGCACACAGCCACGCTGCCTGACTCACCTTCCGGCCGTTCTTTCAAAAAGAAAGCCGAAGGATTAGAAATGGCTCTTAACCCGGTTGACTCCATGTTAAACACAGCTATTTCCGAAACAGGTCCGAATCTGTTCTTAAAAGCCCTTAATATTCTGTGGCTGTGATCTCTTTCCCCTTCAAAATAAAGAACGACATCGACCATATGCTCCAGAGACTTGGGGCCTGCTAAAGAGCCTTCTTTGGTTATATGCCCGACTAAAAAGGAACATATGTCATTTTTCTTGGCAAACCTGAACACTTGGTTCGTAACTTCCCTGACCTGGCTTATCGTGCCCGTGCTTGATGAGAGGTTGGAAGAAAAGACCGTTTGCACTGAATCCAATATAAAAATCTGAGGCTTAAGCTCAGAAGCATGGGAAATAATCTTTTCAAGGTTTGTCTCTGCCAGCAGATATAGCTCCCCCTTTTCTATTCCCAGTCTTTCTCCCCTTATCTTGGTCTGTTCCAAAGATTCTTCACTTGAGACATAGAGCACTTTCTTGCCTTCTTCTGCAAAATCCCGGCTAACCTGAAGCAGCAGAGTTGATTTGCCTATTCCCGGTTCTCCTCCGATCAAAACCAGAGAGCCGAGGACGACTCCCCCTCCTAAAACCCGATTCAGCTCCCCTATTTTTATTTGAAGGCGCTGCTGCTTTGCCTGCTTGATATCTTGATAAAGCATTGGTTTAGCAGGAGGGAAAGACAGGTCTTCCGTACCGGACGCTTCAATCTCTTCGATCATTGTGCTCCACTCGCCGCAGCGGGGGCATTTCCCCGCCCATTTGGGAGACTGGAACCCGCAGTTCTGACACACAAAAACTGACTTGCTCTTTTTCATCTTCTTAACCTGACTCTTATTTAACCTGATTGTTTATTCTTCAGTTGTGTGAAATTCTCTATTACTGAATCTGGCAAACTTGTTTAAAAAGGCAAGAGAAACCCTGCCGGTAGGTCCATTCCTCTGCTTGGCTATAATGATATCCGCTATCCCTTTTATGGTCTCGTCATCAGGGCGGTAAATTTCAGGGCGGTAAATGAAGATAACCACATCAGCATCCTGCTCAATAGCTCCTGATTCCCTCAGGTCCGACAATTGTGGGATGGGCTTTGCGCGCCCTTTCTCAGGAGCCCTGCTTAACTGAGAGATCCCTACAACCGGAATCTGAAGCTCTTTGGCAAGTTCCTTTAAAGAGCGGGAAATGAAAGACATTTCCTGATTCCTGTTCTCAAAACGACCGCCTGCACGCATGAGCTGCATGTAATCCACAAATAGGATGTCCAGGTTTTGCTCCATTTTCAGCCTTCTTGCTTTTGCTTTCATCTCAATGACAGTGAGTCCCGGTGTCTCATCCACAAAAATAGCGGCCTGAGAAACATTTTCCGCACCCTTCTGCAGATCTTTGAACTCCCTTTCGCTGAGGAATCCGGTCCTTACTCTCTGCAGATCCACTCTTGCTTCAGAACACAGCATGCGCATGGCCAGCTGTTCCTTTGACATCTCCAGAGAGAAGAACCCTATTGAATATTCTGTGTTGGTCCCGACATGCTGGGATATATTCAAGCAGAGCGCTGTTTTCCCCATGGAAGGCCGGGCAGCGACGACAATAAATTCAGAATTATGGAATCCGGCTGTGATACTGTCCAGGTCTCTGAATCCACTGGGAATCCCCGTTACCGCTTCCTGGCGATTTTTTAAAGATTCTATGGTGACCAAAGCCTCTGCTGTCAATGATCTCAGGGACAAAAACCCGGGCTTTATTCTCTGCTCAGCTACATCTATGATAGCGGATTGAGCCCGCTCTAAAAGCTGGTCTGCCTCTTCTTTCTGCTCATAACTGGCTGAAATGATCTCTGAAGAAGAGGTGATCAATCTCCGGAGAAGCGATTTTTCTTTAATTATCCGGGCATGATACTCGATATTCAGACTTTTTGGGACTCCATCCATTAAAGAAGAGAGATAAGAAATCCCCCCAACCTCTTCAAGGGCCCCGGATTTCTGGAGTTCTTCCGCAAGTGTAAGCAGGTCCGCGGGACGTCCCTTGTCAATCAAGGATATGATCGCTTCCAGGATTTTGCGGTTTGCCTCCTTGTAGTAGTCCTCGACAGAAATAATGGAAAGGACGACATTTAAATTTTTATTATTGACAAGAATTCCGCCTAGGACGGTCTTTTCCGTCTCCGGGCTGTGAGGCGGAGTTTTTTTTAAAAACGTAAAATCCAGGCTCATATTCTCTGTTTATTCTTTTTTGTTTTCTTCTTTTTTCTTCTTTTTCTCTGTCTTTTTTTTAGGAGTAATCTTCTCTTTTCCCTCCTTATCCTTTTTCTCTGCTTTTTTTGCCTCTTTTTTCACTTTTCTTTTGGGCTCTTTTTTAGGCTTGGCTTCCTTTTTGACTTTCTCCTCAGCTTCTTTTTTTGTTTCTTTTCTTCCTTCTTTTTCAGCTTCCTTTCCGTCTTCTTCCTTGGTTTCTTTTTTAACTGCTTTCTCTGTCTCCTCCTTGTCTTTTTTTTCGACTTCCTCTTCTTTTCCTTCTTTTCTCACTTCCACTTTAACTTCCGCTTGATGTTCCTGAAAAATTCTCACTGGAACCGTAAACGTTCCTGTTTTTTTTATGGGTTCATCCAGCAAAATCCTTTTTTTCTCAACGTCAAGGTCCAGTTTATCCAGAGATTCTTTGATGTCATTGGCACTCACAGACCCATATATCGTATCTTTATCGCTGGTTTTTCTTATGAAAATGAGGTTTGTATTGTTCAGCCGCTCTGTGATTTCATTATATGACTCCATTTCTTTTTCAAGCCCCTTTCTCAGAGCCTTCTGTTCTATCTCGATCATCTTCATGTTTGAAGGAGTCACCTTAATCGCCAGCTTCTTTGGTATCAAATAGTTTCTTCCGTATCCGGGAGCCACGTTAACAATATCTCCCTTCTTCCCAAGATTATCCAAATTTTCCTTTAAAAGTAACTTCATTTTCCCTCCAGTTTTAGCCTTACTCTGCAATAAATGGAAGCAGTGCCAGCTGTCTCGCCCTTTTTATGGCTTTGGTGAGTTTCCGCTGATGATAGGCACACGTACCCGTAACCCTGCGGGGTGCTATTTTGCCCCTTTCCGGGACATATCTCTGTAAAATATCAATATCTTTATAATCAATTTCCTTCACATTGTTCTTGCAAAACCAGCAGAATTTCTTCCTGCGCGAAAAATATCTCTTTGGGTTTCTTGCCCTTCTCTCATCATGCATGCTTATTCTCCTTCTTTTTTATCTTTCTTGGATTCTGCTTCTTTTTTTTTGTCCTTTTTAGGTTCTTCTTTATCCTTCTTTGATTCCCCCTCTTTTTCTTTGTTGGCTTTGGTGCTTTTCTTTTTAACAGGTTTTGCTTTCTCTTCTTTTTTATCCGGTTCTTCCTGTTTATCCGGTTCTTTGGGCTTTAGAGGCTTTTCCGCCTTGGCCTTCTTTTCTTTTTTTGCGGCCTCTCCCTTAAAGGAAGGTTCCTCATCTTTTTTGAAGGTCAAATACCTGATGACAGCCTCTTTCTGTTTGAACTGACGTTCCAGCTCCGTGTATGTCTCCGGACCCCCCTCATAATAGAAAAACACATAAAAGGCAGAGTCGTTTCTCTTTATAGGATAAGCAAGCTTCCGCTTACCCCATTTATCAATATGGATCATCCTGCCTTTTTTCTTTTTTACGACATCTGCCATCTGGCTGATGAACTGCTCTGTCTCTTCTTCAGAGAGGGTGGGTGCAATTAAAAAAGCTGTTTCGTAATATCTCATACATTCCTCCTTACGGATATTCAGCTCCTTTTCTTTTGAAAAGAAACAAGGAGTTAGTTAAATTCACGTATTAAACATGACTCCTTTTTTTATTATACACATTCATCGCTCTATCTAAAGAGCTGTTTAAAATGATATCAAATGCTTTAACAGCATTATCAATGCTTTCTTGCAGCCGTGCTCTCTCTCTCTTCATAAAAGAGGAAAGCACGAAATCAGACGGGTCACTCCCTTCGGGCACAGGACCTATCCCTATTTTTATTCTGGGGAAGTCCTGCGTCTCCAGTCTTTCTATAACAGACATAATCCCTTTGTGAGACCCGCTGCTGCCTGCTCTCTTTATCCTTATCTCTCCTAATAAAATATCGAAATCATCGTGGACAATTATCAAATTCTCCAGAGGGATATCATATCTCTCTTGAATCCGTTTGACCGCTGTTCCGCTCATATTCATAAAGACCCTGGGTTTGGCCAGGAGAATCTCGTGATCATCCCTTTTTACTTCAGCCCCACGAAATGTCTTGTCCATGACCTTAAGCTTAGCACCCCATCTTCTCGCTAATCTGTTCACAAGTACGGATCCGGCGTTATGTCTGGTCCGGGCATATTTTTGACCAGGATTTCCGAGTCCAACCACAGCCAACAAATATCACTCCTTTTTCTCTTCCTCTTCCTTTTTTTCTTCTTTTTCTTCCTTCCCTTCTTCGGCTTCTCCTTTTTCTTCTCCGATAACTTCGGGCTCTTCTCCCTCTGCAATCAGTTCCTCTTCTATTTCCTCTTCCACTTCAATCTCTTCCTCCACCGGGAGCATGATATGCGCAATCACTGTATTGGGATCTGTAATGAATCCCACATTCTCAGGGGGCTGGATATCCTCCAGCTTGATGGATTGATTCAAATGAAGGTCACTGATATCCACTTTAATTTGATCAGGAATGTCCTTTGGCAAACATCGCACCTGGACCTCTCTGTTCATAAAGTCAACAAAACCTCCTTCTGACTTGACTCCGACCGCTTCTCCGGTCAAAACGACCTGAACCGTCACTTCAATCGCCTCAGTCATTGCAATCTCAATCAGATCCACATGCAGAAGTTCATCTGTTATAACATCGAGCTGGTAGTCTTTTATCATCACGTTCTTCTTTGTGGAGTCGAAAGCTACTTTAAATATGGTGTTTTCGCCACTTTCTGATTTTAATATAGAAAATATATCCTGTTTAGACAACACCAATGAAATGTTTTTTGTCTTGGGTCCGTAGAGAACTGCTGGGAGCTTGCCTTCCCTTCTTAACCGGCGCGCTGCATTTTTCCCAACAGCTTCTCTTACTTCAGCTTTTACCGTCAATTGCATGGCATATTTCTCCTTATTCAAATAAAGAACTCACAGATTCTCCTTTATGAATTCTGCGAATCGCCTCACCAAAAAGTTCCGCTACGGATAAAACCTTAATCTTATCAGATTCTTTCTTCTTTCCGTCAAGTGGGATGGTATTGGTTACCACCAACTGTTTTAATTCTGATTCATTTATCCTTTCGATTGCCTTTCCAGAAAGCACCGGATGGGTGCAGGCAGCAAAAACTTTCCTCGCTCCTTCTTTAATAAGAGCCTCCACGCTTTGGACCAGGGTTCCTCCTGTATCAACCATGTCATCCAGAATGATGACATCTCGTCCTTTGACATCCCCTATAACATGAAGAACCTTTGCAATATTCGGAGCGGGTCTTCGTTTATCAATGATCCCTAATGAGGCATTCATTCGTTTGGCAAACCATCTGGCCCGTCCGACTCCTCCGGCATCCGGGGATATTATCGTTAGGTTTTTCAAATCAAGGCTTTTAAAATATTTTTCCAAAACAACTCTCGCAACAAGGTTATCCACAGGTACGGAAAAAAATCCTTGAATTTGAGGGGAGTGAAGATCCATAGTCAGAACACGGTTCGCTCCCGATGCCTCGATTAAATCCGCCACCAGCCTGGCAGAAATGGGTACACGTGGACGGTCTTTCCAGTCCTGTCGGGCATAACTGTAATACGGAATAACAGCGGTTATCCTTTCAGCTGATGCCCTTTTCAAAGCATCAATCATTATAAAAAGCTGCATCAAATGAAAACTCGTCTCCTGGGCTCCGGTTTGAATGACGAAAACATCTTCTCCGCGGACATTCTCGTCAATATAAAAATGGATCTCTCCGTCACTAAACTGCTCAAGAACTGATTTTCCAAGGTCCATTTTAAGATAAGATGCAATTTCTTCCGCTAAGATAGGATTAGATGAACCCGTAAAAATCTTCATGTTCTCTTCCTTTTCAAATAATTTTTCACTCTCTCTTATGAATAAATAAAATACCAAAACATGGCTGGGGCGGGAGGATTCGAACCTCCGAATGGCGGCTCCAAAGGCCGCTGCCTTACCGCTTGGCTACACCCCATGCGCTAAACGACTCCAATACTCTTCTCTATCCAATGTTTCCGCCAGCACCCCAGAATAAACTTTTTTAACACTCTCCAACGCAGCTTCTGCTTTATCCTTTCGTTCAAAAAGCCCAAATACGACTGATCCCGTGCCGCTTACCAATGACAGCACCGCACCTGTTTTACTGATATGGCTTTTAACTTCCTTGATCTGGGGATATAAGTGAAAAACAGTCTCTTCTAAATCGTTCTCTAATCCGCCTAATCCTCTGGTATTCAGAAACTCGATAATTTTACTGTCTTTGTCTTTTGAAGTCAAGCTCTTAGGAAAGCTGGTATAAACCAATTTTGTTGAAATCGGGGTGCCTTCCAAAACCAACACACAGTAAAATCTGGGGAGGTCATCAATGACCGAAATTTCATCTCCTCTGCCTGCGCCAACGCATAAGCCCCCTTCCATGAAATAAGGGACGTCCGCTCCAAGCCCTCGCCCAAACTCCATCAATTCTTCCTTCTTCAGGTTCAAACCGAGCATTTTGTTGAGCGTCAACAGAGTGACTGCTGCGTTACTGCTTCCGCCACCCAGGCCGGCTCCTGCTGGAATATTTTTGACCACATGGATATTTATCCCTTTATCAGTCATGGCCTGCTCTTTCATGATATAAGCGGCTTTATACACAAGATTATCTCTCCCCCAAGAGATAGATCTGTCCGGCCCCTTGAGAGCAATAGGCCCTGAAGAAGAGAGCTCTATCTCTATTTCATCATGGAGAGAAATGCTCTGGAAAAGAGTTCTGATGTCGTGATAACCATCATCTCTCTTTTTCAACACTTCTAAACCGAGGTTGATTTTAGCAAATGCGTTAATTCTCATTATTAACTATTTTTCGTATTTCCTCCCAGGATTTTTCTTCGAAGCCTTTAATAAAAGACAATGAAAAGTGACTTTTTTTCACCGGGCTGTTGAAATCAATCCCAAGAACTTTCAGTGTCCCCTTTTGAAACCGGTTTTCAAAATCAAGGCTGCGGATAAGACCGGTGTCCTCAATATATTCACTGACCGTAAAACTCATATCTTGCTTTCTTCCTTCAATGACTTTCCCCTCATTATCCTTTTTGATGATCCATGGATCTTGACTATTATACTCCCCTTTTTCTCTCAAATAATCCCACTCCCCGATGAGGAAACAAATGACCTCGGACAGAGTCAGTTTGGCTCCAATGAATGTATCAATGATGCGCTCTTCGGTGCTTTCCCAGTATATTTTCTTTGAAGGGACTACAAGGAAAGCCCTTTCCTTATCTATGATAATCTGATAGACCGTCCGGCCTAAAAAATCAAAGGCTTCTATCTTCCCTTTATCTGGGATACTGAAAAAAAAAGAAAACTTTGACCTGGAATATCCTTCCTCTCCTGTGATCCTTAGCGAAGCAAATCCTTCTATGGTCTCTATGAGATCAGGATAGGGAGAAAGCAAAACATGCGAAGACCTGCAACTAAAGGAAAAAACCAGACCTATACACAAGAAAATAATACGGACTTTCTGTAAGCACAATCTCCTGGTTTCACTTATTTCTTTTCACCCTTTGTTTCTACGGTGCTGACTTTTTTCCTATCATCAGAAAGCGAAAATCCATAGTCGTCTATCTCAGCGCTCTTTTGCGGCCTTTGACTTTTCCTTGGTTCAAGCTCAGTTATTCTTGACCTCCTCCTTGACTCCTCATCGACTAAAGAGAACCCGTAATCGTCGATTTTCTTCTTTTTGCTTCCCGACGACTTTTTCTTTTTCCTCAAAAGGGGATAAAAAGGAGATTTGATTTTTTTGCCAAAGCAAGAGATTTTGGGATTTGCAATCAAAATAACCATAAATACGACAAATATTATGACTACCCCTAACAAAACAATATTCATTTTGTTCTCTTTTTTTATTGATTGAAAAGCCAGGCCTTATTGAGACCAAGCCCGCATGGACTTAAATCAACCTTTATCCTCTATCTCTTCCTGGAAGTCAGGTATTTTAGATATGATCTTTTCCTTTCCCAAATAAAAACCAATAAAAAACGCTGATGATGCAAGAAGAAGTGTGAAAAATGATTTAAAAATGTTTTTCATTGTCCTTATACCTTAATCTAGTTCCCTTTAGATTCTTAACCAAATTGCAAAAAAAGTCAACCCTGTGCATCCCAATTTTTAATCAATGAAAAACACTGGCTTCAAAGATATAGATATCCACGTCCGTCTTCCATGTGTCTTTCGGAAGCCCTGCCTTCAGGCATGTCTGCTCAAGAAACTCCGTCTTGGACCATTTGTTCTCTGTGGCGACCTGAGGCAATAAAAGCCCTTCTCTCGGGCCTTTTGCTATGATGAGGCCATGCCTGCCGACTTCAATCTCTGAAATATCATCAATTTTTCTGGGAACTGTCAACACGGATATCTCCATCTCCAAACCTGCTAGTTCTGAAGGGGCCAGAGGTGGGAATCTCGCATCTCTGCACGCTGCATAGACAGCAGCCTGGGCAACGGTTTTATAGAGAGGCCCAACAGGTTCTATGAATCCTATACACCCTCTAAGCCTCCCGCTCTTTCTCAATGTCACAAAGGCACCCCTCTTAACATACAGCTGGGAGCTGTGAGGTTCAGGACAGACTATCCTCTTTTCTTTCACATAACTCTGTATGGCGGTCCGGCCTATCCTTAAAAGCTCATCTTTCTCTCTCTGAGACAGGACAAATTCGTCCGCCTCTTTTTTTGCATACACAGCTGCGGACATATAACCAACAACCTGAGATTCCGGTCCGCCTGCTGAAGAGGAATCGTCATAACAGAGGAAATCCACAAGAGTTTCTCCCAAACCCATAGCGTATTGAAGAGACGTGACGACCCCGGCACCTCCGCACAGGATGTTCTCTCTATCCAAAATCCTGTTTTCCAGATCTTTGATGTCTTTGGAAACGATCAAATCGATTGTGTTTTTGTCCTTTTTGTTTGCCTGCTCTTTGGATAGATAATGTGACATGTCCGTAGAAACAATGACAATAATCCTGCTCTTCGAGGCGATATCCATAATCCCTTTCGCCAATCTGTCAATCAGCTCCCTTGAAGGGACTCCCATGACAACAGGGATTATTTTCGTATCGGGAATGGTGCGTTGTATAAACGGAATCTGCACTTCTACGGAGTGCTCTTTCGCATGAGCCTCGGGAATAAATCCAAATCCTGTAGCTCTTGACAATTCCCTGGACAAGGCTTGATCCACAGGCACAGTCCCCAGAGGGGAAACATACCCTCCCTTCCGGTAGATAGAACACCCTCTAAAACCGAAATGATGGCTTGGTCCAATAATGACAACCGCATCGAATTCCTGTCCCAGCACTTGCTTGTAGGCATGGGCTGCGACCTTCCCTGAATACATATATCCGGCATGCGGGACAATGAGAGCCTTGAGTTGATATCCGTACTGAGGCCTATAGTCAGCTTCGGCCAACCATTGTTCGATCTGTTGTGACAGCTTCTGAGGACTCGCGCTGTAAAACTGTCCTACCCATACAGGCTTTCTGTCTCCCTGCGCCCGTAAAGGGTTGAGCGCGAGAATAAAAAGAAGAAGGAATACTGATACATTTCTTTTCATTTTATCTCCTCTCAAGTGTATTAAGATTCTTAAAAAAAATCAATACCGCCAGAGAGTGGGAAACAGAAAACCGGAAATTGTTTTTGCTCTGCGTAAATTGTTTTCACTGTACACTCTCTGCATTATTTGTTAAAATGATTTTTTGATTTTTGGAGATAACGATGCCTTTATACGAATATGAGTGCTCAAAATGCCATAAAACAATAGAAAAGATACAGAAGGTAGGAGATCAAGGCCCTCAAAAATGCCCTTACTGTGGAGGAACCTTAAAAAAATTGGTATCGATCCCTGCCATCAAATTCAAGGGTTCTGGCTGGTATGTAACAGACTATGCCGGGAATAAAGGAAATCTACATCCAGCGCGCTCTTCTGGATACCGCAAAAAAAAGACCCCAACCAGCACAGAGCCTTCAAGTAACAGGAAGACAGAACAGATAAAAACCTAATACAGTCAGTATGATGCGGATAGCGGTTCGCGTTCCAAATTGGATAGGGGATTCTGTGCTCGCCATCCCCGCTATAAAAAGTTTAAAAACAAATTTCCCTGACGCCGGTATCTTCATCATTGCTAAAAACTGGGTGAAAGATGTCTTCCTGAACCTGGAATTTGTGGATGAGCTTGTCACCATACCTGACCAAAACAACCTGACAGGAATCAGGTCTGCCGCAAGGAAACTGAAGAAATATGATTTTGACGCCGGGCTTCTCCTTACCAATTCTTTTCTCTCAGCTCTTCTGTTCGCCATGGCCGGTATCCCAAAAAGGTGGGGATATAAAAGAGACGGAAGGCAGCTTTTGCTCACAGAGTATGCTTCCTATACAAATCCGAGAAAACAAATCCATCAAGTCCTTTATTATCAAAACATCCTTTCCGGCCTCGGATTTAAGACCTATCCCCCCAAACTGCAGCTCTCCGTAACAGAACAAGAAAAAACCCTGGCAGGTGATTTTCTCCGTTCCTGTGGTATCGATCCCAAAAAAAAGACCGTCATTTTAAATCCGGGCGCTTATTTCGGCTCTGCAAAAAGATGGCCGGCATCCCACTATGCGTCCCTGGCGGAAAGGCTCCAAAAAAAGGCTCCTCTTAATCTGCTCATTATAGGTTCCAAGGCAGAAAAAGAGCTTACCCGTGCTATCACAGCCTCCCTGAAGAAAAAGCCCGTAAATCTTGCCGGTAAGACATCTCTGAGAATGCTCGCTGCCATTATGAGCCTGGCTGATGTAGTGGTTTCTAATGATTCAGGCCCCATGCATATCTCAAACGCTCTCGGTACTCCTGTTATTGCCTTGTTCGGCCCCACTGTTCCTGCTGCCACACAGCCGTTTCAACCACCTTATACGCTTATCAAAAAAGACGTCCCGTGCGGGCCGTGCTCTTATAGAGCCTGCCCTTATGAACACCAGTGTATGCTCAAAATACTCCCTGAAGAGGTTTTCTCGGAATGTGAGCGGTTCCTGTCATGAAAAAAAGGGCGGTATTTTTGGATAGAGACGGCACCATAAATGAAGACGTGGGCTATCCTGATTCCTTTGAAAGGATAAAAATCTATCCTTATAGTTATGAGGCCGTCATGAAAATCAACAAAGCGGATTTCCTGGCCGTGGTGATTACAAATCAGTCAGGAGTGGGAAGAGGACTTATAAAGGAGGAAGTCCTCAATGAGATCCATGAGAGAATGAAAGAAGCTTTTCAAAAAAAATCCGCCCGTATTGATCAGGTATATTACTGCCCCCATTATTCGAAATCGTCCATCCCGGAGTATCGTAAAGAATGCCTCTGCAGGAAACCTCATCCCGGGATGGCTCTAAAAGCCGCTGAAGAACTGGATATTGACCTGCCCGAGTCCTACATCATAGGTGATAAAGTCGAAGATATTCTACTGGGCATAAATATCAAAGCCACCCCGGTTCTTGTGCTCACAGGCTTTGGAAAACATGCAAGATCCCGGCTAAAAGAGATGAAAATCGAACCTGGCTTTGTTGCAAAAAACTTGCTTGATGCTGTAAACTGGATTTTAAAGAAGAAGGAAAAAGAAACAGCGGTTTAGTCTTTGAGCTCCTGTATAAAACACAAATGATTAGATTCAACGACATCCTGGAAAAAGTCTCCGCATGGTATGGAGAAAAGGATCTGGTCCCTCTGCAGAAAGCCTATGTTTTTGCCGCTCAATCCCATAAAGGGCAGGTCCGGCTTTCCGGAGAATCCTATCTCAGCCACCCCCTGGAAGTTGCCAATATTCTGGCGGACATGAAACTGGATCCCACCACACTGGCTGCTGCGCTTCTGCATGATGTTCTGGAAGATACGGATGTGACCGCCCTGGACATAAAAAAGTTTTTTGGCAAAGAGATCGCCCATCTTGTGGAAGGAGTGACAAAAATAAGCCTTGTTGAAGAATCCTCTCCTGAGACAAGCAGGGCAGAGACGATCAGAAAAATAATTCTTGCCATGACCGACGACCTTCGAGTCATCTTTATCAAACTGGCAGACAGAATACACAATCTTAAGACCTTAAAGTATCTTTCTGATAAAAAACAAAAGCAGATAGCCCAGGAAACCATAGAAATCTATGCCCCTATCGCAAACAGGCTCGGCATGGGTCGAATAAAAGGAGAGCTTGAGGACCTTTCTTTTCAGTATTTTGACCAAAAAAACTACTTCCGGATTCTCTCTCTGATAAAGACCAAAAAAAAAGACGCTGAAAGCTCCCTAAAAAAGATCGAAAGAGATCTTATTGAGCTGATGAAAAAAAACAGCATCCCGGCTGATGTGTCTTCCAGAATTAAGAGACCTTACAGCGTCTACAGCAAGATGAAGCGCCGGGGCATAAAATTCGATCAGGTCTATGACTTCATGGCCTTAAGACTTATTACAGACACCACCAGTAGCTGCTATGCGGCACTGGGTATCATCCATCAGAACTGGACCCATCTGCCTTCCCGTTTTAACGATTTCATCTCCATGCCAAAACCAAACCTCTATCAGGCCCTCCACACAACCATTCTCACAGAAAAAAAACAAACTATAGAAATACAAATCAGAACGCGCGAGATGCACGAAGTCGCAGTAAACGGCATCGCTGCTCATTGGAAATACAAGGAGACCGACGCCAAGGCCATAGTTAAAGAAGACCAAAGGCTTCAATGGCTGAGAGAAATGGCCGACCTTTACAAAGAGCAAAAAGACCCGAGGAAATTTCTAAAAGACTTAAAGACAAATCTGATCCCTGAAGAAGTCTATGTTTTTACACCAAAAGGAAAGGTCATAACCCTTCCCATGGGAGCTACTGCCCTTGATTTCGCGTTCAAAATCCACTCGGAAATTGGCTTGCATGCGGATAAGGCCATAATAAACAGAAGGACGGTTCCCTTAAAAACGGTCCTGGAGCCAGGCACTATAGTTGAAATCACAACCTCTGATAAAAAAACACCCTTAAGAGCCTGGCTTAATTTTGCTTTCACTTCTAAAGCACAACATCAAATAAAGAGATGGCTTAACAAACAGGAGCAAATAAAAAACATTTCTCTTGGAAAAAAGCTCTGGAACAAACAACTCAAAAAGCACAAAACCAGAGAAAGTCCTTTAAAAGGAAAAGAGCTTTTAAAGAAAGTAAGACAAGCGACATACCCTCATATAGAATCATTAAAAGATTTTTACGAAATGATAGGAATAGGCAAGATCGTTCTAAGCGAAAAATTATTAGAAAAGATATTCCCTGACAGAGAGCTCAAATCAGGTAAAGAGACGCTCATAAAAAAAGCAGTCAAAAAAGTCACTAAAAAACCCGCGCCCGATATTAGAGTTCAAGACATAGAAAGCTCAAGTATAAAATTAGCGAGATGCTGCTCTCCGGTACATGGGGAACCCATAACCGGTTATATCACCTCAGGAAAAGGAATTACGGTCCATTCGCTCAGGTGTCACCTGGTAAAAAAAGAAATCCTCCCCTCACAGCGGATGGTGGAGGTATCCTGGGATAAGCCAGCCAAAGGTGATTACGAGGCCTCTCTTTTGATCAGGGCCATAGACACTCCCGGCGTTCTTGCAAAAATAACATCAAAAATAGCAAGCCTGAAGATAAATATAAAGAAAGCCAATGTTGAGCCTTTCCCTGACAAAAAAACCAGAGTAAATCTTCACCTGGCTGTTACAAATATAGAACAGCTAGAGAAAGCCATTACAGAAATAAATGGAATCCGTGAGGTTCTCTCTGTGGAAAGATTATAATTGAGGATTATCCGGATTTTTTTACTTTTCCTGAACGTATACAGTTCGTGCAAACCCACACTTTTCTAGTCCCTGAATCGGTCTCAATCTTAACGCGCTGTAAATTGGGCTTCCATTTCTTTTTCGTCGCCTTGTGTGAATGGCTGACGCTGTTTCCGAAAACAGGACCTTTTCCGCAAATTTCACATACTTTAGCCATTTTCCTTTCTCTCTTGCAAAACACTCATTAAATAATCCTGATAAGTCTAAATAATTAAGGAATATATATAACATAAATTCGCTAAAAACCCAACCCCCTTTGGACAGGCAATCTATCTTCCGTTTCCGAAAAGAAGATATCCGCGCCTCAATTTATATGCTGTAAGCGTATTGTGCATAAGCAGCGCAACGGTCAGGGGACCGACTCCCCCCGGAACTGGGGTAAGAAAAGAAGCTTTGTCTATGACGCTCGGATGTACATCACCGATAAGCGTGTACCCTTTTTTATCAATGTCCAGCAGCCTCCCTTCAGGCTCTTTGAACATCTCTGCTGCCTTGGCTTTATCAGTCAGGTGATTAATCCCCACATCTATCACCACAGCCCCCTCTTTGACAAAATCAGGAGTTACAAACGCCCCTCTTCCAATCGCTGCTACCAATATGTCCGCCCTTGATGCTACTTTTGGAAGATTCTCTGTCCTGGAATGACAAACCGTTACGGTACCGTGCGCGTTGGTCATCATGATGGAAAGAGGTTTCCCGACAAGCAAGCTTCTTCCGATAATCACAATCTCCTTCCCCTTTATACTAATATCCCTTGATTTTAGAAGCTCCATTATACCTAACGGAGTGCAGGGCCGAAGACCGCTCTCGACTCTCAATAAATTCCCGAGACTGCACGGATTAAGACCATCTACGTCTTTCTCGGGCAGAATCGTTGTCGCGACTTCTTGGCTGCTGAAACCCTGCGGCAGCGGTTCCTGTACAAGGATCCCGTCTATCTGGTCCTTTTGGTTCAATTCTTCTATTTTTTTTTTAAGTTCAGAAGGATCTAAAGTCTCATTAAATGTCAGGACTTCGGAATAAAGGCCCAGCCTTTCGCAATTTCTCTGTTTCATCCCCACATATACTTGAGAGGCTTTGTTCTTTCCCACCAGAACCGCAGCTAAACCCGGGACCTCATTTCTTTCCGCTTTTATTTTGGAAACCTCATCTTTGACTCTTTCTTTGATTTTCTTTGCCAGAGCACTGCCTCCAAGCCAATCTCCCATAAAATCCTCCCGGAAAAAATTTTACAAATCATTATACATATGTCCTCTTTGAATGACAACACAAAAAGGATATCCAAACCGCTCCCCCTGTAGCCACCTGGCACAAAATTTGCTTACACAAAATAACATAAGAACGAATATTTATGGAATTTTTTATGCATATGGCTTTATCTCTTTTAAAACAGCGTGTGTGTCTGTGCCCATTCTTGACGATTTTGTTAAAAAAAAGTACCTTAGTTATGAAAGGATTGATTCGAAATGAACACAAAAACAATTGTATTATTGAGTCTCCTCATCCTTCTTCTCCTGTTAGCATGCTGCGTTATGTATCTTCCTCAGGATGAAATGAAGTTCGGAATCGAAGCGGCCCAAAAGGGCTTATGGGATGAGGCTATATTCAGATGGGAAAGAGCCGTTCAGCAGGATCCAAAGTCTCCTGCAGCCCATAATAATCTGGCTGTCGCTTACGAAAAAAAGGGGGCTTTTGAGAAAGCTGAAAAAGAATATAAAACAGCATTAGAGCTCAGCCCTGAAAACGAACAAATCCAATCCAATTACAAGCATTTTAAAGAAAACTTAAACAAAATTGAAAAAGATGAGAATAAAGATGAAAAAAGATAAATCCCTTCTTTATAAAACAATCATTATTTTCCTTCTGTTTGCTCTCTACAGCTGCAGCACCATGTCGTCCTATGTAGAGGTAAGCACGAACATAGCTAAAAAGCCTGAATTAAACCTGGCGCCATTCGAAGAAATTGTGATCACAGACTTCCTTCAAAAAAAGGAAAAACCAGATTTTGATATAAATAAGGAGATCAAAGAGTATTTTGCACAGGAGATGAGAATCAAAACAAAAAAAAGAGTAAATCTGGAACAGGCTTCTGCTGAAGATGAAAAGAATTTCAAAGAAAAAGAATTCTGGGTCAACCTTTCGGATAAAGAGAAAAAAGGAATCATTATATCCGGGACCTTTGAATACAAATCCGAAATAAGAAAAGCCCTGATAAAAGACAAGAAAAAATTTGAAGACCCCTTCTCGTATGAAGACAGGTTTGCCCAGAGAAACATGTACTCGCTCATTCTGGAGCTCTATTTTATAGACAGCCAGACAGGAGAGATCTTGTTCCAGCGGAAGTTCAGCGAGACAAAGACCTATGAGAATCCAAACCAGACTTCAGCCTTTGCCTTTTATGACCTTATATTCAGTATTAAAGAAAAAGTCTTCCGTGATATTTTTGCTGAACCTCGACCGCAACAACGATATCTCATCCTAAAATAAGGAGACACCATGAAAAAACATAAAAATCAGCTGCTTGGCATAGTGCTCCTCTTGTTCTGTATAGCTTCCTTATCAGCACAGAGCTTCTATTACCCTTATTATGGTAAAAATCGAATCCGTTATAAAGACTTTAAATGGGAAAGTTATGAGACAGAGCACTTTGAACTGTACTATTATATGAATGATGTCGACTTTTTGAAACGAATCGCAGAGCTGGCTGAAAGCGCTTATGCCCGGATAAGCCAGAGCACAAAGCATCACCTCTCTGCAACCGTTCCCATCCTTTATTACAAAACCAGCACCGAATTTCAACAGACGAATCTCTTCCAGCTCCCGGAAGGAGTGCTGGGAGTAGCCGAGCCCATACTGTACAGGATCGCTCTCTACGGAGACATGCCCACCGATGAATTGGAGGATCTGGTCGAACACGAACTGACTCATATATTTGAATATGACATGATCTGGGGAAGCCCCGGCGGAGCGCTGCATGCCATAAGTTCGCCTCCGCTGTGGGTCATGGAGGGATTCTCAGAATACAATACGGGGAGATGGTCTTCCTGGTCAAACCTGATTATCAAAGACACGGTGCTCAATGACCGTATTCCTGAAATGAGAAAAAACGGCAACCTTTACTCAAGGTATCCCCTTCCAAGGGATCCGGCTTACGATTTCGGGCATGCAATCTATGATTTTATCGAACAGAGATTCGGCAAAAACGGAGTCACCAATTTATGGCAGTCACTGAAAAATGCCCCGCTAATGGGCCCCATAAATCCCATAAAAAACGCCTTTAAAATGGACCCGCAAGAATTCGGCCATGAGTTCAATAAACACCTCAGAGAAAAATACAAACCTTTTTTGATGCGTGAAAATCCGGAAAACTACAGCCTGGCACTCGGCCCTAACTATCCTGTGAATGAATTCTATTTCGCCTTTTCCCATTCCTTGTCTCCATCAGGAGATATCATCGCTGTTCTGACGGCCAATCAAAAAGCATACGAATTTGACATTATCCTTTTCTCTGCGAGGGACGGATCATTTATAAGAAACCTCACCAAAGGATACACTCTGAAATACCAAAACATCAAATACGAAATCGATCCTTCTGCGGGCAGAGATATTGCCTGGTCTCCGGATGGGGATAAAATCGCTTTCTTTGGAAGATCAGGAGAAAAGCACAGCCTTTTTCTGGTCAATACTCTTAACAGCCGTGTTATGAAAAAGATCAAAATCCCACAGGACCGGCCTTCCTCTCCGTGTTTCTGTCCTGAAGGAGGGAAGATGCTCTATACCGCTTCCTCTAACGGCATCCATGACATCTTCAGCCTTTCCCTTGAAACAGGGGAAACCAGCAACCTGACCAACAATGACCTTTATGAACAAGCTCTGGCTATATCTCCGGATGGAAAGTCCGTTGTCTATACCCTTCGCATCGGGACTTATGACAAGTTGTTTTTGTCTCCTTTGAATGACCTGAGTAAAAAGACCCAGCTGACTTTTGGTAAAGGGAATACCATTTGCCCGGAATTCTCCAGGGACTCAAGCCTCATATACTTTTCGGGTGACATGAGAGATTCTTATAACGTCTACTCCTTGTCAATGAAGACCGGTGAGCTAAAAAGACATACGGACGTGAGAACAGGCAATTTCTTTCCGTACCCTGTTGCCAATGAAAAAGATACGATTGTTTTTTCTTCCTTCCATAAAGGCGCTTTTCAAATATTTAAAGGCGATCTGGAAGGAGTCGTCGAAAAAAACATAAGGTTTGACGATATGTTAACCGCTGAAGAATACGAAGAATACAAGCCCCATATCACAGTTGAGATCGATAAAGAAAAGATAAAACCCCATGAGGGAATGGGAAATCTGTATTTAACGGGAAGGCCTCCTGTGAGTACCACTATTGCTACAGACGGCTCTCTTTACGGCGGCTCGTCCTTCTCCTTCTCGGATCTCTTCGGCGATCACAACTTCAATGTAACGGCCTATCAGGTCAGAGACTTCCGCTCTTACTACTTTTCTTACCTTAATCAGAAAAGAAGGCTGCAGTATCAAGCCACCGCTTATCACTATACCCTTTTCTACTATACTCCCTATTACTACATCGATCCGAGCCTGTACTACACGCTCAACTACAATGATGCCCTGGCAACACGCTCCATATCAGGAGCCTCTCTTGCGGCCTATTATCCCTTAAATCGGTATTACCGGGTCCAAGGTGCCTTCCAATATGCCTATTATGATGAAGAATACTATGATCCCACTCTTGCCCGGGAGATGGCAGGCGCCGGACAGATTTTTAGTTTCTTTCTTACCGGAAGCTTGTTATCCGCCTCTTTTTCTCTTACCGGAGAGACCACTCTTTTTAAATACTACGGTCCTGCCTCAGGAAACACATTCAGCCTCTCTGTTTCCCAGGCGATCCCTGTTACGGATTCGTTCCTCACCAACACAACCCTTCAATTGGACTACCGGCAGTATTTATACTTAGGCCTCGACACCCTTTTTGCGTTCCGTTTTGAGGGATTTGGAAGCTGGGGAGAAACCCCTTTCATCAACTACTTCGGCGGCAACAATCAAGTCCGGTCCCAGTACTATTACAGTCTTATAGGAACGGAAAGCTGGTTTGCCAATCTTGAGTTCAGATTCCCCATTATTAACGCGGCTTACACAATAATCGGCCAGCTCGGGCCGGTAAGAGGCACTCTGTTTTTCGATATAGCCAGAACCAAAGTCAAGGGTTTCGAACCAAAGATATATGTTAGGGACACGCGTAAATCAGGCTTTACGTATATGTATATCGTTGACGCTGTGGGCTCAATGGGTTATGGATTCGAATTCTTCCTCCTTGGATTTCCCGTTCATTTAGATTTCGTGAGGCTTGTGTACTGGCCAGATATCTCAGCCCCATTTGGATTTGAAACCGGAGACCGCTGGATGACAAAATTCTGGATAGGCTTTGATTTTTAAGCATTTTAAAAAAATATTTCAATAAATTCTGTTTTATTCCGACAAAACTTCTTGAAATACACATTTGACGGTGTTAATATATTCCTAACCAAACCATCAGATAACACAAGTTTTCCACATTTGTGGATATATCTGTGGAAAAATAGGGATTCATTATGGAAGCTTCACATAAATTAAACCCTTGGATTCGCATCCAGAGGAAAATCAAGAATAAAATTGATAAAAACAGTTTTGATACTTGGTTTGGTCCTACCTCATATATAGGACAGGAAAAAAACGCTCTTTATATAAAAGTTCCTAACTCCTATTTCAGAGACTGGCTCTCCTTCCACTATTCCGGCCTTATCAACACCTCCTCCAAAGAGCTGTTTGATAAGGTCTATGATGTTAAATATATTTTTGACGACTCCTCTTCGTTCATGCGGCGGAGCCCGAGAGAGAGAAGGTCTCAAGACGGATATCTTCTGAATCCCAATCTCAATCCCAATTATACATTTGATAATTTTATCGTGGGTTCCTGCAACCAATTTGCCCATGCGGCCGCTTCATCCGTATCTCAAAACCCGGCAAAATCCTATAATCCTTTATACATCTACGGAGGAGCGGGTCTGGGAAAGACACATCTTATGAACGCGATTGGTCACGAAAGCCTGAGAAGCAAAAGAGGTGTGAAAATCCTTTATATGACAACAGAGAAATTTATGAACGACCTTATCACTCATCTTCAATACGGTAAGGTCATGGACTTCCGCGAGAAATACAGAAACATAGACCTCCTTCTGATGGATGATATTCATTTCCTTTCAGGAAGGGAGAGAACAAAAGAAGAATTCTTTCATACTTTTAACCACCTCTATGACAACCAGAAACAAATCGTCATCTCAAGCGACTGCCCCCCAAAGGAAATCCCTAATATAGAAGAAAGATTCAGTTCGAGGTTCGAATGGGGTCTTATAGCAGACCTGAAACCGCCTGATATAGAAACAAGAATTGCCATATTAAAGAAAAAATCACAGATAGAGGGTGTTCATCTTCCTGAAAGCGTGGCTCTTTTTATTGCTGATAAGGTGCATTCGAATATACGGGAGTTGGAAGGATTTCTCAGGCGAGTGATCGCTTATTCCTCTTTGAAAGGACAGCCCATTGATCTGGACCTTGCCAAAGAAGCATTAAAAAGCCTTCTTGATTCGGCCGAACATATCATCACGATTGAAAAAATACAAAAATTCATTTGTCATGAATATAAAATGGGGCTTAAAAAGTTAAAGTCAAAGAATAACTCTCCTAAAATCGCTTTTCCCCGACAGATAGCCATGTATCTATCGAAACACCTTACAGAATCTTCTCTTCCTGAGATTGGAAAAAAATTCGGTGGAAAACACCACACTACGGTCATTCATAGTATAAGAAAGATAGAGAAATTAAGAGAAACTAACAGAGGTTTCGACAAGAAAATCACAAGGATGATTAATTCTATACGGTAATGGATTCTTATGTTTAAAAGAATTTTTCACATATTATTTGCATTTATTATTATTATTATTTAATCTTTAACTAAACTATATATAAATAAAATAAAGTATGAAGAGGTGGAAAAAATGAGGTTCTCAATCAAAAAAGAAAATATATTCACAGAACTCCAACTTCTTCAGGGGATTGTTGAGAAAAGAAATACAATGCCCATACTTGCTAACATTCTGATAGATGCGGGTAAGGACCGAGTGGAGCTGATTGGGACAGACCTCGAAGTAGGACTTAAGACTTACATAGAAACAAAGGTTGAAGAGCCAGGCGCTGCAACCATATCAGGTAAGAAAATCTACGAAATAATCAGGTCCCTTCCGGATGAAAAGAAAGTCGCATTTTCAATGATAGACGAGAAGATGATCGAAATATCTTCAGGAGCCAGCCAGTTCAAGGTTCTCTGTAAACCAAAGGATGACTATCCACAAGTCCCGGAGGCACGGTTTGAGAAAAATATCATTCTTCCTCTGGATAAATATGCGGAAATGATAAACCGGGTCTATTTTGCCATAACTCAGGAGCAGAGATATTATCTCAATGGAGCTTTAATGATTCTCAAAGGAGATCAGATCGAGATGGTCAGTACAGACGGACACAGACTTGCTTATGCGTCTTCAAAAATAGAAAACATGGATATTGATGAGGAGATCAATGGAATCGTATCCAAGAAAACACTCGGCGAATTAAGGAAGTTCGAAGATAAAGAGATCAAGTTTGACTTGGATGAGAGCAATCTGTTCTTTAATGTGAAGAACAGAACGCTGATATCTCGTATCATAGAGGGGAAATTCCCAAATTATAATGCGGTCATTCCCAAAGACAATCCACATCTTCTTGTTTTTTCAAGAGAAGAAATTACGGATGCTATAAGAAGAGTCTCCCTCCTGTCTACGGAGCGGTCCAAAGGAATTAAGTTAAAATTAGAAAAAGATAGAGTCGAACTTTTCTCCTCTAATCCAGAACTAGGGGAGGCTCGCGACCAGGTTGGAACGGAATACAACGGGGATAAATTTGAGATCGGATTCAATGCTCAGTACATTCTAGATTTTCTAACGACCATACAGACGGAGAATGTTAGGTTTGAAATGAAAGACTCCAACAGCGCTGTTCTTATGACTCCGGAAGAGGAAGATGAAATAGAATATAAATATATTCTCATGCCCATGAAGCTCTAACCTCAGACGTTATTTTATCAGATCTATATCAAACTTTTTCCCTAAGATAAGGGTTTCACCCTCTTTATTGACAATAACTGCACCATAGTCAGGATATTTTTTTAAAATATTTTCCGGTTCTTTAGAAACAAAAAGAGCTGTAGAAAGCGCATCACAGAAAAGGACCTTAGGCCCCATCACAGTGACACTCTGTCTTCCTTTTGCCGGATAACCGGTTAAAGGATCAAAAATATGGTGGTATCTCAGACCGTTTTTTATAAAAAACCTCTGGTAATCTCCGGACGTGGCCGCCCCCTGGCCCTTAAGAGAAAGAATGCCGAGAAAACCGCTTTTTCTGGGATGCTTTATCCCGATTCTCCAGGCATCGTTATCAGGATTTTGTCCCCAACAGAAAATATCTCCTCCAGCGTTAATAAATCCTTTCTGGATGTTCATCTCCCTGATAGCCTGTGAAGCAAGGTCCACTCCATACCCTTTAGCGATGCCTCCCCAGTCCAGTTTCATCTTTTCCGGAAGAAGGGCCTCATCGTTTTTTATCTGGAGTTTATCCATACCCACGGCCTTCAACAGTCCGTTTATTTCTTTCGAAGAAGGAACTCTGTAGTGCCCGTTTAAGAATCCCCATGCCTTTTTGAGCGGACCTACCGTGATATCAAAACACCCATCCGTATTTTTATTGATTTTCAGGCTTTCCCTTAAAAGATACTGAACATGGCTTGATTTTAAGTCTGTTTTTTCAGGAGAAAAAAGCTCTTCCATGGATGAAAATATTTTTTCTACTTCTTTTTTTGCTTGAGAGAATTCTGCAGAGGAGCCAAAGATTCTCAGTTCACAGACCGTATCGAAAAAAACCAATGTGGATGTATGCCAGGTCTTTTGTGGACCGCAGTTAAGCGAAAACACAACAACCAGAATCAAGGCACTGTATTTTTTCATATATCCGGGACTTCCCGTTTTTTTTAAACAGATGAGGTTCAATTTTCAGAAACAATCCGAGTTTATTATACTGGATTTATCTTTAATTGACATATATATTGTTTGTATTATAGATTTTTATGTATATCAAGACAGGCATGAAAGATAAAATCACGAGGGAAACATGAGTTATAAAATCCGGCTCGGTTTTATGATGTTTTTACAGTATGCGATATGGGGAGCCTGGGCCCCGGTTTTATCAGAATATTTGATCAATAACCTGGGATTCACCGGAACTCAGGTCGGTGTCATTTATGCGCTTCTTCCTTTGGCGACCATCATCTCACCCTTTCTCGGAGGCCAGATAGCTGACAGGTATTTTCCTACTGAAAAAGTCATTGCTTTTTTACAGCTTGCCGGAGGGGCCATCCTTATCTATACCTCCTTTGTTTCCGATTACTCCACCATGATGTGGCTCATATTTCTTTATTCCCTTTTATACGCACCCACCTTAGCCCTCACCAATTCCATCGCCTTTATAAACATGAAAGATTCTGAAAAGGAATTCGGTATCATCAGGGTATGGGGAACCATCGGCTGGATCGCCGCAGGACTCATTCTGGCGGGATGGAGGATGCTGGCAAGCTCTCAAGAGGCGATGGCCTTAAGAGGAGATACGCTGATGCTGGCAGGGATCTTCTCTCTTATTATGGGAATTCAGTCTTTCTTTTTACCCCATACTCCTCCTAAAAAGGAAGTCAAAAAACCATGGGCTTTTCTGGAAGCCATTAAGATGTTGAAAGACAAAAACCTGGCGGTTTTTGTGGGTATCGCTTTTATAGTAGCCACAGAGCTTCAGTTTTATTACATTCTGACCGCTCCTTATTTGACGTCAGGGATCATAGGGATCGATTCATCAATGGTTTCCGGCGTCATGGTCATTGCCCAGATCGCAGAAATATTTGTCATGGCGCTTCTTCTGCCCTATTTCCTGCCGAAGTTCGGAATCAAAAAGACCATGATCATAGGAGTTCTGGCGTGGCCGGCCCGCTATATAACCTTCGTGATCGGCCAGCCGGTGTGGCTGGTTATTGCCTCCCTGTCTCTCCATGGGTTTTGCTATGTGTTCTTTTTTACGGCCGCATTCATATACATAGACCAGGTAGCCCCCAGGGATATAAGGGCTTCGGCACAGAGCCTCATATCCATTGTCACCTTAGGACTGGGTAACTTTCTGGGAAGCCTTTTTGCGGGCTGGATACAGACCCTTTTCACAGAAGCAGACGTGACGGACTGGAGGAGTGTTTTTATCATACCTGCGGTTTTGACCATTCTCTGTGCGGTCGCCTTTGTTTTGCTTTTTAGAGAGAAGAAAAAAATCAGTATATAAAGACATAAGCCTTGAGGCTATAGTGACGGAGAGAGGAGAGACAAAATGTCTCAAAAAAGATTGGGAATAGGATTCATAGGTGCCGGTTTCATAACCGGGTTTCACATCAAGTCCTGGGTCGGAGTCAGGGATGCTGACATTCTGGGAATCGCAAGCAGGAGCGAGGAAGGGGCCAAACAGGCAGCTGACCTTGCGCATCAGCTCAGAGTCGGAGACGCAAAGGTTTACCCGACCGTATCTGATATGGTCGCCTCTCCGGATATTGACGCGCTCTGGATATGTTCGCCGAATTATAACCGGATAGAGATCATGGAAGAGATCGTCCATGCCGTCAAGTCAGGCAAGGGAGACCTCATCGGCGTTGCCTGTGAGAAGCCGCTGGGGAGAAACGTTCAGGAGGCAGAAAAGATGCTTTCTCTTGTACAGGAGGCTAATCTTTTGGATGGATATCTCGAGGACCAGATCTTTTCCCCGGCCGTTGTCCGCGGCAAAGAGATCTTGTGGACAAGAGGAGCAGCGACCACAGGGAGGCCCTATCTGGCCCGTGCTTCCGAGGAACACGGAGGCCCTCATATGCCTTGGTTCTGGGAAGGCTCTCTTCAGGGAGGAGGGGTGATAAATGATATGATGTGCCATTCCGTGGAAGAAGCGCGCTACATGCTGACCCCTCCCGGGGCGGAACGAAGCTCCCTGAAAACCAGAAAAGTGATGGCTTATGCGGACTGCCTGAAATGGCAGCAGCCCCGGTATGCCAGAGAGCTTGAAAAACAGAGCGATGGAAAGCTTGATTATCTCAAACGGCCGGCAGAGGATTTTGCCAGAGCCGTCATAGAGTATGAAGGGAGCCAGGGAGAAAGACTTGTGGTCGAGACCACCACTTCCTGGTGCTATGTCGGGGCCGGACTGAGGCTGAACATGGAGCTTTTAGGACCCGAGTACTCGCTGTCCATAAATACGCTGGACTCGAACTTGAAAATATTTTTCAGCCGAAATGTTAAAGGAGAACAGGGAGAGGATCTGGTTGAAAAACAAAATGCGGAAACAGGACTCATGCCCATTGTCAGCAGCGAGGAAATCGAGTACGGGTATACGGATGAGAACCGGCATATGGTCCGGTCCTTTTTAGATGGCCGGCGCCCGAGAGAAAATTTTAGCGATGGAGTCGAGGTGACCAAACTTCTTATGGCCGCTTATCTGAGCATAGAGGAGGAAAGAACAGTTCCTTTTCCTCCGGAGGGGCTGGAAACATTTGTCCCGGCAGTGGCCAAAGGGGAATGGAATCCCAGGAAAAGATAAAAAGGAGGGAAGATGAAGAACAAAAGGATTATAGGATTAATACTGACCGTGTTTTTAGTTGTTTCGTGCTCCGGCGGGGAACAGGCAGCCCGGGAAGAAACGCCTGCAGCTCAGGAGGTTTCTTCTCAGTTCGAAAGGATTCCCTATTCCGAAGTAAGGATCAAGGAGATCCCGTTTGCGGTTCAGTGCTGGACTTTCAGAAAGTTTTCTTTTTTTGAAACACTGGAAAAGGTCAAAGACCTGGGAGTCAAATACGTAGAGGCTTATCCGGGGCAGATGCTTGACAGGACAAATCCTGATGTGAAAATGGACCACAATCTCAATGAGCAGCAGATGGAAGAGGTGAAAAAGGCCCTGAGAAACCGCGGGCTGACACTGATAAGCTACGGAGTGGTTGGTTTTGACAACACAGAAGAAAGCATGGGAAAGGTGTTTGAATTCGCAAAGAAGATGGGGATCCGGACTATTGTGACAGAACCAAAATTCGATGACTTTTCCCTGATTGAGAAAATGGTAAAGAAGTACAATATAAAGATAGCCATACACAATCACCCTGAACCCACAAAATACGCACGGCCGGAAACGGTTCTGGAGCATGTCAAAGGCCTGGATGAACGGATCGGAGCCTGTGCGGACACCGGACACTGGATGCGGACCGGCGTAAATCCGGTTGAAGCCCTCCGTCTGCTGGAGGGAAGGATCATCAATGTTCATTTGAAAGATTTGAATGTGTTCGGGGATAAAAAGGCCTATGATGTTCCGTTTGGTCAGGGCGAGGCCCATATCCATGATATCCTGGCGGAGCTGACCCTGCAGAACTATGCGGGTGTTCTGGCGGTTGAACACGAGAATCCGGAGGAAGTGGACAATCCTTCTCCGTCTGTAAAAAAAGGCATCCAGTACGTTGACAGCATCACCTATTATAAAGGGTATGAAGAGATATTAGCCCGGAGCAACGGAAGGTATTCCAAGCACGGCTGGAATCATTACGGGCCCGGATATTTTATTCTTGATGAAAAAACCGGCATCTTGAAGTCTCAGGGCGGCATGGGATTGTTCTGGTATGCCAGGAAAGCGTATAAGGATTTCATCCTTGAGCTGGATTTCAAATGCTCCAAGGAAGATACAAATTCCGGGATCTTTCTGAGAGTGCCCGATATACCGGTGAGCAACGACTATATCTACCATTCCTTTGAAATACAGATCTGTGACAAAGAAAAAGGCGTTCACACAACAGGGGCCGCGTATGATGCTGAGGCCCCCACAAAAGAGGCATCCAAAGAAACAGGGGAGTGGAACCACTTTAAGATTACTTTTCAGGGTGACCGGATAGAAGTAGAGCTCAACGGAGAGAAAATACTGGACTGGGACGCAGAGCCCAGGGGTAAAGTAAGGGATTTTGCAGGGAAAGGATATATCGGACTGCAGAACCACGACAGCATTTCACCTGTTTATTTCAGGAATGTTTTTATCAAAGAGATCAAATAGATAGATTTTTCAATTGATGCTGGAGGGCGAAGGGATCCTCTCCTTTTTGTCCTCTGATGCGCTGTGTGAGAGCCTGATAAAGCTGTTTCTGGAGGCGGTATGCACGGAGAGCGGCCGGATGCGGTCTTTTCCTTGCTTTGCGGTCTAAGACCACAAAAGAGGCCGTCAGCTCTTCCAGAGAGCATTCCTTTCCCGCTTCCGTTCCCCAGACCCAGGCGGCATGAACAGCGGCTCCGAGAGCGGCTCCCTCTCCCAGAACAGGAATGGTTTCGGCTTCGAATATATCGGCAATAGCCTGCCTCCAGGCTTCTGATTGGGAAAGGCCCCCTGTGAGCCGGATCTGTGAGGCTTTGACAGGCATGCGCTTGTAACCCTGGTAAAGATTGAGGATATGCCCTTCCAGAACCGCCCGGCACAGCGTTTGTTTGTTGAAATCATCCAGGCCGAATCCAAAGTACACTGGCGAGGCCAGAGGAAGGTCCGGTGTTCTCTCTCCCACATACCAGGGGACCAGCAGGCGGCCCTGATTTCCCGGCTTTGTCTGGCGGATGATCCGCGTGAACTCTTCATGGGAGATTTTGTATTTCTTTTGGAGCTGGTTGTATCCGTTAGAGAGATTTGAGACACACAACAGCGGGAGGTAATTTCCGGTGCTGTCACAGTAGCAGGCGATTTCCCCTGAGGGGTCAACAGAGGCTTTTTTTAAAATCGTGAAAGCGGTTCCGCTGGTTCCCAGGCTTACGGTTAAGAGGCCAGGTTTTATGTTTCCTGTGCCCACAGCTCCGTACATATTATCTCCGGAACCGGCATCGATCTTACACATTGGGGAAAATCCGTACTTTTTCACCAGGGAAGACGATACGAAACCTATGGAGCGGCAGGAAGATGTGACCGGAGGCAGTTTCTTTTTTAGAGCCGGATCTATGGCTTGGATGACTTTTTCCGACCATTTCCGGTTTACCGGATTCCACAGAGCGGTCCCTGAAGTGTCTCCGGGCTCCATGACTGCAACGCCTCCGGTGAGATACCAGTTGATATAGTTGTGCACGACCAGAAAAGTGTCTGTTCTTTTATATTTTTCCGGCTCATGTCTCAACATATGCAGGATTTTGGGTGCTGTATATCCGGTTTTCTGGCTGTTTCCCACCGCTTTGATCATGGCCGATTTCCCACCCACCGCTTGGGTCAGGATGGCGCATTCCTCTGCTGTTGAAAAATCATTCCAGAGCTTGCTTCTCTTTCTTGAGAGATTTCCTTTTGAGTCCAGGGAGACCAGGCCGTGCTGCTGTCCGGAAACGGATAAGCACAAAATATTTTCCTGATGGACTTTTGATTGTTTAAGCCTTGCGAAAAGGACATCGAGCGCTTCGATCCACATACGGGGTTCTGATTCCGAACACCCCTCTTTGAGGCCTTTTACAGCGCCGTTTCGGGTGTTGTAGAGAGGGAGGTCCCGGTCGTAATTCAGGGAATCAAGATAGACGACTTCTTCTTTTTCCGTATCCAGGATTATCAGTTTGCAGCTTTGAGTTGAAACATCTATTCCCGCAAAAAGCGGTTCTTTTGGGTCTTTCATAGGGCCCGAGCTCAGCCAATGGACGTATCGACGAGGCTGTTTCTGTCGATTTCAACAAGGAGACGATTGGGAGCGCAAATAATACGCTCTCCTGCATAGGATATGGGAGGAGTCAGGCAGCATATTTTATGGCGGCATGAAGATTCATTAACCCATACTTTTCCGTTGTTCACGGAGACGGCTATTCCCCCTTTTTTTCCTTTGTAGAGTTTTGTTTTGTTTCTATCAAGAGGCAGAGAGGCTATCTTTCGGCCCTGGCTGAAAACAGAGATGGATTTTCCCGCGTATCTTTGCTTTGATCCCCGGAAAGAGGCAATAGTCAGCGAGGAGGAAAGAGGTCCTTCTTTGTTTATTTGTTCCCACAGAGAAAGAAGCTTTTTGGAGCGGATATCCCATACTTCTCCTTCTTTTGCCATGGTAAAGGAAGGCCGGATATTATGTTTGAGGCTCCTGAATGAGATGCAGAGGTCAGAGTCGGTGTGAAGCGGAGAAAAAGCCCATCCTCTTTCCTGAAGTTTCTGCGTCATCTGTTTTTCATTCGGATAGGAATTCAAAAAGGCAAACTTTTTTCCATAACTCAAGCCATGTTTTTTCAACTCTTCGAGCAGGGCCGGAAGGATCTGGTGGGGATTGTCGGATACCAGATGGAGCTCAGAAGCGCTCTGTGTTTTTTGGGAGCCGAGTATGAACTGGCTTAACAGGGGGGCTGAAACAAGAGTCTGAATGAAACGGCGTCTATTCATGATAGTCTCCTTCTCTTATTATACCAATAATTTCTGGATAAAAGTCCTTTTTGTTTTTTCTGAAATGATAAAAAAGGGCACTTCCCGTGATGATTAGGCCAAGGAAAAAACCTATGATCCCTCCGGTATAAGAGGGAATGGACAGCCAGCCTGCGCAAAAAGCACCTAAAAGCATGCCGAATAAAGAGGCTATCAGCATAAAGCCGAAAAGAAGAGAGAGGGTTTTGCTGTATTTGCCCTCAGGTACCTCAATCGTCACTTTATCTCCGGGGCGCGCTTTAACGGGATTCAAGACATGGATAAGGCCCTTTTCCTGTTCCTTGTTCGAACAGAGATGCCGGGCCGGACACTTTTGGCACCCGGAGATACAGTCCAGTTCGACCTGTGCTAAAGAGCCTTCCGATGATATTATTTTCCCTTTATCCTTCATGGTTCTCTTCTTTTTTGATCCGCCCAATGGCATCTGTCGGGCATTTTTCTATGGCAGGAATTTTATCAGGGTCTATTTTTTTATAGTCTTTTATGACAGCGAGGTTGTTCTCAAGGACAATGGCCTCCGGGCAGGCCCGGACGCAAATGCCGCATGAAATACAGGCATTTTTGCATGCCTTTTTAGCGGCGGCCCCGCTGTCTAGAGAGCGGCAAAACACCATGATGTTTTGGGACACCGGCTGGAGGTCGATGATGTTGCGGGGGCAGGCGTCCACACATTTTCCACAGGCTGTGCATTTATCGTCATCCACGACCGGGAGGCCTTCCTCCCCCATGTGTATGGCATCAAAGGGGCACGCCTTAACACAGTCCCCGAAACCCAGACAGCCGTACACACACTGTTTGTTCCCTCCGATAATATGGGCGGCCTGACAGGTGGTTATTCCCAGATAAGTTCCTTTCTCTTTGGCAGCCTTTGTGTTGCCGCGGCAGTGAACCCTGGCCACTTTTTTTACAGCCTTTCCTGCTTCTGTTCCCATGATTTCGGCAATTTTTTGAGAGACGTCTTCTCCGCCTACAGGACATCCGGTTATTTTCGCCTTTCCTTGTGCCACAGCTTCGGCAAAGGCCCGGCATCCCGAATATCCGCATCCCCCGCAGTTTGCTTGGGGAAGCACTTCAGAAATGGCTTCGACTTTCGGGTCTTCCTCCACTTTGAGTTTCTGGTAGGCAAAGGAGAGGCCTATGGAAAAAAGAAGGCCTAAAAGACCCAGGGTCAGAATAGGTATCAGAAATTCCATTATTTTATCATCCCTGAAAAGCCGGAAAAAGCAAGCGCCATGATTCCGGCCACAATGAGAGCAATACCCGCTCCTTTTAAGGGTTCCGGTACATCTGCAAGGTCCAGCTGTTCCCTGATACCGGCCATGAGAACGATAGCCAGTGTGAATCCCAGCCCGGAGCCCACTCCAAAAACAACCGTCTTTATAAAGTCATAGTTTTTCAACGCAGCCAAAAGAGCCAGGCCCATAATAGCGCAGTTTGTGGTTATCAAGGGGAGATAAATACCGAGCGCCTGATAAAGAGGAGGGCTCATCTTCCTGATGAACATTTCAACAAGCTGAACCAAAGAAGCGATGACCAGAATAAAGGATACGATCTGGAGATAGTCAAGGCCAAAGGGGATCAGGATCCAGTGGTTGATCATCCAGGAAGCCACAGCGGTCAGTGTCATGACAAAGGTCACAGCCATCCCCATGGAAAAGGCCGCATCGATTTTCTTGCTGACTCCCAGAAAAGGACATATTCCCAAAAAGTAGTAGAGAACAAAATTATTGACCAGGATGGCGGCAACAAAGAGAGTCAAAATATCCATTATGCACTCCTTGCCTTTGTCTTGGACTCTATCAATATGGCGATCCCTAAAAGCACCCCGAGAGTGATAAAGGCACCGGCCGGAAGAATCATGATGGTCCACGGTTTAAACCAGGCTCCCAATAACGGATAGCCTAAAAGGGTTCCGGAACCCAGGATCTCTCTTATGGAGCTCAGCACCAGTAAAGCCAGGATGAAGCCCGTGCTCATGCCCAGCGCATCAATAAGGGACCGGCCTATGGAGTTTCTGGAGGAGAAGGCTTCCTGCCGCCCCAGAATAATACAGTTGACCACGATCAACGGGACATAGGGGCCGAGAGCCTTGGATATGGGAGGAAAAAAGGCCGCTAAAAACCGGTCCGCTATGGTGACAAAGGAAGCGATGATTACGATGTATGTGGCAATACGCACCTGATTGGGAATCAATTTTTTTATGGACGATACCACAAGGGAGCTCAGGATCAGCACAAATGCCGTGGCAAGGCCCATGGCTATTCCGTTTATGACGGCATTGGTTACAGCAAGAGTGGGGCACATTCCAAGCAGCTGTCTGAAGACCGGGTTTTCATCCCAGAGGCCTTTGAGATACTCGGTTCCGATGCTTTTTTTAAGTGGCATTTTTTTCCTCACTAGAGAGTTGGCCCTTTTGTTTTATTTCTTTCAATCGTTCAAGGGAAAGATTGACGATATCGAGAACTTTTTCTGACGAGATCGTAGCGCCTGTTATGGCATTGACCTCAGAGGGAGCCAGGTCCTCAGGTGATTCCACGGCCGGCTTTCTCAGAGACAGCGGCTGTTCGCAGTTTCTGCCTGCCCAGTATCTGAGGAAGGAGGATTCGTCAGTGATCTTGGCTCCCAGGCCGGGGGTTTCTTTCTGTTCCAGAATGGTCAAAGCTTTTATTTTTGAAAAGGAAGGATCGATCCCATACATCAGCGTGATGATATCCTGAAATCCAGTGCCTGATGTATAAACCGCAAATCCTACCGGATTATCGTTTTCATCCCTGCTTTCATAAATGGTCAGAGATCCGTCTTCAAAGACTTTGTGGCTGGTCTTTGTGGCAGGGAGGACCTCGCTGATGGCATTTTGTATTTCCTGCTGCTGGTTCATGGCAATCCTCTCTTTGGTCAGAAGACCTACCACGGAAAGAAAGCTTCCGGAGATCAGCCCCACGACAGTGAGCACAACGATCATTCTGGCAGAAAGGCTCATGTCTGGCTTCTCCTTTTTCCCAGGATCCGAGGACGTGTGTACCTATTGATAAGAGGAACGAATGTATTCATGAAAAGAATGGAAAACATAACGCCTTCAGGGAACCCGCCGAACAATCTTATAAGCCCGATGAGAAAACCTATCCCCAGCGCATAGATCCAAGCTCCTACGGGAGTTATGGGCGAAGTGACCATATCTGTAGCCATAAAAAAGGCTCCTATCAGGAATCCTCCGGCCAAAACATGAAACAGAGGATGTGTGTATTTGTCCGGGCTTGTTATCCAGAAAAGGCCTGTAAAAACGACCAGGGCGCTGATTATCCCCGCAGGAATCCGCCAGTCAATGACTTTCCGGAAGAGCAGGAAGAGGGCCCCTAAAAGAAGGGCTATGGCTGATGTTTCGCCCAAACAGCCCCCGACATTCCCCCAGAAAAGGTCTTTGAGGGGTGTCAGAGAGCCTTCTGTTATGGATGCCAGAAATTTGAGATTCCCCAGCGGGGTGGCAAATGTGGCTGTGTTTACCTGAAGGGTTGCCGGAGGTACCCAGGTGGTCATGGCCACGGGAAAAGCGATCTGCAGAAACGCCCGTCCGACCAGAGCAGGGTTGAACACGTTGTAACCCAGCCCCCCGAATACCTGTTTGCCGAGAGCGATAGCCATAACAGAGCCGATGATCACCAGATCCAGAGAAAGGGAAGGGGGAAGAGTCATAGCCAAAAGCAGCCCTGTGATGATGGCCGAACCGTCCCATAAAGAACGGACATCTTTTTTCCTGACTTTAAGAAAAACCGCTTCTGTGACAAGGCAGGTGGCTACACAGGTGACATAGATGAGAACAGCTTTCAGCCTGAAAAAGTATATGGAGGCAGCAACTGCTGGAATGAGGCTTATGACAACCGCATACATTATTTTTGATACAGAGTCTTTGTCTCTGAAATGAGGGGATGACTTTAGAATGAAAGTGTTTTCTTTCATCAGCTTTTCTTTTTTCGTTTCATACTTGTGACAGCGTTCTTGCCTAGCCGGATCCAGTGGACCAGGGGAATTTTAGCCGGGCACACATACTGGCAGCAGCCGCACTCCACACAGTCAAGAACGCCCCATTTTTCTGCATCTTCGTAAAATCCGTGCCTTGAATAATCCATCAACCGGGTGGGCACAAGTCCCATTGGGCAGTGGCTCACACAGCGCCCGCAGCTTATGCACGGAAATTCCTCAGGAAAAGCTTCTTCTTCCCATGCAATGAGCCCTGATGTCCCTTTTATGACAGGAGTGTCAAGGTCCCATTGGGCAAGGCCCATCATAGGGCCTCCCATAACGAGCATGTTCGCTCCCTCTTTTAAGCCGCCACAGTATTCAACAGCATGTTTAAAAGGAGTGCCGATGCGGATGAGCAGATTTTTGTTCTCTTTTAATCCGGGGCCGGAAAGAGTCACCGCTCTTTCATAGAGGGGTGTGCCGGAGGATACGGCATCCCAAACGGCTTTGGCGGTTCCCACATTCTGTACCACCACTCCCACATCAAAAGGAAGGCCTCCTCTGGGGACTTCACGCTTCAGCAGGGCATAGATAAGATTCTTTTCCGCTCCCTGCGGATATTTGGTCTTTAAGAGAGCGGCTTCTCCGGGGAAACCGTTCATTTTTTGTTTGAAAAGTTCGAAGACATCTCGTTTATTGTCTTCGATCCCGATGATAACCCTCTTGGCTTCTGCTGCCGCCCGGACCAGTTCCGCTCCGTTTATAATATCCTCGGTATACTCAAGCATCAGTCTGTAATCAGAGGTCAGTATGGGTTCGCATTCACATCCGTTTATGATAACCGTGTCAATAGGTTTCCCTTTAGGGGGAGAGAGCTTGACAGCGGTGGGAAACGCAGCCCCGCCCATGCCCACGATTCCCGCTTCTCTCACTTTTCTGCGGATGTCTTCAGGTTTGAGTGAAAAAGGGTCTTTGGCCCCTTTCATGTCCGGATAAGGCGTGTCCTTTCCGTCATTAGCGATGATGACGGTCTGAACAGGAGAGCCGAGCGGATGGGGGTGTTCTTTGATAAACAGGACTTTTCCTGAAACGCTGGAATGGACAGCCGCGGAGAACAGCTCGTCACTGTCTCCGATTTTCTGTCCGAGGAGCACCTCCTCTCCCTTTGTGACAAGCGGGTCAGCCGGCTTTCCGAAGTGTTGATTGAGAGGGATGAATACCTTTTCAGGCGGTTCCAGTTTCTCAAGTTTCTGCTCTTCTGTATAGTTCTTATATTCAGGTGGATGGGTGCCGCGGGGAAAAGTCTTTTTTCTCATAACATTCTCTGTTTAAATTTGACTATAAAGTGTATTAATTATTAGTCAGGCTTGTCAACAGAAAATATAAAAGGCTTTAAGAGGCAGTTTTTTGCTTTGCAAAATACGGGATTGTTGTATAATAAGGGGAAAAAAACCAGGACGAGGAAGGGATAAAAATGGGAATAGAGATCAAGGAAGTCAAGGAAAAAAAGGATTTAAGAAGATTTATATACCTTGCTGAAAAGATCCACAAGGGACATGAAAACTGGGTCCCTCCCCTTTATATGGATGAGTGGAAGTATTTTTCTCCTGAAAAGAATAAAGCCTTTTCTTACTGTGATACGGTTCTGTGCCTTGCCTATAAAGATAATAAATGCGCGGGTCGGATAATGGGCATTATCAATCAGCGTTACAATGAATTCAGAAAGGAGAAAACCGCAAGATTCGGGTACCTGGAGAGCTGGAAGGACAAAGAAGTCGTTAAAGCCCTGTTGAGTTATATTGAAAACTGGGCCCGGGAACATGGGATGAAGAAGGTCATAGGCCCTTACGGATTTACGGATCAAGACCCGGAAGGATTTCTCATTGAAGGATTTGACAGCGCAGCCACAGTGCCCAATTACTACAATTTCGAATGGATGCCTTCTTTAATAGAAGAGCAGGAGTATGAAAAAGACATAGACTACGTTGTCTATAAGATCGATGTCCCCGATGAGATTCCAGAGTTTTATAAAAGGATACGCAAAAGGCTGGAACGGAGAGGAGGATTTAAGATACTGGAGTTTAAAAAAACAAAGGAATTGAAACCCTGGGTTAAACCTTTTTTGAGTTTGATGAATGAATGCTACACAACAACCGATATCTACGGTTATAGCCCGTTAGGAGAGGATGAGATGCAGGACCTGGCAAAAAGATATCTTCCTCTTCTTGACCCCAGATTTGTAAAAGGCGTTTTGCATAATGATGAGCTGGTAGCCTTTGTCATTGGCATGCCCAACCTAGCCGTAGGAATCAGGAAGGCTAAAGGACGGCTTTTCCCTTTTGGACTTATAAAAATTATGAGGGAAATCAAGAAAACAAAGCAGCTTGACCTCCTCCTGGGTGGCATAAAGGAAGAGTACAGGGGGCGCGGGCTCGATGCCCTGATGGCGATCAATATGTTGATGAGCGCCCATGATGCGGGAATGGAAGTCATGGACACCCATCATGAAATGGAGTCCAATGTAAAAGTCCGGGCTGAGATGGAAAGGGTGGGAGGCCAGATTTATAAAAAGTACAGGATTTACCAAAAAAACCTCTAATGTGATCCTGGTTATTTGGCTTCAGCCCAATTCACGCCCCAGCCAAGATGAACCTTGAGAGGGACTTTTAAAGGGAGGACATTTTCCATTTTTTCTTTGGCGATTTGTTCCATCTGCTTCTGTTCAGCGTCCGGCACTTCAAACACCAGTTCGTCATGAACCTGGAGAATGACCTTGGAGGTCAGGTTGTTCTTTCTTATTTCTTCCCATATGTCTCTCATGGCCTTTTTCATTAGGTCTGCAGCGGTTCCCTGTATAGGGGTATTTAATGCAATCCTTCGTCCGGCTTGCTGGATGGTCTTGTTCTTGCTTTTTAGTTCCGGGATGGGCCTTTTTCTCCCAAACAAGGTTTCCGAATAGCCTTTTTCTGCAGCCTCTTTGACACAGGTCTCCTGGAAAGCCATGACCTTAGGATATCTTTCAAAATAAAGATCAATGAATTTTTTGGCCTCTGAAGTGGATGTTTCCAGCTGTTTGGCGAGTGAAAAAGGGGAGGTGCCGTAAATAATACTGAAATTGATTATTTTGGCTCTTCTCCGGAATTCATCGAGAAAAAGGGAGGCTTCTAACCCAAAAACCTTATCAGCTGTTTCTTTGTGAACGTCCCGGTCGTTTTCAAAAGTTTTGATAAGCTCCGGGTCTTCAGACAGATGAGCCAGAACTCTCAGCTCTATCTGAGAGTAATCTGCTGAAAGAAAAAGATGGCCTGGGGAGGGTATGAAGGCTCGGCGAAAACGGGCGCCCCATTCTCCCCGTATGGGAATGTTTTGCAGATTGGGATAACTGGAGGAAAGTCTTCCGGTTGAGGCGATAGTCTGGTTATAGGAAGTGTGGATCCGCCCTGACGTCTTGTTTATGAGTTTTGGCAAAGCGTCAGCATAAGTAGATTTGAGCTTGGAGAGCTGCCGGTATTCAAGGATTTCTTTGACAACAGGATATTGGGATGAGAGATTTTCCAGAACACCGAAGCTCGTAGAGAAACGGCCTGTTTTTTTTGTCTTTTTTGAGGAAGGAAGGCCGAGTCTCTCAAAAAGGACTTCTCCCAGCTGCTTGGGAGAGTTGATATTGAATTTTTCGCCGCACTGTTCATGTATTTTTTTCTCTAAGCGGATTATGCTTTCTTCAAGCTCCTCGGATAGTGTTTTGAGCACTTCGGGATCGACTGTGATTCCCCATATCTCCATATCAGTCAGCACATCTATTAAGGGCTGTTCTATGTCACGATACAAACGGGTGAGCTTTTTTTCTCTGACTTTTTCCATCAGAACAGAGCTCAGTTGAAGCGCTATATCAGCATCTTCACATGCATAGGGCATCACTCTGTTGATGTCCACTTTGTCTAATGTAACCTCGTCTTTCCCTTTGCCTGCTATTTCTTCATAGGGAGTTGTTTTTACGTGGAGGTATTTCAAGGCGAGCGAATCCAGGTTGTGCTTTCCCAGGTTCGGTTCGCACAGATAGGATAGGATCATGGTGTCTATGTCTATTCCTTTGAGCGGCGCCCCTTCTCTTTTGAGTACGATACAGTCATATTTGATATTTTGGCCGATTTTTTTTATGTCAGGATTTAAGAAGATTTCATTCAGCCGGTTCAGAGCTTTTTTTACGGGAAGCTGTTTGGGAGCTCCCGGGTAGTCATGCCTCAGGGGCAGATAAGAGGCTTGATGGGGTTTTATAGAGAAAGAAATGCCGACCAGGTCTGCCTCTGTGGGATTAGGGCTGTTGGTTTCCGTGTCAATAGACACTTTTTTCGATTTGATTATTCGAGAGATCAGGTCATCCAGGGCCTGCTCGTTGACAATAAGAGAGTAGTTTTTTTTGGATTCATTGACCTTACCCAAATAATCAGAAAGAAGTTTTGAAAATTCAAGTTCCTCGAGAATGGGTATCAATTCCTCATAATCCGGGTCAGTAAGAGTGAAATCATTCAAATTGAATTCAAGGGGCATATCCGTGTTTATGGATACTAGTTTGCGGCTTAAATCGATATCCTCTCTGCCGTTTTTTATTTTTTCTTTTAGCCTCGGGTTTTTTATCTTTTCAGGATCGTTGATAAGATTGTCTACAGATCCGTAGGTTAGAAGAAGTTTTTTTGCTGTTTTCGCTCCGACTCCCTTGACCCCTGGAATGTTGTCTGTGGGATCTCCCCAGAGCGAGAGTAGGTCTTTGACTTTCGACGGGGGAACGCCGATACTCTCTTCAACGGCTTTTTTGTCCATATATGATTCTTTGGCGACATTGTAAACCATCACAGAGTCACTGACGACCTGGTAGAGGTCCTTGTCATTGGTCACAATTACGGCCAGAACGTTGCTTTTGCACGCTTTTTTAGCTAAGGAAGCCAGGATATCATCTCCTTCAAATCCCTGTTTTTCAAACACCTTGATATGGAATGCTTTAAGGAGTTTTTTTAACACAGGCAGTTGAGGGACGAGGTCTTCGGGCATGGGTTTTCTATGAGCTTTGTAATCAGGAAAGATTTCATGGCGGAAAGTAGGCCCCTTGGAGTCAAAAGCTATACCCAAATATTTGGGATTTTCTTTTTCCATGAGCCTGCGGATCGTCTGGATGAATCCATATATGGCATTTGTGGCAAATCCTTTGGAATTCGAAAGATTGCGGATGGCATAATAAGAACGGTAGAGAAGAGAATTTCCGTCAATGAGAAAAATTTTGTCCATTTAAGGATATTTTAAATGATAAAGTCGGGAGTTAGCAAGGAATCAAAGAAGATCGAACTTTCCGGCCGATACTTCTTTGAGGCATTCTTCATGCTGCTTCTTTATGAGCTCTTGTATTTTCTGTTTGAGATCCGGTTGGTTTAAAAAGGATGCATAGGATGATTTTTGTGAGAAGAGGACTTTCCCGGATTTGTAGACAACGGTCTCCACATAATTGATTCCCTGTCCTTTGTCTTCTGTTTGGACGTGATAATTGACTTTGTTTCGTTTGATGTCTGTGTTTAGTCCGGCCATTTTGCACTATTTTGGTGAATATATTATACATCGATGGGCTGTAATTTCAAGCACTTTCCCCCCTGTTTATCATTATTGACAAAGAAAGGTGAAATGTTATAATAGGATAACTTTTTTTTGGGAAATTGTATAATGATTATTGATATTGACAGGCTTCCGCCTGAAGGACTCGTGATAAACAGAGATTTTGAATTTTTTAATTCTGAATTGGTTGAGGAAGAGGCTGTGTTTCTTGAACCTGTTCATACGGAAGTCACCCTGAAAAGGACAGGTGATGAAATATTATTAAAGGGAAGAATAAAAACCACCATGAGTCTCATCTGCTGCCGCTGCCTTTCTCCGTTTGAACTTCCTATTGATTCTCATTTTGACCTGGCTTATTTGCCTGAGGAGCTGGAAGAAGAAAAGGAACAGCTGGGAACAGAGGATCTGCTGAAGAATTTTTATTATAATAGAGAATTCAACTTAAGAAAGATCATACTGGAACAGTTGAATCTGACTTTCCCTGCCCGGCCTTTATGTTCCGAGGATTGTCCCGGGATTTGTCCTGTTTGCGGGAAAAATATAAAGGAGGAAGGCTGTTCCTGTGATTTGAGCAAAAATGATCCCATATTTGAAAAGTTAAAAATATTTTTGAAAGATAATAGATAAATGGCTAATCCAAAAAGAAGACATTCACATTCAAGAAAAAACAAAAGAAGGGCTCACCATGCCCTTAAAGTGCCGTCTCTCTCATTATGCCCTAACTGCGGAAATCCAAAGATGCCTCACAGAGCCTGTCCTGACTGCGGATACTATAAAGAACGCCAGGTGATCGAAGGAGCTGAGGAGTAACGGCGGGAGGATTGATGAGGATTGCGGTAGACATCATGGGTGGAGATTACGGCCCCGGAATAGCAGTGCAGGGAGCTGTGAGTGCGGCCCGTGAATATAACGTGGGGATTCTTCTGGTTGGAGCGGAAGATATCATTAAAAAAGAACTGAGAAACGCAGGCAACGGACTGGCGGACGTCACAATTGTCAATGCATCCGAATCCATTGGGATGGGAGAAGGGCTGCTTTCTTTCCGGAAAAAAAGCAAGTCTTCCATACTTGTGGGGCTGAATCTCGTGAAGGAAGAAAAAGCAGACGCCTTTGTCAGCATAGGGAATACCGGGGCAGTGGTTTATTTATCAAGGAAGGAATTAGGAGCCCTGGATGGAGTGGAAAGGCCGGCTTTGGCCCTGCTTGTTCCCACTTTAGAAGGGATGACCCTTCTTACTGATGTGGGAGCCAATGCAAACTGCAGTGCGAGTCACTTGGTCCAGTTTGCATTGATGGGGGAAGTTTTTATGAAGGCGGTCATGGGAATCGATAATCCCAGAATTGCTCTAATGAGCATTGGTGAGGAGGGAAATAAAGGAAACAACCTGACACGGGAAGTCAATAAGAAGCTGAGTTCTTCTTCACTGAATTTCATTGGTAATGTAGAGGGGAAAGATATTTATTCAGGGAAAGCTGATGTGATTGTGAGTGACGGATTTACCGGCAATATTGCTTTAAAGACAAGCGAAGGGGTCGTATCTAACTTTGCACGCATGGCCCGCATAGAAATAATGAAAAATATATTTGTGAAGGTCGGATTTTTTCTCATGAAAAGGCATCTGAAAAAGGTGTATAAAAAGATGGATTATGCGGAATACGGAGGAGCGTATCTTCTGGGAGTCAATGGAGTCTGTATTATAGGTCATGGACGGTCTAATCCCGTTGCCATCAAAAATGCCGTAAGGCTTGCAAGGGATTATGTGAAAGGCAAAGTTCAGGAAAAAATACTTGAAAGACTGGATACGCACAAAAAAGCGTTGACAGGAGCTAAAGCTTAAATGGATTTTAAAGGAAAAGTAGCTGTGGTGACCGGGGCTTCTCAGGGGATAGGAGAGTCCATTGCAAAGGACCTTGCTGAACATGGGGCCGAAGTCATAGTCATAGATGTGCAAAAAGAAAAAGCTGAAGAAGTGGCCAGCAGGATAAGAGAGAAAAACGGGAAAGCGTCAGCATACATCATAGATGTATCCAAGTCAGACCAGGTTGACAGCACGGTTGAGAAAGTCATAGAACAATATGGAAAGATAGATTTCCTTGTCAATAATGCTGGCGTTACAAGAGACACTTTACTGATGCGGATGAAAGAAGGAGATTGGGACACAGTCATAGCTGTCAATTTAAAGGGTGTTTATAATTTTTCAAGAGCGGTCATTCGCAGTATGGCAAGAAACCGTTTCGGGCGGATTGTCAATATATCCTCTGTGGTGGGCTTGATGGGGAATGCCGGACAATCAAACTATGCAGCCTCCAAAGCAGGTGTCATCGGTTTTACAAAGTCATTAGCCAGGGAAGTCGCTGCCAGAAATGTCACTGTGAATGCTGTGGCCCCGGGCTATATAGCCACTACAATGACGGAATCGCTTCCTGAATCAGTAAAGAAAAATTTCATTGATATTATCCCGATGAAAAGATTTGGAAAGCCTGAGGAAGTCGCTCAGGTGGTTCGATTCCTGCTTTCAGATGATGCTGTCTATATAACCGGGCAGGTTATAAGTGTGAACGGCGGAATGCTTATGTAAAATCTTCTTTAAATAATAAAATTTAGGAGGAAAAGATGGATAGAGAAGAGTTATTGGCCAAAGTAAAGGTAATCGTTTCTGACAAACTCAGTATTAGTGAAGACCAGGTTACGGAAGAGGCTTCTTTTATAGATGACCTGGGTGCTGATTCTCTTGATACAGTTGAATTGATTATGGCTCTGGAAGATGAGTTTGAGCTGGATATTCCCGATGAAGAGGCAGAGAAACTGGATACAGTGGGCAAAGCTATTGATTTTGTTTTAGAAAAGGTAAAGTAAAAATAAAAAAAAAGATATAAATATACCCTTTCTGTTCTATCACTATGGCTCATCCCAGGCGTGTTGTCATAACAGGCATCGGTATCGTTTCCCCTCTAGGAGTTGGGGTGGAGAAGAACTGGGAGTCCATGAAAGCGGGCAGGGCCGGTGTCACACGGATATCCAAATTCGATCCCGAGGCCTATTCGAGCCAAATTGCCGGTGAGGTTAAGGATTTCAATCCGCTGGACTTCATTGACAAAAGGGAGTCCAGAAAAATGGACCCTTTTATTCAATATGCCGTAGCTGCCGCTGAAATGGCGGTCGAGGACTCTCAGATAAAGAGGGCTCAATTAGAGGGGGACCGAACAGGAGTCTATATTGGTTCTGGTATAGGAGGGATCAGTTCCATAGAAGAAAACCATAAGGTCCTTTTAAGCAAAGGGCCTAAAAGGGTCTCTCCGTTCTTTCTGATTGCAACGGTCATTAATGAGGCATCCGGACAGGTCTCCATCCGCACGAAATCAGGAGGGCCTAATTCGGCTTGTGCCACTGCGTGTTCCACAGGCACGCATGCCATAGGAGATTCATACCAGATCATTGCAAGAGGAGATGCGGATTTAATGCTGGCCGGAGGCAGTGAAGCCCCTATTACACCTTTAGGATTGGCTGGTTTTTGTTCTATGAGGGCTCTATCCGTCAGGAATGATGCCCCGGACAAGGCTTCCCGTCCGTTTGATAAGGGAAGGGATGGATTTGTCATAGCGGAAGGGGCAGGGATTGTGCTGCTTGAAGAGCTGAATTCAGCCCTGAAAAGAGATGCTCGTATTTACGCAGAGATTATTGGTTATGGGATGAGCGGGGATGCCTATCATGTTTCCGCTCCGTGTCCGGATGGAGATGGGGCCTACCGGTCCATGATAAGGGCGCTGGGTAATGCAGGAGTGAAACCGGCGGACATAGATTATATAAACGCGCACGGGACTTCCACCCCCTGGAATGATAAGATCGAGACGCTTGCCATAAAAAGAGTTTTTGGAGACTATGCGTATAAGGTGGCTGTCAGCTCCACCAAGTCTGTAACAGGACATATGCTGGGGGCTGCAGGAGGTTTTGAGACAGCGGCCACAGCAATGGCGCTTAAACACCAGATTATTCCGCCGACCATTAATTATGAAAATCCTGACCCTGAATGTGACCTTGATTATGTGCCCAATGAAGCCAGGAAAGCAGAGCTGAGCTATGCTTTAAGCAATTCTTTTGGTTTTGGCGGAACAAACAGTACTCTTGTCGTGAAGCGTTTCCAGGAATAGAACGCTTCTTTACCGCCCAATTTATTAATATGGACTAATCACAAGCAGAGATTAATCTGATTGACGTTTCATCCAACCTTTTATATCATCAAGGTTAACAGCCTTAGTTCGTTTACAATTGAGGCCGTTGTGTTTTTTATCATACTTGATATATGAGATATTTTACCTGTTTATAAGGAGGTTATAAGTGAATATACTTGTATTTGTAAAAATGGTTCCTGATTCGGAATCCAAAATTAAAATTGACCACAGCCAGAACCGGATCGATCCGGAAGGTTTGAATTTTGTCATGAATCCGTACGATGAGTATGCTGTAGAAGAGGCCCTCCAGATAAAAGAGTCCAAAGGGGGAACGGTTCAGGTTGTTTCGGTGGGTCCTGAGGAGTCTGTAGCCACTCTTAAAAAAGCCCTGGCCATGGGGGCGGATGAAGCCCTTTTGATAAAAGACGAGCAAACAGAGACCTATGATGGACTCAGGACTGCAAAGATCATAGCCCGGGTAGTCAAAGAGAAATTTTCGGATTACAATCTGCTGTTGTTCGGGAAGCAGTCCATTGATACGGATAACGCACAGGTTCCTTCCATGGTTGCCGGATTACTGGATTGGCCGCAGGTCAATATTGTTACGAAACTCGAGATGGAAGAGGAATCCGGTACCGCCTACAGGGAAGTGGAAGGGGCGGTTGAGAGAGTCAGCTTTTCTCTTCCTGCGGTTATCAGCGCGCAGAAAGGGCTTAACGAACCCAGGTATGAGACACTAAAAGGCATCATGGCAGCCAAAAGAAAGCAGGTGCCGGTGGTCTCTCTTCAAGAACTTGGCATCCAAGAGTCGGACCTTGAATCCAAACTGAAATTAGGGAAGATGTCTCCGCCTCCTACCAAGGAAGCCGGAAAACGGATTGAAGAAGAGCCGGAAGAAGCGGCCAGACAGCTGGTCCTGTTCCTGCACGAAGAAGCCAAAATAATATAGGAGGAGACAATGATACTGACATATATGGAAGTCAGAGAGGGTAAAATAAAGAAGTCTTCGCTGGAAGCCTTATCAGAAGCCAGAAGACGGGCTGATGACCTGGGTGAGGCGTTAGAGGCTGTATTCCTGGGGAAAGACCTGGATGGATTGGCTGAAGAAGCCTATAAATACGGAGCCTCTAAAGCCTATTTACTTGAGAATCCCCTGCTGGAGAACTATTCCTCTTCTCTCTACGTATCGGTTTTAGCAGATTTTATAAATGAAATAAAGCCCAAAGCCGTGTTTTTCTCTGCCACCGCTATGGGAAGGGACTTGTCTCCCCGCTTAGCAGCCAAACTGGATGCGGGGGTGGCCGCTGACTGCACCAAGACCTCTGTAAAGGATTCTGCCCTGGAAGCAGTGAGGCCTATTTTTGCAGGAAAAGCACTTGCTTCTTTTCTGTTTTCCTCTGAACCATGGATCGTATCGCTCAGACCGAATGTGTTTCCCTTAATAGAACCTGTTTCTGAAAAAGGAGAAGCCATCAAGAAGGAGGTGACGGCATCTCAGGATCAAGCTAAAGACCAGGTGGTTGAGGTAAAAAGAGAAGAAGGCGCTGAACTTGATGTGACAGAGGCAGACATCGTTATTTCAGGAGGCAGGGGAATGAAAGGGCCGGAAAATTTTGGTTTACTGAGGGATCTGATTGCCCTGTTCCCCAATGCCGCGCTGGGCAGTTCCCGTTCGGCTGTTGATGCCGGATGGGTCGATCACCAGCATCAGGTAGGCCAGACAGGGAAAACCGTATCGCCTGATCTTTATATAGCCGTAGGTATTTCCGGAGCCATACAGCATCTTGCCGGGATGTCTTCCTCGAAATTCATAGTGGCTATTAACAAGGATCCGGAAGCCCCGATCTTTAATCTTGCAGATTTTGGAGTTGTCGGAGATTTATTCAAGGTCATACCTCCCCTGAAAAAAGAACTTGAAAAGTTTAAGGAATAGCCTTTTTTCACGGCAAATGAAGTTTGTATCATATGCACCGTATAAATGAAGGAGGGGGAATATGCCTGACTGCAGAAGACAGGGCTTGATCACACGCCGGGACTTTCTGAAAGGAGCGGCTGTGGCAGCGGCTGCGCCCATGATTGTTCCGTCCAGAATTTTTGGCTCTTTGGCCCCCAGCAACACACTGACCATGGGATGCATCGGAATGGGCCGTCAAGGGCAGGGGGATATGCAGGAACTCATATACCACGGATTGGAAGTTGGAGCGCGGGTCGTGGCCGTGTGTGATGTGGATTCCCACCGCAGAGAGGATGCCCAGTGGCTTGTAGATAAGATTTATTCCGCAGAGCTCGGAAAGGGAAAATACAAATCATGTGAGGCTTATCATGATTTCCGCAGTCTCCTTCAGCGAAAAGACATTGACGGAGTGTTGATTGTGACTCCGGACCACTGGCATGCGGTCCATGCTGTATCCGCGGCCCGTTCGGGCAAAGACATCTATCTTGAAAAACCGCTGACCTATTCCATTACCGAAGGCCGGAAACTGGTGCAGGCTGTGCGCAAAAACAACCGGATCCTTCAAGTCGGATCCCAGCAGCGCTCCTCTCCTTATTTTCTTAAGGCCTGTGAGCTTGCCCGCAACCAGCGGATCGGAGAACTCCGCACCATATATGTCTGGCTCCCGGAAGACCAAGGGGCCGGAGATTCCCAGCCCATGCCCGTGCCTAAAAATCTTGATTATGATTTCTGGATGGGGCCCACACCTGAAGCCCCTTTTTCAGAGGACAGGGTCCATCCCCAGCGCGGTTACACCAGACCCGGATGGCTTCAAATCGAGCGGTACTGCCTGGGGATGATCACTGGATGGGGATCGCATATGAACGACATCGCCCAGTGGGGAAACGGGACAGAACACTCCGGTCCTGTTGAGATCAAGGCGGAAGCCGAATTTCCTGACAGGGGTCTTTTCGATGTGCACACCACGTTTAAGGCTGAGGCTTTGTATGAAAACGGCGTAAGGCTCATCATGGAGACCGGCGATCCGGCCGGTGTCCGTTTTGAAGGAAGCAAAGGCTGGGTTTTTGTTCAGCGCGGGGCTATCAAAGCATCGGATGAAAATTTGCTTCGCCAGGAAATAAAGGATGATGAAGTCAAGCTCTATCACAGCACAAACCATATGAAAAATTTCCTGGAATGTATGCGCACCCGGAGAGACCCGGCGGCTCCTGTGGAAGTGGGCCACCGTTCAAACACCGTATGCGTGATGACCCATATCGCTATGAAATTAGGGCGTACGCTTAAGTGGGACCCTCAAGATGAGAGGTTCATTGGCGATGATGAAGCCAATAAGTGGCTGGACTATTCCCACCGGAAGCCCTGGACATTATAAGTAAGAAGGAGAATTTAAAAGTCGGGATTGTATATGGCGAAAAGAGTGAGAGCTTCGCTTTATATCTTTTTTTTCAGTTTTTTATGCCTGATGAGCGCAGCTAGCTCCCTGGTAGCCCCCTCTTCGATCAGCCTCGAACGTGATGATGAAAAAGGATACCTTTGTGTTTTCATAGACGGTGAGGAGAAATGGGTCTATCAGTACCATCCCTCACTGGATCTTCCTCATTACTGGCCGTTGAGAAGTCCTTCCGGTAAGAATATGCTTCTTCAGCAGGGCGAGCCCTACCCTCACCACCGGGCTTTCTGGTTTGCCGATACGGTTCGGTTTAAAGGGGGGAGAGAAGTGAGTTTTTACAACGCACTCTATTCCGGCCAGAAGACCGGGGAAAACACATATGGAGCGCCTTTTTGCGACCACATCCGGCATGTTACATTCACACGCTTGGAGGTGTACGAGAGCCGGGCTGAAATAGAAAAAGAGCTTGTCTGGGAGATGGACGGTGACATCCCTGTTTTGGATGAATGCCGGCAGTTGATGGTTTATGACCTGGGGCGGGGCGAATATTTCCTGGACATACAGTTCGAGCTGAAGGCTTCTTACGGGGAGGTGGAGTTTGTTAGCGATGATGTCCACTACGCCTGGCCTTATCTGCGGATGCATCCGGATTTTAGCGGAGAAAAGGGTGGAGTGATCACATCGGACAGGGGAGCCAGAGGCCAGGAGAGCACAAATATGGAGTATGCCCGGTGGACCGATTACTCGAACACGGTCCATGGCGTAACCGAGGGGGTAGCTGTTTTTCAGTGGCCTGATGGACAAAAGCATAGATGGCTGACCCGCGAATACGGCACTTTCGGGCCAAGGCGGCCAGATGAGAAAAGCGGTCATACGTTCACATTAAAAAAAGGCCGATCCATGACCCAGCGTGTGGGGATACTGGTGCATATGGGTGATGTGAAAAAAGGAAAAGTCAGCGAGCGGTACCAGAGATATATCCGAAAAAAGTGGTGATATGAAACGAAGGGACTTTCTGCATACGTTTTCCATAACAGCCGCTTCTTTATGTTTTACTGGAAAAAACAGGTCATCCGTGCCTGTGATGTCATCAGGCAAAAATACCAGAATAAAGTGCATCGAGCTTTTTCCCGTGCGTTATCCCATGAAAGGCTATTTTAAGTTCTTTACCGGGCCTCACGGTTCAGCCGGCCGGGCTGCTGTGATAGTCAAAATCACAACGGACAGCGCTGCTACAGGTTGGGGGCAGTCACTCCCTATTGCCAGATGGAGCTATGAGACTCTGGAGACAGCCACAGTGGTGCTGCGCGATTACTTTGCGCCGGTTCTGATCGGGATGGACCCTACTGACATCCAGGAAGCGCACCGGAGAATGGATGAGGCAGTGGCCCCCGGATTCTCCACAGGCATGCCCATAACAAGAGCGGGTGTAGATATGGCCCTTCATGATTTAAAAGGCAGAATATCCGGGAAATCTCTGGCCCAAATGTGGGGGCGGCCTTCAGGGAAGTCGTTGACTCTGAGTTGGACCGTGAATGTCACGGACCTGGATGATGCGGGAGAGGTCATGGAACAGGGAAAGAGACAGGGATACCGGCATTTCAACATAAAAGTCAGCCCGGATCCGGATTTTGATGCAGCTCTGGCCAGAGAGGTACGGCGCCAGGCGCCCGGGACCTTTTTATGGGCGGATGCCAACGGCGGTTATGATAAGGAAACGGCTTTGAAAGCCGCTCCGCTTCTAGCAAAGGCAGGAGTGGATGTGCTGGAAGCTCCCCTGCGCCCCAACCAGATAAGCGGATACCAGGAACTCAAGAAGCAGGGAGCCCTGCCTATCATCATGGACGAGGGGGTGGTGTCCCCTCAAGACCTTGAAGAATTTGCCAGACTCGATATGCTTGATGGGGTAGCTATGAAGCCCCAGAGGTGCGGAGGGCTCCTTTCCAATAAACGCCAGATTGAATTCTGCATCAAACACGATTTGATCTGGCTGGGAAGCGGATTGACCGATCCGGACATTTCCCTTGCCGCCTCACTGGCTCTGTACGGGTTTTATGGTTTAAAGACACCGGCCGCTTTGAACGGACCCCAGTTTTTGACTGCGGACGTTTTGAAAACGCCCGTGCGCATAGAGAACGGGACCGCTTTTGTGCCTGAAGGCCCGGGATTGGGCATTGAGGTGGATGAAGAAAAGGTGATGGAGCTTTTAAAACAAAGCGGGGGGAAAAAATGGGAGATCTCATAAAGTCAATTTTTTATGTGGTTCTTTTTGCGGGATTGGCCTTTACACTCGGTTACGGACAGATGAGCTTTACAGAAGACAAAGAAAAAGGGACTGTGACCATTTATGAAGGGGAGAAGAAAGTTTTGACGTACTGCTTCGGCGATCAGTTGAAAAACGGGGCCGCTCCCGAGCATATAAGGTCCTGCTACATACACCCTCTCTATTCCCTGGAAGGGCAGGTGCTGACAGATGATTTTTCCGGAGACCATCCCCATCACCACGGTGTTTTCTGGACCTGGCCTGTGGTTGTAACCAGAGGGCAAAAAACCCAAACGTGGCATCCGCATACACCTTCTCTCAGGCAGCACTTTAACCGTTGGTTAGAACTGAGGGCGGATAACGGCAGAGCCTTTCTATCTGTGGAGAACATATGGAAGATGGCTGAACAGGAAACCGTCGCAAGAGAAACCCTTTCTCTCTGTATCCATGCGGCTGGTCCGGCCGGAAGAGTGATCGACGTGGAGCTTGTGATCGAAGCCGTGGGAGGGGATCTCACACTTCAGGGAACCCGGGAACAAAATAAGGGATACGGAGGACTGTGCTTCCGCGGTGCCCCCTTCCTCAAAGGGGCTGTGATGACCACGGACCAGGGCCTGCTTCAAGAGGATTCCACGAATCAGCCGTTCAAATGGGTGGATCTATCGGCTGAAAAAACGGGGGTGGCTGTATTTGTTTCCCCTTCCCATCCTGATTATCCGCCTTCCTGGCTTATACGGAACAGTTATGCGGGCATACTTAATGTATCCTGGCCGGGACTGGAGCCGATGGTTCTCAAACCGGAGGATCCGGTCACTCTTAGCTACAGGATCTACATCCATAAAGGAGACCGCAAAGAAGGCGAGGTTGAAGAAGAGTATCAAAAGTATATTTTAAAATACAAAGGAGATTGACACGGATCATTCATGAGGCAAGGCGGTTTCTCTCCCTGCGAACGACCGTAAGGGAGTGCGGCAGGGGAAGCCTTTTTATGAATTACCCGGGTTAACGAGGAGGGTGTATTGGATTTGAAAGTAAAGGAATTTATCGAAAAAAAAGTCAGTGAGATCAAAGATACAGTGGGTTCGGGGAGGGCTATCTCTGCTCTTTCCGGAGGCGTGGACAGTTCCACGTGTACGGTGCTGGCGCATAAGGCACTGGGGGACCGGTTAAAGGTCATTTATATTGATGACGGCCTGATGAGAGAGAATGAGGATAGGTACGTATCCGGGGCTTTTTCAGACCTGGGGATTAAAGTGGAGGTCATCAATGCCCGCAGCGGTTTTTTCTCTGCGCTTAAGGGTATCACAGATCCTGAGGATAAAAGAAAAGCTTTTCGCAATAAGTTTTATGAAGTGTTTGGAGAGGCTGTTCTTAAAAGTAAGGCGAAATATTTGATCCAGGGAACCATTGCCGCTGATATCATCGAGACCAGAGGCGGGATCAAAACCCAGCATAATATTCTGGAACAAATCGGTATCGATTCGGAAAAGGGATATGGATTCAAGGTCATAGAACCGTTAAAGGAACTGTTCAAGCCTCAGGTAAGGGAAGTGGCCAAGGCCTTAGGGCTTCCCAGGGAACTGTACAAAAGGATGCCTTTCCCTGGTCCGGGATTATCCACAAGGATTATAGGCGAGGTAACAGAAGAAAGAGTCCGAAAGGTGAGCAGAGCCACCCGAATCGTGGAGGAAGAGATCCTGGTTTTAGAACCTTTTCAGGCGTTTGCGGTATTGCTGACCGATAAGGGAACCGGAGTCAAAGAGGGGAAGAGAAATTTCGGAGAAATCATGATTATCAGATGCGTGGAAAGCCGGGACGCGATGACAGCTGAGCCCACCGAAGTGCCCTGGGATATTTTGAAGAGGATTTCAGAAAGAATAACCGAAGAGATCCCGTCTGTCACGAGAGTGGCTTATGAAATAACACCCAAACCGCCGGCTACCATAGAATACATATAACCTGCCCTGCGCCTCGCATCTGCTGCAACCTCGACTCGTGAATAACCATGTTATTAACCTGGCCAATCAAAAAAAGCCCGGGGGCTTAAAAGCCCCCAGGCGTATTGACCTATTGATTTGAAACTCAGTACATCCAGCGAAAACGGCGCTGTCCGCCGTTAACGGGTTTGGCATCAAGGGCCCACATTCCGCGTCCGTGAGTGGCCACAACAATGATATTGTCTCTGGGATGGATGATAAGGTCCTGGGCGTAGACAGTGGGCAGATTTCCGCCTAAAACAGCCCAGGTTTTTCCTTTGTCTTTGGAAACATAAACGCCGACGTCTGTCCCCACATAAAGGATGTTTTCATCGATGGGGTCTTCGCGGATCACATTCGCAGGTCCCAGGGGAATCCCCGAGGAGATGTCTTTCCAAGTCTGGCCGTAATCGTCCGACATCCATACATAGGGTTTGAAGTCATCATTTCGTTTTCCGTTCTGTGTCATGTAGACCACAGAGGGATTGTGTTCAGAGGCTACGATACAGCTGACCCATTTTCTGTAGGGAAGTCCGTTCATGATCTCTTTCCAGTTTTTTCCGCCGTTATGGGTAACCCAAACTTTTCCGTCGTCTGTGCCAGCGTAGATGAGGTCAGGATTGAAAGGGGATTCTGTTATAGCGAAGATGGTCTGATAAGGGATGTCACCCAGTTCGTCTTTGTTACCGTAGCTTAAATCCGGGCTGATTCTTTCCCAAACATCTCCCTGAAAACGGGAGCGGTACAGGTATTGAAGTCCAAGGTAAACGGTTTCCGGATGACTGGGGGATAAAATAATAGGAGCCAGCCACTGACCTCGGAGTGTATCGATTTCATTTGTCTGAGGGGGAAAAATATTTTTTGCCTCTCCGGTCTTAAGGTTGGATCGCGTGATGTGTCCATAAAATCCGGCGGAATACACGATGTCAGGATTGTTGGGGTCAATGGCATGAGTGGAGCCTTCGCCGCCTGGGGTGTATTCCCATTCCACTGATTGGTATCCCTCCATTTCATTTCCTCCGGAACCGGGCATGGCCATTCCATATCTTCCGAAAGCGGTTCGTTTCCGGACTTCTCCCCGGAAGCTGCCGTGGTCCTGCATGGAGCCGTAGACATGGAATGGGGTGGCCATATCATAAGAAACATTGAAAAACTGGCACACAGGCAGATTGTCCGTAAAGGTCCTCCAGTTTTCTCCCTTGTCGTAAGAGACAGCGATGCCGCCGTCATTCACATTGATGACGTAGTTGGAGTTGTCAGGATCTATCCACATTCCGTGGTGGTCGGAATGGACGTTTCGTCCTATGGTCCTGAAGGTCTTTCCCCCGTCAGTAGAGACGCTCAAGGGAACTCCCATGATATAAACCCTGTCAGGATCATTGGGGTCCACACGGATTTGTCCGAAGACCCACCCGTATGTTCCGGAATGGCGCATCATGAAAGCCTTCATCTGTTCTGTTAGCCCACTTGTTTGATGCCAGGTTTCGCCTTTATCGTCAGAGCGGTATACTGTGGCTCCTTTGATGATCCCTGGCAAAGCGCTTGTGTACGAATCAGCTTTTTCTTCTTCTGTCAGTTCTCTGGCGATTTCATAGTTATCGACCAGGGCATAAAGCGTGTTGGGGTGTTTAAGGCAGACATCCAGTCCGATCCGTCCCATGTGCATTGCCTCGGGAAGACCGTTGTTTATGGGATTCCAGGTTTTTCCTCCGTCCGTGGTCTTGAAGATGCCGCTCTGGTCATAGCCGGTAAAGTTGCGGGGGTCATTCCATTTGAGGCGGATTCTCTGCCAGAGGGCAGCATACAGGGTTTTGGAATCTCCAGGGTCCATAGCCAGGTCATATCCGCCGATCCGCGGGCCTTTATAGAGTATTTTCTTCCAGGTTTGGCCGCCGTCTGTTGTCTTATAGATTCCTCTTTCTTCATTGTCTGTCCATTCATGCCCCCCAGCCGCCACATAGACCGTATCCGAATCCTCAGGATGGATAACGATACGGGCAATGGTCAGGGTGTCAGCAAGACCCATGTGTTTCCAGGATTTGCCGCCGTCTTCAGATTTGTAAATCCCTGCACCATTTTGGGAACTGCGGAAGATGTTGGCTTCTCCGGTTCCTACCCATAGAACCTGAGGGTTTGTCGGATCAAGAGCGATGTCTCCAATGGCAGCGGTGATCTCGTTTTCGAAGACGGGTTCCCAGGTTGTGCCCTCGTTAACGGTTTTCCAGACTCCGCCTGAGGCTGTGGCCACATAGATGGTATAATTTTCTCCTTTGGGTGTTACCACGGCAACGTCCGTACACCGGCCGCTTATGTTCGTGGGGCCGATGTGCCACCATTTAAGGTCTTTGAACTCTGAGCTGGCTTCCATTTCCAGGTGTTTGGAGAACCACTCGAAGCGCAGTGCAGGATCTGTATTCTGTATAACTTCTTGTGATTTTGTCTTTTTGGCAGCGAAGGAAGAGGTAGATATCCCACCGATTAAGAAAATGGCAAGAAAAGCAACAAGGAAAATCGAAAAAATACGTTTGTGTAACATAAATACCTCCTAGTAAATATTTATTATGATGTATAATATATCAGAAACCAATATTTAAAGAAATGAATTTGTTGACTCTTTTTTATCCAGTTTATATCCTAAATGCTGTATAAAGGTCCTGTTCATAATAATTAAGAATAAGGAGGATAAATATGAAAAGGGGACTCTTGGTTTTTGGATTGGTTTTATCTTTAGCCTTGTTGCCTTGTTTGTTAAAAGCAGAGATGGTTTCCGGAAACTTTGATGGTGAATCAGTTGGCCAGCAGGACGAGATAGAAAAGACCATCCTGGACGCCCTGAATATGCTGAAAAAAGGAGATACGAATCAGGCGGTCTCCTTGCTGGCTGAAGCCATGATGATGATCAAAAGCAGTGAGAAGCTGAGTGTGAGCCAACTGTTTCTCTGCACAGAGATCATTGGATACAGGGATTATGTGAAGAGGGAAGGAAACACCTTAAAATCCGGTGAGCCGTTCCTGCTTTACATTGAGCCGGACGGATATCAAATCAGAAAAGAAGGAAGCGAGTATAAAATCTGGGTATCTGAAGATGCGTCCATTATTAACGAGACGGGAGACATCATCTTCCAGCAAAACAACTGGGTGGAATATCAAAAGGGCTTTGTCAGTCCGGTCATCCCGTTTTATATAACAAACCGTGTCACAGATATCCCTCCCGGAAAATACACCTTTAAATTCACCATAAAAGACAAGTACAAGAACTCTTTTTTGGAACAGTCTTTTAATTTTGTTGTGGAGTGAGGAACCGAGCGAACTTATTGATAAAAAATAAATTCTCCGGGCCTGTCCCCCTATTAAAATATCAAAACTCAGATGGTCTATCCAGCTTCTTATCGATCTTTAACACGGAATGAAGCAGAACATTGACTCCATTGGCACAATCCTGGAGAGTTGTGTATTCTTCCGGGGAATGACTGATTCCTCCCACACTTGGGACGAAAATCATACCTGTGGGTGTGATTTTGGCCATGTTCTGAGCGTCATGTCCAGCTCCACTGGGCATAAAAATACAGCTTAATCCTAAATCTTCGGCAGATTCAGCTATCAGTTCTCGTACCTTTGGATGGGTTGGAGCCGGCTCTGCATTGGCATCCAGCGCCTTGAACCGGATCTCTGTCTCTGTCTTTTGCTCAATCAGGGAAGCTCTTTCCTTGATCCTCTCAAAAAGAGAATCGACCTTTTCTTTGGAGAGATCTCGAAGTTCCAGGCTCAGATCCACCTGGCCGGCAATAACATTTGGGGCTCCGGGTTGGGCTTTAATTTTTCCTACTGTTCCCACCTGGCTTCCCGGAACACTCATCACCACTTCATTCACAGCGATGATGAAGTGAGCGGCAGATAAAAGCGCATCTTTCCTCATATTCATGGGTGTTGTTCCTGCGTGATTTGAAAATCCTTTTATCACTACATCCCACCAGTAAATTCCTACAATGCCTTCCACGACCCCGATATCAATGTTTTTCCTTTCAAGCCGGCTGCCCTGTTCTATATGAAGTTCCAAGAAAGCTTTAATGTCTTTCTTTTTTCTAAAGGCTTTTTCCAATTCATTGACATCTCCACCTAAATACTGAATCCCTTCTCTGACTGTTTTTCCGCTGTGACTGATTATATCCAGGGCTTCCGGAGTCAAAGTCCCTGTCATAGCCCTGCTTCCAGCCAATCCTCCTTCTTCATCTGTAAACACCACCACTTCTAAAGGATGAAGGGTCTTGATATTGTTTTCCTTGATCACCTGGACACATTCGATAGCTCCTAAAACACCCAGAGCCCCATCATACTTGCCTCCTTGGGGAACTGTATCCGAATGGGAACCAAATAAGATGGAAGGAAGCTCCGGATTCTCCCCTTGCCTTCTTCCTATGATATTAGCTGCCGGGTCTACCCTAACCTCAAGTCCTGCCTCTTTCATAAGAGAAATAATATAAGGTCTGCTTTCCTTGTCTGCTTGACTGAAAGCCACTCTTATCATCCCCCCGTGTTCACTCTTTCCATATTCAGCCAAATGATTGAGCCTTTCCTGTAAACGGTCCTTATTGATTCTGAGGTTTTTGATAACGGTGCTGTCCTGAGAAAACAGCCTGACAGATCCTATCACAACAAAAATCAGAATTAAAATGATAGAAAACAAATTTTTTCTCATCCGTTTTTCTCCTCTATCAAATTTCCGCCCTTTAAGAGGCTCTATAGATTATCATACACAAAATAAACATGTTGTCCGGTCACAAAAGACCCGCGAGAAAGAGATAATACCATAAAACAGGGCATAGAAGGAATAGAGACAATAGACCGCAGGTGACTGTAGTGTCTCTCAAACCGGTTCTCATATTCCAGAAGGAATGGTTCAAAATAATGGAGCAATAAGCCGTACTGACTTATTTTTCTTAAATACCGGCAACCTTTTTTACAAGATTTCCGTCTATAGTAATAATACTGGTTTTCAGTAAAATCAAAAAAGGACATTTTTTCATGAAAGAACTCACCAAAACCGAAGAAATCCTCCTCCTCTCGATTTGGAGGCTTAAAGATGAGGCCTATGGAGTGAAGATCCGCCGGCATGTATCCAAAGTAATAAAAAAACAGTTCACATACGGAAATCTCTACAGCGCCTTGAAGCAATTGGTTGAAAAAAATTATGTTGACAAAAGGTCGGGGGAAACCGTTCCTCAAAGACGGGGGCGCAGGAGGTTCTATTACACTTTGACTTCAGAAGGCCTGGAAGCTTTGAAAGAGGCGCAGGAGTTGAACAGGTCTCTGTGGGCGAGCATTTCCAGATATGCTTTTAAAGAGAACAAGAACACATGAAAACGTTAAGAAAGAAACCGCCCGGGCTTGCGAGCTGGCTGCTTAAAGTGTTGGCTTCCCAGGACGGGCCGTTCCCGATCCACGGCGATTTTGATGAGGAGTATTATGAAATCGTCCGGGAAAAAGGAAGCACAGCCGCCAGGCACTGGTACTGGGGTCACTTTCTTCGTTCTTTGCCTTTTTTAATTAAAGATACAATCTACTGGAGGTTTGTTATGTTCAGGAATTATTTAAAAATAGCTTTACGGCACATCAAGCGGTATAAGGGGTACTCATTCATCAATGTTTCCGGACTGGCCATTGGAATGGCCTGCTGCATTCTTATCCTTATGTGGGTGCAGGATGAGCTGAGCTTTGATAGATTTCACGAAAACGCAGATGATATCTACAGGCTGACCACAGCCACTCCATTGAGCGTGTGGTCTTCCAGTCCCTGGGCGCTCATGCCCACACTGAAGGAGGATTTTCCCGAAGTGAATAAGGGCACCTGGTATGGAGAATGGACATGTCCCGTCAGGTATGAAGAAAAAGCTTTTAGTGAACGCTGTGCGCTGGTAAGCTCTGAGTTTTTTGAGATATTTACTTTCCCCTTCAAAGACGGTGACCCGAAAACAGCCTTTGCCAGCTTAAATTCTGCTGTCATTACGGAAAGGACCGCCAAAAAATATTTCGGAGAAAAAGACCCGATCGGCCGGGTCATCCATTTTGATAATCGGGTCGATCTGGCAGTTACCGGAGTCATTGAAAATATTCCTGCGAACTCCTCCATGCAGTTTGACTTTCTTACCCACCCTATTCATCTTATGGGAGAGCGTCGGTTGCAGACATGGTCAGCTGACTGTGCTTCTTATCTTCTTCTCCACAGGGATGTCAATGCGGATGAATTTGGCCTGAAGATAAAAGACACCATCAATAAGCACCGCGGAGAGAACATGTACAAGCTTTATGTGGGGCTGCAGCCGCTCAAGAAGATCCATCTCTTCTCCCTGAACGGAACCGATCCTGTTGTCTATGTGTATCTTTTTTCAGCGGTTGCCGTGATCGTGCTTCTCATTGCAGGGATTAATTTTGTGAACTTATCAACCGCGCGCTCATCAAAAAGGGCCAAAGAAGTGGGGATGAGAAAGGTCATCGGCGCCACAAGGAAAGATGTCCTCAGACAGTTTTTCGGAGAATCCGTTCTTCTGGCGGTCTTTGCACTGGTGATGGCTGTTTTACTGGTCCTTCTAGCGCTGCCTGCCTTTAATTCCCTGGCAGAAAAACAGTTGAATCTGAACTTTACCCAGAATTTTGAAATCATGATAGGGATTTTATTGATCGCGGTTTTAACCGGTGTCCTTTCAGGCATTTATCCGGCTCTTTTTCTCTCTTCGTTTCAACCTGTAAGCGCTTTGAAGAACACCGCAGCCAGAGGTTCAAAAGGAGGGCGTTTCAGAAAAGGCTTGATCGTCACTCAATTCACAGCGTCCATTGTACTGATCGTTTCAACCACTGTGGTCTTTAAACAGATGCATTTCATCCGTTCCACAGACCTTGGTTTTAACCGTGAACAGATCGTGACCGTCCGGACGAGCCGGGAACTGAGAAGAAATTACGAGGCTATAAAGCAAGAACTACTGAAAGACAGCCGTATCCAGTACGTCTCAGCTGCATCCAGTGTGCCGCTCAATGTCAACAACAACAATCCTGTTTACTGGGAGGGGCGAGCCTCAGAGAGTCCGGTGCAGATGAATTTTGCCTGTGTGGATTATGATTATTTTGAGACATTTGATATGACAATGGCACACGGCAGAAGTTTTTCAGAGGACTTTGCGACAGACAGAAGGAATTACATAATCAATGAAGCAGCGCTTAAATTGACCGGCTTCCAGGACCCTGTTGGGAAAATGTTTTCCATGGGTCGAAATGAAGGGGAACTTGTGGGCGTGGTCAAAGATTTTCACGGGACCTCTCTGCACTCGGACATTCGGCCTATTGTGTTTTGTTTGTACCAGAACCTTCCGTATTTTAACATGTTTGTGAAAACAAGCTCAGCAGGTATCCCGGAGACCATTGCGAACATCAAAAAAACCATAAACAAATTTGATCCTGATTTCATCTTCTCCTTTTCTTTTTTGGACGAGGAGTTTAACAGACAGTACAGGAATGAAGAAAGGCTGGGTCAGATTTTCAATTACTTTACTTTCCTGGCGATTTTTGTGTCCTGTCTGGGTCTCTTTGGGCTGGCATCCTTTACAGCGGAGCAGAAGACCAAAGAGATAGCTGTGAGAAAGATCCTGGGTGCCTCTGTTTCAAAGATCGTGGGGATGCTGTCCAAAGAGTTTCTGATCCTGGTCGGGATAGCCAATGTCATTGCCTGGCCGTTGGCGTATGTGCTGATGAAGAAATGGATCCAGAGCTATTCCTATCATACGCACATTGGGCTTTGGATGTTTTTTGGCGCGGGGGTCATCGCTTTGCTCATAGCGCTTTTTACAGTGAGCTACCAGTCCATAAAAGCCGCTTCGAAAAATCCGGTCGAATCGTTGAAGTATGAATAAAAAAGTGTTTTTGGATAGTATAGGTTAGTTAAAAACCCTCTTTTTCACAGAATTTTAAAATGGATGTAAACTTTTTTGCCTTTTTAAGCGTCTTAATATATAATTAAATTATTTAATAATATGAGTGAGATTTTGAATCGACGCTAAAAAAAAAAAGATGCTGTCACCGGGAGAAAAAAAATGGCTTTTTTAACCAAATTAGAGGAGCTTTTCATGCTGGCTGTGTTCCATCAGAACGGCCCGGCCTGCTTGATGGATATCCGCAAGTACCTGCTCGATAAGACTGGAAAAGACTGGGCCATTGCCTCACTCTATATGGCCCTGGATAAATTGAAGAGAAAGGGCTTAATTGAAAGCTTCAAAGGAGACCCCAAGCATGTCCGGGGCGGAAAGGCACTCAGGTACTATCTGGTTACACAAAAAGGGATCAAGACTCTGGAGGAGTCCTGGAACATGCAGGAGGGCCTGTGGAAGGATTTTATCTCTTCATTAGCTCGGAGCAACCAGACCGATGAATAAGAAAGCCTATCCTCCAAAGAAAGCCTTGAATTTTCTTCTCGGATTTATGGATCAGGAAGAGCAGGAGAGTTTTAAAGAATATGTATCATCCGTATATGGGGAGCTCCTCAGCAAAAAAGGCCTAAAGGCGGCCCGCCGATGGTTCTGGAGTCAGTTCATCAGGTCCTTACCCGGGCTGGTCATCACTTCTATGCAAGGAGGGCTTAACATGCTTTTGAACTATCTGAAAGTAGCCATTCGGAATATGACGAGAAAGAAACTGATGACATTTATCAATATCAGCGGCTTGATGCTTGGGGTAAGCTGCTGCCTCTTGGCGGTTCTTTATGTATCCGATGAGCTTTCTTATGACAGATTCCATGAAAATCAGGATACATTATTCCGTGTCACGCGGGTTTCATATGATAATTCTGATGGGAGCATTCGGCATCGTGATCCGGATATGGTGCCGGCCATGGCAAAGGATTTGACAGAGTTCTTTCCGGACATCAAGTATCAAACATTATTTGCTCCCAGTACAGGTGTCGTCCGGTATCAGGATAAGATATTTCGTGAGCGCATTCATCTTGTAAATGCTCCTTTTTTTCAGATGTTCTCGTTTCCTCTTCTTAAAGGAAGCCCCGAATCAGTTCTTTCCTCCAGGAATGACATTATTCTCACAAAAAGCTGTTCTGAAAAGTATTTTGGAAACAGAGATCCGGTTGGGAAAACAATGCAGGTCACTTTTGGAAAGGAAATGAGAGATTTTATTGTGACAGGAGTTTCGGGAGATCCGCCAAAGAACTCATCCATCCAATTTGAAATCTTGATTCATATATCCAACCTGCCGTGGGCATACGGCCGGCCGGATCTGTTACAAACTTATGCAGCAGGCTGGTGGGGCACTCCGATATTCGTTCAATTGAAAGAGGGTGTGTCAGCCGCACGGGTTGAACAAAGATTTCATCCATTTACGCGGCAGTACTTTGCATCGAACATTGAAAGATGGAGGGCCAAAGGTTGGTCCAGAGAGGGCAATCCTTTTTCCTTCTATCTCCAACCGATAAAGGATATTTATCTCGATGTCGGCGTGTACCATGGCAGGGGTGTGGCCTCCATTTATATTCTTATGGGCATTGCCGTCATGGTTCTGCTCATTGCATGTATAAATTTTACAAACCTGAGTTTAGGCCTGTCCTCAACGCGTTCAAATGAGATTGGGATACGAAAGGTTATCGGAGCTGAAAAGAAACAGCTGGTTTTCCAATTTTGGGGAGAATCACTGATGATGACATTCGTGGCGTTTGGGGGAGGGATTCTACTAACACTACTTCTCCTTCCCACATTCAATACTCTCTCAGGCAAAATGTTAAACGCCGATGCGCTGCTCAAAATGCAGAATCTGGCATCAGGGGCTGTTCTTATGGTTGTGACCGGATTCCTTGCCGGCAGTTATCCCGCTTTTATCATGGCTGGTTTTCAGCCCGTTGAGATCATGAAGCGACGACTGGCCATCGGAATGAAAAGCGGCGTCACCAAAGCTTTGGTCGTTTTTCAATTCATACTTTCCGTGAGCTTGATTCTTTCTACAATGCTCCTGAGTGATCAGCTGTCTTTTCTCATCAATAAAGATCTTGGATATGAAAAGAAGGGTCTTGTTGTTGTCAGGACACAAGAGCGGACTTTTCAGGAATCACAACGGCTTTTAAATACCTTCAGAAACAGAATAGCGATTTACCCGGATATAAAAGCAGTTTCGGCCTGCAATGCCCCTTTTGGGCTTGCCCGCTATCCTAGGTCAAGTAATCCCGAAGGCATTGATTGTCATTACAATATGGTCGATTCCCGTTTTGTGGGAACGCTGGGTTTACATGTGATTGAGGGGCGGGATTTTATCCAGAATGCCGACAATTCTTCCAATGAGGCCCTTGTGAATCAATCATTCATCAATGCGTTAGGGCTGGATCTTGAATCGGGTATCCTAATTGATCAGGAAATCATAGATAGGTTGGGGATACCGGACTATTTGAATCAAACACAGATCGTGGGCGTTCTTGAGGATTTTCATTTCAGCGTACTGAGCCATGAAATCTTCCCTGCCATATTTCACTTGAGGCCGGTTAGTCCGTTCACTCGGATTCTGGTCAAGATAGGCACAAAAAACATTCCGTCCACAATGCGTTATTTGGAAGAAGCCTGGAAAGAAGTGCAGCCTGATAAACCCTTTGTCCATTATTTTCAGGATGATGCTCTTGAAAACCTGTATCAATCACAAAAACGTTGGAGTGCCATTATTCGATATGTCTCCATACTTACGATTTTTATAGCCTGTCTTGGTATTTTTGGATTAACAGTCAATATGATCAACAGGCGCACAAAAGAGATCGGGATCCGTAAAGTGCTCGGTGCCGGGATCTACCGTGTGATGTATTTGATCATGAAAGAGTATATGATTTTGGTCGCTCTCGCCAATGTGATAGCCTGGCCCCTCGTATGGATCATCATGCAAAAAGTATTACAGAATTTTCCTTACAGGATCAATATCGGGATAAAATACTTTTTTTTATCCGGAGTGATTTCAATGGCTGTAGCGATGGGTACGGTTCTCTTCCTGGTCATCAAAGCGGCCGCTGTCAATCCAGTGAAATGTTTGAGACATGAATGAAGAGGCTGTCCGGTCCAAATGGGGGCTGGAATTCAATTATCCGAATTAACCAAAAAAAGTGATCTTCTTTTCTATGGCTATATAATCTCCAGTTCATCCTTGCCGGGGAGAGGGGGAAATTTGGCGTGAGGTTCCTGCTGGTACCAGACAGCCACGGATGAAATATCATCCTGGAGAGGAAGATACCGCCCTCCTGAGCGCCATCCCAGAGCCTGGATCGTAACCTTCAGGTCTTCCTCGAACCGCACGGGATCCATGATGTGCCAGCGGTAGAGGCCGAAGCGCTGCTGGGACTGCCACATCCCGTCAGGTGTTATGACTTGAGGCATTCCGGCATAGAGCGTTGTGAATTCCTTGTATTTCCCTTCATCCGTAAAACAGTATGAGCCGCAGAAATAGTCCTCGGTTCCTGTGCCGCAGATGGTCGGAAACTTTTTGTCTCCATCAATAAAAAATTTGATCTCACCTTCTCCCCACCAGCCTGTGTTGTTGGACTGCCAGCATATATATGTTCCCACATAGTGTCCCCATCCTTTGATCCCATCCACAATGGTGTAGTCGGATTTATAAGGAAGAGGATTGGAGCGCCGGAATTGGGCATGGAAATAGGCGGCATCCTCAGGCACATCGGTCAGGGTGTAGTTGATTTGATAGTAGAGTGTCATTTTCTCGTCATTCAGGTTCTCCATGGTGACTTTACAGGACTTACGGAAAGGCATGACCCAGTAGCTGTTCAGGCCGCTGCCCGGATTCACACAGATGGGAAGGGATGAGACCTGGGCGAACTGTCCCCATCCGCTTGCGAAAAAGTCGCCCACCGGGACTTCGACAGAAGGTTCTTTCTCTCCGTCCCAGTAAAACCGGAGTATGGAGAACCGCCAGTTTCCGGAAGGAGTCATCCATATCTGCTGGATGGCACCCGGGCCTTGGATCTCAGCCAGCACAAAGGTCTCCTTCGGCTGGATTTGGATAAAGGGAGAGACCTTCCATCCCTGCCCCAGGTCGCGGGCCGCATTCTTGGCAAGCCCGTCCACTGACATGCCCCCCTTCCCTTTTTCCCCTGTAAAGTTTTCAGGACTTATGGAACGGGATTTGGCATGGGACAGTCTGGCCAGATTGCCCAGATTCAAGTAAAGTCCGTTGAAGATTTTTTCTTCGGCTGCGTAAACAACAAGAGTGGCGAGCACAAAGAAAATTGTGACTTTGACCCATGATTTTTTCATGTATGACCTCCTAAATCATATATCAAACCCTTTTTGGTAAAGTATATGTTTGCTGTTTCGATGTGTAAAGCGAAATGTGAGGGAGTCTGGTATTCATTTTAATGCTCTGAAGTTTGTTTTAAGTAGGGCATAGTGTATATTGATAGCCAGACACTCAAAAATCAAAGCATGAAATGAAGGAGAAAAAGGAATGGAATCCAGAGCCATACTTATTGGTAATTCCGATGGGATAGGATTGGCGGCAACAAAAAGGCTGCTTGCGGCTGGGTGGGATATCACTGGAGTTTCAAGAAGCGAATCGCCCCTATCCGGGCCAACCTACAATCACTATGTTGCAGATGTCAGTGACAGCAGATATTCGGAGTTGATAGATGAACTGGTAAAGGAAGGTCCTCTGGATCTGTGTATCTACTTTGTGGGGATTGGTGAGCTGCTGGATCCCCTGGACATGAGCGGTGAAGCTCGAGTTATTGATGTCAACCTGACCGGGATGGTCAGAACAGCGGCAGCCGTGATTCCTCAGATGGTCAAAAGAAAACAGGGGCATTTTATCGGAATATCCAGTCTGGCCGATGAGCTTTTTTCAGCTGAGGCTCCTTCTTATTATGCCTCTAAAGCAGGTTTGTCGAATTATCTCAGGGGGCTGGCCCTGGCCTTAAAGCCAAAGGGCGTGTTTGTAACCAACATCCGGTTTGGTTTTGTCGATACGAAAATGGCCAAGGGCGAGGTTAAACCGTTTATGATGAGCGTTGATAAAGCAGTTGACTGTGTAGAATCATGCATACGCAAGAAGCCGGTCAGCTACACAGCGCCTAAAAGGGTTGTCCCTCTTATAAAGTTCCGAAAATTCATGATGAAGCTTGGGGCCAAGTAAAGGGAGAATCTAATTATTCGGATTTTGTAACTCTTTGCTGATTCTTTCCTCAGCCATATGAAGGACATTTAAAATATCTTTATGGATCGTGGAGGAGGCATTGTTGAAATCCATCAATGTGTGTTCGAACCCGTGATCGGGGATCAGATCATCTATGACGGATCGTACGGACTGCATGGCGGTATTATGATGGTTGTATTCTCCTGTTTTTTCCATTAAAGCATGTTTTAAGGCACAGAAGAGACTCCATTGATTGCTTTTAATGTCATCATCGCATTTTCTGTCATCGTTTTTATGCCAGTTTGATTGATTTGAAAGGAGCTGTTCGGTCATATTGAGAATATCCAAGTCGACTTTTTGTGCTGGGGGGCAGTACCACCAGTTGATAATAAAGGCGATTTCATTATTTTGTACGGCAGCATACTCCCAAAGAAAATAGCCTAAGGTTGTTTTCATATAGATATCTTCCGTCTCTCTATGGCGGACAACTTCATATTTTATCTCGGTTGTTCTTCCGTTAGGATATGTCAGAGTGCCTGTTATTTCTTGATTCTTAATGAGTGAGATTACATTCTTTTTACTCAATTCTTCTTTTAAAAGGCTGGGGGAAATGTCCATGGAAATTTGAAATCCTTCAAGATATTCACTTTGTCCTTCAAAACGGTCATTTTTTTTATCCAATGTGAACTTCAGGTAATTATCGGGTAATTCGTCCAGAGCAGGTAATTTATCCGGAGAGGTGCTCTTATTTGAAGGGGGGCATCCAAGGAACAGGAGAATAATGATAGAGATGACGGTTACCAATAGGATGTTTTTCATAATTCCTCCTAAAAAAGGTCATTTATAGTCTTATTCTAAGCTTTTTTAAACCATTAAAAAACGACTTTAATCAACTTCAGGAGGAAATCGTCTGAATCTTTCAGCTGGACAAGCGCGAAAAGGCCGTTTTTTGTAAAGCACAAATGTTTACTGCGCTTATCAATGACAAGTTCGTACTCTTCAGGCTTTATTTCTGTTTCGCAAAGAAAATTTCCTTCAGATGAATAGACATCGATCCGTATCGGGCAGTCGACAAAGCAGTCGCCCGAACGGAAGACAAGGAAATAGCCCTCTTCATCTGTTAGCATTTCATGATAGAGGGGAAGATTACTGTCAAAAAGTTGATCAAAGGAAGCCTTTTCAAGTTCATTCAAGAATTGCTTTCCCATGCCCTGCTTGAAACGCGGGTCCTGTCTTAGATTATTGATTTGGATTTCCTTGTAACGGCGAATAATTGATTTTGTTACCGGTACAGGCTCTGTTTTTAGAGAAAATTCTGTCAACTTTTGTCCTTCTGGACTGTATATGGTCAGAAATGGTTCCATTGAAATGCCGACAGCCAGATTTCCTTCTTTAGTGCGGGCCATGAAGATCCAACCCTCAATGTCACTGAAAGAGAAACTTCCCCCATTTTTTAGTCTAATGGAGCGGTGTGTGGTATTAAAGGCATGGACTTCCTTTTCCTCTTGGGTGTCAATATCCTTGATGATAACAGTCTGGATTAAGATAGGGTGAGGGCTGTTTTCATCACGGTAGGTGACACCGATGTAAGCAACCTTTCCATCCTTGGCCGCTGTGGGATAAAAAGCATTCTGTTTTGTTTTCAAAAGTTTGACAAAATTTCCATCCAGGTCAAAAAGACTGATGCGTCGGTTCAAGGAATACTCTCCGACCACCAGGTATTTTCCATCCAGGATGGATATACTGTCGGGGGTGTTAAAATCGCCTGGGCCCTGTCCCTCTTGACCGAAAGATTTGAGTAGAGAACCCTTGGAATTAAATTTAAATATGGTGTGCTGCCGGCTTGATACAACAAAAATGGACCCATCAGGAGCAACAGTGATATCGCAAAAAGTGTTATAGAACTGAGTCTTCCAGTCCGTTTCCTCTCCAAATCCTGGTGAGTTTTTCAACACAATGGGGCCAGATTGATAAAGGTTTGTGAGGTCCTGTATTCCTTTGATGAATAGAGGCCGGCTGAAAAACAGAAGGACCAGTATCAGAGCCCATCCATGTTTTCCTTTCAGATTTATAGCCATTACACCCTCCCTATGTGATTTTTTTTATCTTAATATTTTATACGAATAAATGGCCCTTGTTGTTTAAAGGCCGATCCAGGTGGGCATCGGTGGTTCATGGAAGGTGAATCTTTGGACCAAGTTGCAGTGAAAAATGATTACTAATTGACAATAATTATATATTACCTATATTATTAGGGAACTTACTTAAATAGAGTCAGAAACAAATTAGAGGAGGGGAATATATGAAAAAAAATGACCGTAAATTCACAACAAATGATGCAGGGATTCCTGTATCCAGCGATGAATACTCGCTCACTGTAGGACCCGACGGGCCTGTTCTGCTGCAGGATCATTACCTCATCGAGCAGATGGCTAATTTCAACCGGGAGCGCATCCCGGAACGCCAGCCCCATGC
>CAZUXT010000001.1:247024-284321 GCA_964624145.1 uncultured Eubacteriales bacterium | reverse complement strand
CTGCTCCATTTTCGGTTGGATTCAGGTTGAAGAAGGATAGGTGTCTTTTCCGGAAATTCATTTCTCAGTCTCTGAACCGCTTCGTATGTCAGTTCCTTACTCACAACAAGCTTCACTTCTTTGGCTTTTTCTCTGTATTCCGGTTGAAAAAAGTAATCGGGTGGTTTGGGCGATACAGTGTACCAGTCCACAGAGAGGTCCTGATAAAAGGTGGCATTGGTTTCGATCTGGATTTTCATCCCCATTTCTCTTAATCTTTCTGATAGCCCCCTCAAGTCCTGCATAAGAGGTTCTCCCCCGGTAAGGCAAACCCAGTCTGCCGGCAAGCGCTTGCTTTCTTGTTCAATCCTGCTGAGGATCTGCTCAATGTCCAGGTTTTCTCCTCCCTTCCAGGCATATTTTGTATCGCAGAAGTCACACTTGAGATTGCATCCGGCCAGTCTCACGAACAGAGTGGCTTCCCCCTGACGCAGGCCTTCCCCCTGAACAGATGCAAAGATTTCACTAATCTTCAGAGTATGTGGCTGAGGCATCTTCGGATTCCCATACTGTGACTGACTTTACCGGAAATCTTTTTTTTAATTCGTTGAAAAAATACCGGGACAGATTTTCTGCGGACGGATTGAAATCATAGACTTCATTTAAAAGTGTGTGGTCAGGCATTATTTCAGATAGAGCTTTTTTAATGAATTTAAAATCGATTCCGATTCCGGTTTTATCCAGACTTTCAACTGAAACCTGCACTTCTACATAAAATGTATGGCCGTGGATTTTTTCACATTTTCCTTCATATCCTTTTAAAAAATGGGCCGCCTGAAATCTGTCTTTGACTGTGAGTGTCCAGCTCATAATTTTCCCTCTTTCTCAAGCCTTTTTATAAGATGGTCCTTAAGTCCTGCCTCCTTCCATGCTTTCTTCCGCATGAAGCAGGCGGGACATTTAAAACAAGGGATTTCCTTTCCTTCATAGCAAGATAGAGAATAAGAGTAATCTGCCCCCAGAATAAGCCCTTCCTGGATGATTTCTGATTTTTTCATCTGGATGAAAGGAGCTATGATTCGGAATTTTAGCTCTGTGCTGCTGGTTGAGGTTCCTGTGTTGAGGCATTGTTCCATGGATTCCACAAATTCTTTTCTGGTATCAGGATAATCAGGCGAGTCTATCACATTGAACCCGCATATGATCTCATGTATCCCGTACGCTTCTCCCCAGGCCGCAGCTAAAGAGAGAAATATTCCATTTCTGAAAGGAACGTATGAAGAAGGAAGTTTTTTGGGGTCTTTTTTGTCCGGGTCATACTCCGGAACAGGAATATTTTCATCCGTAAGAGAGGAACCTCCGATTTGAGTCAGATCCAGAGCCAATACGGTTTGAGGGATTCCTGTATTTTTGATTGCCTGCTTTGAAAAATCGATTTCTATTCTGTGTCTTTGTCCGTAGTCAAATGTTAGAGCCCGGACCCTGTCGTATTTATTTTTAGCCCAATACAGAGCGGTCGTGGAATCGATACCTCCGGAGAAAAGTACGATACATTTTTTCATTCTGATATTCCTCTCCCGATAATAGAATATGCCATCCCTTTTTTCAAGATGCTTTACTTGCAAACGGCAATTTGCCATAATGTGGTTTAAAAAAAATAGTAGGGATTTTTTTCCATGGAAGAAGAGAAGAGGAAAACAGAACAGAAAGAGAAGAGTTCCGTTTCTCTTGATCAGGGCTTTGAACTGCTGGATGCTGCGGGATTGGGTCAACATATCACGGTTCGTGATGACCAGTATGATAAAGACTGGATTTCTGATGCGGCAGAGATGTGCCGGAAAAAGGGATACCGTTTTCGTCTTATCGATACAGGGAGATTTGAAAAGACGGAGTTGATGTGGCTGATCGGTTCCGGATTGGAGCTCTATACGGATGACCGGGCAAGGAAAGAATTTAATGAGATTGAAGAGCTGACACTTGAATGCCTGAAAAAAAATACCTTTTTAGCGTATCTTCACACAGGAGAATTTGAAAAGGAAGAAGAATCAGAACCCTCTGTCTTTTCAGGGCTTCATAGGGTAGCTCGGTGCGGAGCTTATATTTATTTAAGCAATAGGGAGGTCAAAAGAGAGGCGGTTCATATACAGGAGCTTTCCGTAAGCTGTAAGGACGGAAACACACGGCTTGTTTATTACCATCATGGTCCGTTAGATCCGGTTTTTATTGAAGCAGGAAATAACGGAGCCTGGATACATATCTCTGAAAAATCCGTTGAAGAGGAACAGAGGCTTTTGCTGAAAGACCTCTGCCATAGCTGCCGTTCAGGCGGAGGGGGATTGATTGTTCATCTTGAGGGTGAAGTGGAATATGAAATGGTTGAAGATTTGATCGATGCGGGAGCCTATGTTCTTTTTCTTTATGGGCTGTTCGACTATAGATCTCCTTTTAGGAAGCTAAAAGAAAGAGCCGAACAAAAAGATTTTGATTTTAGGGCTTATTATCTCCAGCATGATTTTTTTATGTAGACCACCGGTCGCCCTTCTTAAAAGAGCGGAAAATCTTTTCAAATTATCAATCTTTATATATAATCCAGGTTAAACAAGAAGACAGTAGGGATAAAGGTGATTAAAAGGACGGGAAATGGAAAAGGAAAAAAATAACGGCTCTCCCTTAGAAGCTTTGGAAAGGATAAAAAAAGCCGAGGAAAAGGTCGATAATAAGGTCCAGACAGCCAGGGAGGACACATCCCAAAAGATCATACAGGATGCGCAGCAGGAAGCAGATAAGATAAAAAAAAGGGTCCTTGAAGAAGCGAGAAAAAAGGCTCAGAAGAAAAAAGAGTCAATCATTGAAAGGGCTTCCAAAGAGGCAGAGAAGACAAAAAAAGAGGGAGAAGAGGAAATATCAGCCCTGCAGAAAAAAACCGAGAAATTCAAAAAGAAAGCTGTTGAGAAAGCTGCTGAACGAATTAAAAAATACCTAAAGAGCGGGGAAGTTTGATAAATGGCTGTAGCTGAAATAAAAAAGGTCCAGATCATCGGTCATTCCCATATCAAAAAGGGTTTTCTTTCATCTCTTCAGGAAGAGGGCCTTGTTCAGATAGAAAAGACTGATTTTGATGAACTGGGGCTAAACGCTCCGTTTCAGGACGAATCCAAGCTCGATCACCATTTGTTTCAGCTTTCTCATGCGATAGGTTTTCTTTCGAAATGGGAAGAAAAAAAACTGGCTGATAAGATTTTGCTGGAAAAACCCAAACTGGCCGTAAAGAAAAGAAGAGAAATACTGGAATTTGATTATGTTTCTGTATGTGAAGAAGCTGAAACCTTGGAAAAAAGCAAGAAAGATATTCTATCCGCAGACAAATATCTGGACAGAGAAAAATCCGCATTGAGAGCCTTTGAGGATCTGGACATTCCCGTCCTGGATTTTCAGCCCACAAAACTAACGGAAATGCGGTTGGGCACCATTCCTTTATCTGCGCTGGAAGACCTAATAGAAATCCGGAAAGAGAAAGAAATTTGGTTCAGTGTGCTCTCTCAAACTAAAAGAGAGGTCACGCTTTTCCTCATGTATCTCAAAGAAAAAAAAGAGGAATTGGAGGAATCATTGAGGGAAATGTCTTTCAATCCTTTTTATTTTTCAGAGACTGTTTTAGAAAGAGCGGAAAAATCTGATTCGGTTACGGATATCATAAAAAAACTGGAACGGGAAATTAAACAGGGAGAGAACCGGGCTGCTGGAATCGATAATCAGGCAAGGGAGCTCAGTTTGGAATATAGAGAAAAACTGATGCTTGTTTATGATGCCTTATTAAACGAGCGGAACAAGCACAGGTTTTCCTGTTTTATGGGAGAAACAAAGTCGGCGTTTTTCCTGGAAGGATGGATACAGAAGAAAGATATCGGGAAATTGAAACACAGGCTGGAACCCTTTTCAGAATCAGTGGAGTTCTTTTTCCGCTCTCCTCTTCCAGATGAGGATCCACCGGTCGTTCTGGATAATCCGCCGGTTGGCAGGCCTTTTGAAATCATTACAAAGCTGTACGGCCTTCCAAGCAGAGGTTCCCTTGACCCGACCATGTATTTGGCCCCATTCTTTTTTGTTTTTTTAGGTTTAACCGTGAGTGAGGCGGGTTACGGATTTGTGGTCGCTCTTCTCAGCCTGATGTATATAAAGTTGGCCAAACCAAAGGGTGGGCTCAAACTGTTTTTAAAACTTCTTTTCATTGTGGGCATTGCGAATGTGCTTCTGGGAAGTATGGTCGGGGGCTGGTTCGGATTTCCTATACCTGAATTATTGGTCATTGATCCATTGAAAAACCCGTTGTCTTTTCTCATATTGTCTTTGGTTCTCGGATTCATACAGGTCTGGTTTGGTACCCTGTTAAGGATGATATCGAATATAAAACAAAAAAAATACGTGAATGCCTTTTTTGTTCAAGGGGGATGGCTGGTTTTACTGCCGAGTCTGGTGCTGTATCTTTTAACTAAAAGTCCGGGCTGGGGTTATGCCTCCATAGGAGGCGCCTTGGGGATTGTCTTTTTTGCTTCCCCGAGTCCTAATCCCATATCAAGATTTTTTGGAGGTTTATACAGTCTCTATGACATATCCCGGTATTTGTCGGATGTGCTGTCGTATTCTCGTCTTCTGGCATTGGGACTCTCCACGACTGTTATCGCCATGGTGGTCAACACTTTATGTGAAAGCGCCCTTGGCATTCCCTGGATAGGCTGGTTGTTTGCGGCATTGATTTTTATCATCGGGCACCTGTTTAATCTGGGTATCAGTTTTCTGGGCGGATTTGTTCATTCCATGCGGCTTCAGTTTGTGGAATTTTTCAGTAAATTTTTCGATTCAGGAGGACAGCCTTTCAAACCTTTTGAATTAGAAAATGAATATACAGAATTTATATGAGTATAAGCGTATTTAAGAAAATATTTGTTTAGGGAAAGGAGGTTGAAATGGAATTAGGTCTGACGTTAGCTATATTGGGCGGAGCATTCGCTATCATTTTTGCAGGAATAGGGTCTGCTGTGGGTATCGGATTGGCAGGGCAGGCATCCAGTGGCGTTCTGAGTGAGGACCCTGAAAAATTCGGAAGTCTTCTTTTACTGGTTGCGCTTCCCGGCACTCAAGGGATTTACGGTTTTCTCAGTGCTTTCTTAGTGATATTAAAGCTGGGATTAACAGGCGGAACACTGGTGACACCCACGACTTATCAAGGGTGGCAGATACTCATTGCTTGTCTCCCCATTGCTTTTACCGGGCTGCTGTCAGGAATCCACCAGGGAAAGGTCTGCACATCAGGTGTTTATATGGTGGCTAAACAGCCGAAGGATATGATGAAGCCCGTGATTTTTGCGGCATTGGTCGAAACCTATGCGGTTCTTGGATTGCTGATCACCATCATCTTGTTGAATGGGATCAAATTATAGTCGAGGTCTAGAGACGAAAAATGGGACTGGATGATATTTTAAAAAAAATCAGTTCTCAAGGCGAGGCTGAAGCCCATCAGATCATTGATGAAAGCAGGAATAAGGCAGAGCAGATAAAGACAGATGCGGAACAGGAAGGTTTTAAGGAAGCCGAGGCATACCTTTCAGAGGAACAACGACGGGCTGAAATGGAAGCAACCAGGATATTGACTCAAGCACGATTGGATAAAAGGATGAAGATCCTTGTCTTTAAAAAGGAGATTATTAACAAGGTCATGGAGGAAGCGTTTGAGCAGGCTTTGAAAGGAGAACAGGTATTAAAGAAGCAGGTGATAATGAAAGACGGCGAGAAACAGAGTGAGCTTGATAGAGAGGAGATGAAAGAAGAGCTTCGTCCTGAGATTGAAGGGCTGATTGCTGGGGATCTTAAGTTATGAAAGTATCCCGGCTCGACTATGCTTTTGCCGTAGGAAGAGTGCGTGCCTTGGAAAATAAGCTGATTCCCAAGGATGTTTTTCTGGAGAGTGCGGAAGAGAAAGATTTTTCTTCCGCTTTAAAAACAATATTTGATGCAGGGACCTTTTTAGAGGAAATGGAAGAGATAAAGGACACAAGACAACTGGATGTTTTTCTCGAGAAAGAAAAGGAGAGTCTGCTCAGTTCCGTGTCCGGTCTTTTTTTGGAAAGAAAGGTCAAAATGGTGATCGAAGAAGAGAAGACTCCTGAAAAGGCCCTTCAAAAAGCCAGGGAAACAGGGTATCCGTTCATCATAGATTATGTGCGCCATAGAATAGATCTGGGGAATCTAAAAATACTGGCTCGGATTAAATATCTGGAGCTTTCCAAGGGGAAGCTTGAGTCCATTTTAATGAACGGAGGGTATATTCAGACCGACAGGATAAGGGATTTTTTTGACCTTTCTTTTTCTGATATCAATGAGAGATTGAAGCATAGTCCCTATTTTGAAGTATGGAGCAGCGGAATGGATGCTTTTCAGGAGAAAGAATCTTTTGTGGAGATGGAAAAAATCTTTGAAGATTTTCTTATGAGATATTTAAGAAAAGCCGGGTACATCGTTTTCGGTCCCGAGCCTGTGTTTGCCTATGTGCTGGCAAAAAAGAAAGAACTTGATTTGTTCCGTATAGTGGGTGGAGGAAAGATGAATCGCATACCGGTGGAAATTTTAAAAAACAGGATAAGCGAGACTTATGTTTAGCAAAATAGCTGTCATGGGAGATGCGGACCTGATTATCCCGCTCAAAGCCCTGGGGATCAAAGTATACACACCTGAAAACATATATGAAGCCAGGGATATTCTGAAAGGGCTTGAAGGCGAAGAGATCGCTCTTTGCCTTGTCCATGATCAATTTTTAGAGCCTTTGCAAAAGGAAATCAATAGACTGGAGAGCAAATTTTGTCCCGTCATAGCAGGATTTTCTGATTATAGGGAAGTTTCTGATCTTATTAAGAAAAGGATGAAAGGCCTTTCCATAAAGGCCACGGGCTCGGATTCTTTAGTTAAAGGGAAAGATTAAAATGAAAGAAGGAAAGATTATTAGGACAGCAGGACCTCTCGTTGTTGCTTCGGAATGTCTGGGAGCAAAAATGTACGATATGGTCAGAATAGGAGAATTGGGACTTATAGGAGAGATCATCGAGCTCAGAGAAGACAGAGCTTTTATCCAGGTTTATGAAAACACCACAGGTATAGGTCCCGGAGAACCTGTTGTGTTGACAGGCGAACCATTGAGTGTTGAGCTGGGACCGGGACTGATCCGTTCGGTTTTTGACGGAATCCAGCGTCCCCTTGATGTGATCAGGTCCAAAGAGGGAGACTTTGTAAAAAGAGGGATCGAAGTCCCTCCTCTGGATAGAATAAGGGAATGGGATTTCAAGCCCGCTGTCAAGAAGGGACAGATGGTCAAGGAGGGAGACTTTCTGGGTGAGATTGAAGAGACCCCCCTAATAAAACACAAGATTATGGTCCCTCCCGGGAAAGAGGGAAGAGTAGAGGAAATAAAAAAAGGCAGGATGACCATAGAAGAGACAGCGGCTGTGATCAAAGGCATTGATGCTGAATACAGGATACGGCTGTTTCAGGTTTGGTCTATCCGCCAGAACAGGAGGGTCAAAGAGAGAAAGATGCCTGTGAATCCTCTTTCTACAGGGCAGAGAGTGCTCGATACGCTTTTTCCTTTAGCAAAAGGAGGGACAGCCTGTGTGCCCGGACCTTTTGGGAGCGGTAAGACTGTTGTCCAGCACCAGCTGGCTAAATGGTCTGATGCACAAATCATTGTATTTGTTGCCTGCGGTGAGCGCGGGAATGAGGTGGCTGACCTTTTGTTGAGCTTTCCTGAACTCAAAGACCCCTCCACAGGCCGACCCTTAATGGAGAGGACCATAATCATAGCCAATACCTCAAACATGCCCGTGGCTGCCCGTGAAGCTTCCATTTACACAGGAATGACCATAGCCGAGTATTTTAGGGATATGGGCTATTCCGTAGCCCTGATGGCTGACTCTTCCAGCCGCTGGGCGGAAGCCCTCAGGGAGATATCAGGGCGTATGGAGGAAATGCCCGGTGAAGAAGGTTATCCCGCCTACTTGGCATCCAGACTTGCCGAGTTTTATGAAAGGGCGGGAAGAGTGGTCTGTCTTGGTTCTGACAAGAGAGAAGGAGCCTTAAGCGTGATCGGAGCGGTTTCTCCGCCAGGGGGAGATCTGTCGGATCCGGTCGTTCAGTCCACACTCAAAGTGGTTAAAGTCTTCTGGGCACTTGACGATAAGTTAGCCAATGAACGGCATTTTCCCGCTATAAATTGGCAGAACAGCTATTCATTATATGTGGAGGATATCAAGGATTACTGGAAGAAAGAGATTGCTGAGGATTTTCCGGAGATAAGACAGGAAGCCATGAGACTTCTGGAAGAAGAATCTGAACTACTGGAGATCGCAAGGCTGGTCGGTGTGGAATCCCTCTCGGATAGTGAACGTTTGGTGCTGGAGTCAGCAAAGTCCATAAGGGAAGATTTTCTTCATCAGAATGCTTTCCACCCTCAGGATACATATACGTCTTTACGAAAGCAGTATTTGATGCTGAGGACCATAGTCCATTTTCACAATCTCGGCATAAAAGCGCTCAAAGACGGGATCAACCTGGAGGATATCCTCAATTTGGGAGTCAGAGAACAGATCTCTAAGATGAAGTTTATCCCGGAAAAAGCAGAGGATCTTGATGTCCATGATATTTTTATCGAGGTCGACAAAGAGTTTAAAGAATTGATAAAGAAAAAAGGGTGATTTAAGAATGCGTAAAGAATATTTGACGGTTACCAATATTGTAGGCCCTTTAGTCATTGTTGAAAAGATTGAGGATGTCAAATACGGAGAATTGGTCGAGATAGAAGCACCGGGGGGAGGTCTGCGCAGAGGCGAAGTGCTGGATATTTCCACGGAAAGAGCCGTGGTTCAGGTTTTTGAGGGGACCACCGGGTTGGGCATCAACAAGTCGAAGGTAAGGTTTTTGGGGCGCTCCCAGAAACTGGGGGTATCAGAGGAAATCGTGGGCCGTATATTCAACGGTTCCGGAAGTCCGAAAGACGGGGGCCCTGAGATCATAGCAAAGAAAAGACTGGATATAAACGGAAGCCCTATCAATCCTCAAGCAAGAGATTATCCTTCTGAGTTTATTCAAACCGGAATTTCATCCATAGACGGAATGAACCCTCTTGTCAGGGGACAGAAACTCCCCATTTTTTCAGGAAGCGGTCTCCCCCATCCCAGGATAGCCGCTCAGATAGCAAGACAGGCTGAAGTCCTTGGTAAAAAAGAAAAGTTTGCCGTGGTCTTTGGCGGGATGGGGATCACGTTTGAAGAGGCTAATTTTTTCATTGAAGATTTCAGGGACACCGGTGCTCTGGAAAGGTCTGTGGTGTTTCTTAATCTGGCCAATGAGCCTCCTATAGAACGGATCGCCACTCCCAGGCTTGCCCTTACTTGTGCTGAATACCTTGCGTTTGATTTGGACATGCATGTCCTGGTCATACTGGTTGATTACACTTTTTATGCTGAAGCATTGAGAGAGATTTCCGCTGCCCGCAAGGAAATTCCGGGCCGAAGAGGCTACCCGGGCTATTTGTACACAGACCTTGCCTCTATGTATGAGAGGGCAGGCAGAATCAAGGGGAAAAAAGGTTCCATAACATCCATTCCTATTCTCACCATGCCAGAGGACGATAAAACCCATCCCATAGCGGATTTGACAGGATACATCACAGAGGGTCAGATCATGTTGAGCAGAGAGATACACAGGAAGGGAATCTACCCTCCCATTGATGTGCTTCCCAGCCTTTCCAGGCTCAAGGACAAAGGAATCGGAAAAGGAAAGACAAGAGAAGACCATGCTGATGTCTTGAATCAGCTTTTTGCCTGTTATGCCAGGGGAAAGGAAGCCAGAGAGCTGGCGCTCATTCTGGGAGAAGCCGCGCTTTCTGATATGGATAGGATCTATCTGGATTTTGCAGATAGATATGAGAATGAATTTGTGCGCCAGGGCGAGACAGAATCCCGTTCCATTGAAGAGACCCTGGACCTCGGATGGAAGCTTTTGCGCATGGTCCCGAAGAGCGAATTAAAAAGGATAGGCACGGAATTTTTAGATAAGTATTATTCAGAAAAAAAATGAGAATGCACGTCAATCCTAACCGGATGGAGCTTCTGCGCCTGCGCAAACGGATTAAGCTTGCGGAACGGGGGCACAAGCTGCTCAAAGATAAATTAGAAGAGATTATGAGGCGGTTCCTTGAGCTTATGAAAAAGCTGAATGAACTGCAGGAGGGAGTCGGGGAAAAGCTGAACAAGGTTTTCATCTCGTTTGCTGTTGCCCGGACCAGGCATTCCAAAAAACAGATTGAAAAGCTTATTCCTGAGGGCAGGTTGAGCCTGGATGTTAGGTCTGAAAAGGTCTTCAATCTATCCATCCCTAAATTCAGGATCAAAAGTCTGGAAACATCTGACTATGATTTTTTCAATACGGAAAGCGAGCTGGATATCGGCTTAAAAAAGATGCAGGAACTGCTTGAGGACCTCATGGAGATCGCCCGTTTGTGGAAAGCGGTTGAGCTTCTTGCGAGGGAGATAAATGTCACCAGACGCCGGGTTAATGCATTGGAACATATTTTGATCCCCAATCTCAAGGAAACCATTAATTATATTTCAGAGCGCCTGGAAGAGATGGAAAGGTCTTATCAGGTCCAGCTTATGAGGGTCAAAGAGATCATCGGGGAAGATTAAGGATAAAATTCAGGTCAAACATGCTCACAGCTCGGCTGTGCCGAGTTCCCTCAAACACAGCACTCAGAAGGCTAAATCTTCAATGTCGCTTCAGCCACACCTGAATTTTATGAAGTTGCTCCTTTCTAGTAGAGGAGGTAGGGCTTTCTTTGCTGGCGGAATGCGTCTTCGTCTTTTTTTAAAAGTTCTTTGAGCTCTTCATAGGAAATTTTGTCTTCGATATAATGCCTCAGCCAGTCGTTTCCAAAGAGGCTGTCAAATTTGTCCGTTATTATTTTTACATTATCCGGAAAGTGATTCTTTAAAGTCCTGATGAGATCCAGGGTGAACTCAAGGGAGCGGAATGCTGATTCTTCCTGGACGGAGATGAGTATCCCCCTGCAGAGCCTGTCTTTATAAGGAGGATATGCGGTTTTTCCCGGAAGAGAACGCGGTGTATATGTGATCTGTGAAAGGATTACTCCCTGGACCGATTTTTCTCCCATATTCTGAATAATGGTTTGAGGGTCAAGCCAGGGTGCGCCAAATTGAAGAAAAGGGTTTTGAGTCCCTATTCCGTGATTGAGCCCTATCCCGCCCAAAAGGCTTGTCCCGGGAAAAGCCAGAGTGGTTTTTGGCAGGGGGATATTGGGAGAAGGCGGGATCCAATTGAGGCCTGTGTCTTTCCAAAAATATTTTCTCCTCCACCCTTTCATTTTTACAACCCGGATGTCCGTATGTTTTGGGATCCAGTTCTCCCCTCTCATCATGAGGGCCAGTTCTCCGCAGGTCATACCATAGCGTATGGGGACAGGGCAGGGGCCGGTGAAAGATTCCAGTTCCCTGTCAAGAAGAGGTCCTTCTATGATAAGGCCTCCCGTGGGATTGGGCCGGTCAAGTATATATACGGGGATGTTTTCAAGAGATGCTGATTCAAGTATGTATTTCATAGTGGCGATATACGTATAAAACCGGGCTCCCACGTCTTGGATGTCATAGATGAGCACATCCAGGCCTTTGATTTGCTGCGAAGTGGGTCGTTTGATATCTCCGTGAAGACTGTAGATCCTTATCCCTTTATACTGACTGTCTCTGATATTCTGGCCCGCTTCTTTATCACCGAGAAACCCGTGTTCCGTAGTGAACAGGGATGCCACAGTGATGCCTTTTTCAGTGAGAGAGTCCACAAGATGCATTCCTTCCGGGAGCAGGGAGGTGTGGTTGACGACCAGGCCGACTCTTTTATCCCTCACTTCTGAAAAATATTGAGAAACGAAGATTTCGTTTCCAAGCCTCACTCTTTTTTCTCTTTTTGTTTGATCCATTATGACAAGAAGTAGGCAGAGTAAAAGCACAACGCAGAAAAGCGCAATAGAGATTTTCTTTTTATGCCGGCTTTTACTTATTTGGAGATTTAGCATTGGAAAGGTATTGAAGCAGACCTTTTTCCTGCACCAGTTTAAAAGCTTGTTTTTGAGATATTCCTTTATTCTGGCGGATGGATTCCAGAATGCGGATTATGGACAGAGCCACTTCAGCAGTCTGGCCGGATCTGACTCCCCCGCTCTTTAAGAATTTTATGGATTCGAAAAGAACCGCATTAGCCTCCCCGTAAGAAAGAGGTGTGAATATACCGTATTTTTCAACCCATCCCGGACTGCTGAGGGCGTCATTTACATGGGACTGAATAAGATAAGTGGCTCTCCCGATAAGCTTCAGGTTGCTGGGGCTGACATTTGTCATGGTGTTTCCCACCACTTTCCCCAGTCTGGCCATTACGGCCGTTGAATGGGCATTGAGCGTGATTTTCAAAGCTGTATGCTGGTTGATGTTGAGAGGGTCGTTTTTATTATTGACTGAGATGGCAACGGAAACGTCCTTATGACCTGGTTCGAAATCAGGAATTTCGGGGATAATCCTGTCTATTTTTTTTTCAGCCTTGTTTGAAACGGACAGAACGGCTGTATTTGATTTGTTCTTTTTAAAAAGGCTTATGAACTGGCAGAAAGGAGAATCTTTATCTTCGAGTTGCTTCTCTTCAGGTGACACAGCCACCAGAACACCTAAGTCTTCTTCTTCCGGTCCTCTTTGTTTTGTGTTTGAAGGTGAAAAAGAAAAATCATAAAGCCGTTTCTGGTCGTTTCCTGCGTTATCAAGGCTTTCCAGGGCTGCTTTTTTCAGGAAAGGGTCCTCTATTTCGTTTTGGAAAGGGTCATGATAAAAATCATAGGAGAGGCCGTGAAAAGGCCTTTTAAGGAAAACATTCCATGCTTTTTCAAGTCCAGGGGCTGCGGTCCAGACTTGGATCCATGACCGTCGCTCCTTTTGGTTGACCGTATCCAGTGGATAAAGGCGGAATGTCGGGCTTCGCTCTGTGCTGTCTATAAAGACAGTGATCAGTCCGTCGCCGGCGAAATAAGTCGAGAAATGCCCTGATTCGTAGGTTTTTGATTCCAGCAGAGTGAGTTTGGCTATTTCAGGGATTACTTTTCTGACCTGTTTGAGTATATTCTCGAATTCTCTAAGCCGGATTTCCAGTTCTGTTTTTTCTTCGAATCCAAGTTTTTCCATTTCTTTTTTTGATAGAAATTCTCTTAAAGACCGGTCCAGTGCGGTTTGAATGATATGACCTATCACAAAAGTCTCGATAGTGGTTGCCTGCATCCTTGTAGAGCCGCTGATAGCTTGAGGGCCTGTTGTCAGATTTATTTTTGTAATGCCTTTTTCTGTAAGGACTTTTCTGCTTCGGGTAAAGGGCATCAGCCTGTCATCAGGATTGTTGTAAACAAAAAACAGCTTGTTTCTGCTTTTCTCCGGCATGTAACCGGAAGATTGTTTCCATTCGTCCAGAGCGGACAATATTGTTCCGATGACCGATGAGGTCTCGCCTCCTTCTGTCACGCAGATGACGACATCTCCTTTTTTGACCTTGTGTTCTTTTAACTGGAGTTCTCCTATCAGTTGAAGGTCTTCAAAGCCCTCAAGTGAGCTTATAAGGGCCCTGTCTCCTCCGGTCATCTCACCTATGAGCCTTTCCTCGATGTCATCCTTAAGATGGTTTTTGAGTTTTTCCCATATCCGGTTTTGTTTTTTTGTTTTTTGCCAGAATGGCCTCCAGAATGTGCTTTCCATCTGCTTGGCCAGTCTTCCTGTAGCGCCGCATCCGTAAATGTATATTTTATTTCCCGAGAGAAGAGCGGCCTTAACAGCTTCTACAGCGGCCTCAAGCGCATCCTTATTTTGGGAAAGCTGGTCGAGCTTGTTGACTATATCCTGGTCAACTTTAAAGAGCATTTCCAGTCCAGCGGTACAGTCCTCCCTGACAACTTCGCTCAAATTCCAGGTTTCAGGATGCCTCTGTTCCGTGAGAAGGGTGTGGAGTTGAAATTGGGTTTTGTTTTGAACATAATCTATGGATTCCTCGGAGGGAACGATTTCGAGAAGGCTGAGAAGGGAAGTGATTTTTTCCTTTTCAGGTTCCTTTTTTTCTGTTTGTTGGGAATATGCCGGAACGAGGAGAACGAGCGCGGCAAAAAAAACCACGAAAGCAAAAATATGAGAATGTTTATGATTCATTCTTTTTCTCCCTCCACCCTTCACTTTTCCCGTATTGGTGTTCTGTGTCTATGATATCTTTTTCTCTCCATTCCTTCTCCCAGTCGCTGACCTTGAATGTTTTCATTCCTCCGTCTTTCGTGGAACAGATGACTTTTTTTAGCCCGGCATTGATGAGCATTTTTTTGCATATGAAACAGGGAAAAGCATTGATAGGGCTCTGGCTTTGATAATCACTGCCATAAATATACATGTCGCCTCCAAGAAGGCTCACTCCGGCTCTGGCCGCATTGATGATCGCATTCTGCTCCGCATGGACACTCCGGCACAGTTCATAACGCTCGCCGTGAGGAATATTCAGTTTGTCCCGGAGGCAGATTCCATGCTCAAAACTATCTTTTGTTTTTCTGGGGGCTCCCACGTACCCGGTTGAGATGATTTGATCGTCTTTGATGATAATGGCGCCGATGGACCTGCGGAAGCAGGTGCTCCTGCGTGATACCTCCTTGGCTATGTTCAGGTAGTATCTGTGTTTGGTTATTCTTTTTGGCTTCATATGAAAATTTTCAACTTTCTATGAAATTCTTTGAGGGTCCCCTGGTTCGTGATTTTAAAGTCAGCGCTTTCCATGCATTTTTTTAAGTGCTGCCCTTTTTTATTTCCGGTCATTTCCCTTTTTTCTATCTCTATAAACTCATTTAATGTGCGCATAGGTTCACGCCTCCCCCTTTTCCGGGCTCGCTGGAACCGTATCTCCGGGGATGCGTCGATAGACAGCAGCAGGAATTCAGTATTTTCCCTCAAATATTCGATTTCCTTAATGTTCCGAATGCTGTCAATGACTGTCTTGCCAGTCATTTTTTTTACAGCTTTTCTGGCTAAAACATCAGGACCTGACTTTTCTCTCATTTTGTTTCCCATGGATATTAAGTTTTTTCTGGTTATTTCCATGCTGTTTTTTTTGAGCTCTTCACGGACAAAATCCGAGAGAGATATGAAGTCATATCCGTGTGTGACAAAAAAATGAGCGGCCTCTCCCTTTCCTGAAGCATTAGTTCCGGTCAATCCTATTGTTTTATAGTCAGTCATTTATCCGGCTGGTTCCTTTTCTTCTTCCTCTTCCTCCTCTTCTTTTCTCTTTTTTTCTTTTCTTTTGCCCACAACCAAGGCAATCAGGATACTGATCCCATAGAGCGCCAGCATGGGGAGAGCCACGATACTTTGAGTGATAGGATCAGGGGTCGGAGTAATAACAGCCGCGATGATAAAGATAATAAGCACAGCGTATTTGAAATATTTGGTCATTAATTTTGATGTGATAATGCCGAATCTGGAGAGAAAATAGACAAGAGTGGGAAGTTCAAAGACAAGGGCAATGCCTAAGATGACTCTCAGGGCGAGAGTGAAATATTGATCCACTGTGATGACAGGGTCGAAACCTTCACCTATGGATAAGAAGAAGCGGACAGCAAATGGGAAAACAATAAAGTAGGCAAAAACAGCTCCTGTAATGAAAAATACTGAAGAAAAAAACACGAAGGGGAGAACTGATTTTCTTTCCTTTTTGTACAAGCCCGGAGATATGAAATACCAGAGCTGGACAAAAATAAAAGGGGAAGAGAAAAAAATGGCGGCGAGAAAAGAAACTTTGATGTACAGCATAAAAGGAGCTGTGAGGGAGGTGAAGGCCAGCGTTTTTCCTTCTGGTAAGTACCGGGTTACGGGAATGGCAAGGATGTCGTAGAGTTGCTTATGGAAAAACCAGGCGGGAATGACAGCAATAACAATCGCCAGAAAAGAGTAGAACAATCTTTTTCTTAAATCATCAAGGTGTTCAAGGAAGGTCATACTGTCAGGGCTTTTTTTTGCCTTCCTCATGATTTTTGGTTTCCTGTTTTTGATTTTCTTTGATGTTCTTTTTTTTCCTGGGTTTATAATTTTCAGAATAAGGATCTTTTTCCTTTTTACTACCAGAACCGGCACTTGAGGAATGGCTTGAATCTTCTTTGCCTATATTGTCTATGTCTTTTTGGAGGTCTCTGAATTCATCGGCCTGGATTTCATCCTCTATTTTTCCTTTAATTTCATCCGAAGTCTTTCTGAATTCTCTGAGAGCCTTGCCTATGGATTTGCCGACTTCGGGGAGTTTCTTAGGGCCGAAAATAAGCAGAGCAATGGCAAAGATTATGAGGAGTTCCGGCACGCCTATGCTTCCAAACATTTTAACCTTTTTCTATCTGATTCTTGCTAAGGAAATATAACTTGTCGTTCCTTATAAGTCAAATGGAAGTTTCGCTTTCCGCATCAATCTGACTTTACAACTTATGAAGCCTTTGGTAATATTCAATCAGGAAAAGAGATATGAAAAAAAAGATTGGTGCGGCCGCTGCTTTCCTTTTTTTGCTTGTCAATGCATCCCTCTGGAACAGCAGTACCTGGTCTGAGGGAATTGAAAAGGCAGCTGAGATAACAGAGGCTGTCAAAACGCATTATTACAAAAAGGTCGACACTCAGGACCTCATTTTTGAATCCATTAAAGGAATGCTTCCCACACTCGATCCACATTCCTATTTTCTCAGCCCGGAAAGGCTTGACAATTTAAAGGAAGATTATAAGGGTAAGTATTACGGCCTGGGGATTATGATTCAAAAGCACGGGGACCGCTTGATGGTGATATCACCCCTTGAAGGCACTCCTGCTTACAGGCTAGGGATCCAGCCCGGTGATATCATTTCCCATATTGAGGGAAAAAGCACAAAGCCCATTACAAGCTATGAAGCCATGCTGGAACTGAGGGGAGAAAAAGGAACTAAAGTAAACATCACAATCATAAGGGAGGGGCTCGAAGAACCTCTGGAGTTTTCTATCGTCAGAGAGGAAATACCGCTGCACAGTGTCCCTTATGCGTTCATGCTGACTGAGGATATAGGATATATATACATTAGAAATTTTTCCACAACCACAACACAGGAATTTGAAGAAAAGATGAAAGCCCTTGTGGGCAAGGGAATGAAGAATCTCGTGCTTGATTTTAGGGATAATACAGGAGGGACTTTTGTGCAATCCCTGGAAATTTCCGATGAGTTTTTACCGGCAGGGGCGATTATTGTTTCCATAAAAGGAAGGAAAAAGCAGTACAACAAACTGTTTATTGCGACCAAGGGGAATCAATATGAAGATATGCCCGTTGTGGTTTTAATAAATAGGGGCAGCGCCAGCGCACCTGAAATTGTCAGCGGTGCCTTACAGGATAATGACCGCGCTATTATCATAGGCGAGACCTCTTTTGGGAAAGGCCTTGTTCAGACCATTTTTCCTGTTTCGCAAGACGCTGCTTTAGCTCTGACAACAGCAAGGTATTATACACCCTCTGGTAGATCTATTCAGAGAGATTACACGAATCTGGAAGATTGGGTTTTAGGAAGGGAAGCCACTCCTGAGGAAAGAGAGGTTACCTACACGAACAAGGGGAGAAAAGTGCTGGGTCAGGGCGGAGTATCCCCGGATTATGAAGCAGCTCTAACATACAAGAGAATGACGTATATCCTTTTATCAAGAGGCACTTTCTTTTCTTATGCCCGGAAATTCATTGAAAAGGGAACAGAGCTTTCTGAAAAATATATTCTTCCTTCAGAAAAAGAGCCGGAGGATGTGCCGCAGCAGGGTCACATAAAAATCCAAAAAAATATGGTCATAGGGCCGGAGTTCATTATGGACTTTAAAGCTTATTTGGATAACCTTGGTTTTTCTTATGAGAGTGAAGATTTCAAAGAAGCCGAATCTGAGATAAAAAGAGAGATCAAGAGAGAACTGGTATCTTCAATATGGAGTATCGATGATGGAATGAAGGCCTTCCGGTTAGAGGATGAGGTTGTTCAAAAAGCAGTGGAGTTGATGGGTAAGGCCAAACAAATGATAGGGGACGCTCCATAAGGTACCACCCTATATTACTGAATCCGTTGGGAATTAAAAAAATATTCTAGATTGTCTCCCTCTGAAATATTCCCATTTAATACACCACCGCAATCCTGCAGACGCAAGTCCCTATATAGAGTGGGTTCTCTGAGAGGCAGGACAAGGGACGATTGCATTCTGGTAGCAAGCCACGTACATAAATGCGGGGGTCTATACTAGGGTGTCCCCTAATGGGATGTCCCCATCTATTAGAAATATTGATATAATTGCGAAGAAGCATTATTATCAATGAGATGTACAAAGATATCTCAATTCTAAATTTGATAAGGGAGGGCTGAATGAAGATCGCTCTCGCATCTGATCATGCAGGATATGATTTAAAAAAGGAAATCATAAGTTATCTACAAAATGAGGGTATTGAAAATAAAGATTTCGGGTGTTATTCAAAAGAGAGTGTGGACTATGCTGATTTTGCTGAAAAAGCAGTGAGGCAGGTTGTTTCAGGAAAATTTGATAGAGCTGTTCTTGTATGCGGCACCGGGATAGGCATGTCTATGGTTGCCAATAAATTCAGGGGGATAAGAGCCACGCTGTGCTGTGATGAGTATATGGCCGAGATGAGCCGCAAGCATAATAATTCCAACTGCCTTACTTTGGGAGGAAGAATACTTCCTGCAGACGAGGCTGTTTACATTGTCGAGACATGGTTGAATACAGAGTATGAAGGGGGACGGCATCAAAAAAGGCTTGATAAGATCTCAAAAATTGAAGAAATGAATTTTATACCGGTTAAGTAATTATTAAGGAGACATAACATGTCATCATTATTGGAAAAAACCGAGCAATTATTAAAAAAAGTAGAAAGGAATAACCTATGGAGGCAGAGGGAATGCTTCAATTTGATTCCGTCTGAATCAACCGCGTCTCTCTTGGTAAAGATGTGTGAGATTTCAGATCCCTCAGGGCGCTATGCCGAGCATAAAACAATGAAGGGAAGGGAAGTCTATTTTTATCAAGGGGTCGATTTGATTGAAGAGATCGAGGAAAGGGCCAAAGAAGAGCTGGGAAAGTATTTTAACTGTGAAAATGTTGAGTTGAGAACCATAAGCGGGCAAATGGCGAATGAAGTGGTGTTTAAAGCAATGGTGCGTTTTCTGAACAGAGGAAGGCCGGAAGGAGAACCCAGAAGAAGAATGAGACTGGTTATGAATAATGAGTTGAATTTAGGGGGCCACCTCAGTTCCCAGCCGTTCGGCGCTCTCTTCAATTATGTCCAGGAAAATCCGGAGACAGGGAAGGAAAATGTGATCAGTTTTCCGGTCATGAAAGAAAATCCCTATAAGCCGGATATTGTTAAGTTGGGAGAGATACTGGAAGAAAACCGGCCAGAGCTAATGGTTTTTGGAAAAAGCATGTTTATTTACCCGGAGCCCATTGAGTTTGTATCGGGCCTGGTAAAAGATTGGGACAATCCACCTGTCATAATGTTTGATATGGCCCATGTGCTGGGCTTATACGGAGCGTTTCAGACGCCCCTCGAAGAAGGAGCCCATATTGTTACGGGCAGCACTCATAAAACCTTTTTTGGCCCTCAAAGAGGATTGATCGCAGGAAATTTTCCAAAAGAATCTCCCCTTCGCAAGCTGTGGATCGATATCAGAGGAAGGGCTTTTCCAGGCTCTACCAGCAATCACCATCTCGGCACTTTGGTGGGATTGTTGATGTCTGCTTATGAGATGAACGAATACAAAGAGGAGTACCAAAGGGCTGTCCGGGCTAATGCCAAAAGTTTTGCCTCTTCTTTAAAGGATAAAGGGATAAAAGTCGAAGGTGATGAGTCGGACGGATTTACGGAAACACATCAGGTTCTCATGAGGACAGACAAGTACGGTAACGGGATGGATATAGCCCGCAGGCTCGAAGAAAACAATATCATAGTCAATTATCAGGCTCTTCCTGATGATAAAACATTTCTGGAGCCAAGCGGAATAAGAATGGGAGTCCAGGAGATGACCCGTTTCGGGATGAAAGAAAAAGATTTTGATGTTTTATCAGGATATATCTCAGAAGTAGTGGTCAGGAATAAAGAAGTGAAAGAAGAAGTAAAAAAATTCAGAGAAAACTTCTTAAATATGGGATACTGCCTTTCCCCTGAAAAAGCAGTGCCGCTGGCCGCAAGAGTCTTGAGAAGTGTATTTCCCTATACGGATTTTGTGGAAAATCTTAAAAAATGAAGAGTTAAGGCCGGATTGTGAACCGTAAATTGTGAAAGCGTTCGTGTTTTAAGCATAAATAAGAAGAGGGAGGATAGATGAAATGAAAGTTTTAGTTGTGGGTTCTGGGGGCAGAGAACACGCTCTGTGCTGGAAAATATCACAAAGCCAGAAAGTGAAAAAGATATTTTGTGCACCGGGGAATGCCGGGACCGCAAAAATAGCAGAGAACATCTCTATTTCTCCAGATGATATCAACGGACTCAAAAAATTTGCCTCCAAGGAAAAGATAGATTTGACAGTTGTGGGGCCAGAGATTCCTTTGACTCTTGGTATAGTTGATGAATTCGAGCAGATGGGGCTAAAGATCTTCGGACCTTACAAGATTGCCGCTGAAATAGAAGAGAGCAAGATTTTTGCCAAACAATTCATGGAAAGACATAAAATTCCAACAGCCAGATATAAGATTGCGCATTCAGCTGAAGAAGCCAGAAAAATCATTGAGAGGGGAGTATTCCCCTATCCGGTTGTTATCAAAGCAGACGGGCTGGCTGCCGGAAAGGGAGTCATGATCTGCAGGAATAAAGTCAAAGCAGAAGAAGCCATTAAAACAATCATGGTGGATAAAAAATTCGGAAGGTCCGGAAAAAATGTTTTGATCGAAGAGTTTTTAAGAGGGAAGGAAGCTTCGTTCATTGTCATCTCTGACGGTGTTAAGATAGCACCCTTTGTCACCACCATGGACCACAAAGCTGTGTTTGATGGGGACAGAGGCCCGAACACAGGCGGGATGGGAGCCATATCGCCTTCTCCGTTCATAGACAGGGATTTGTTTAATGAGGTTGTTAAGAACATCATGTTTCCTACAATTACCCGGCTGCTCGAAGAAGGCCGCAAATACAAAGGCGTGCTGTATGCAGGCTTGATGCTGACGGAGCAGGGGCCCAAAGTGCTGGAATTCAACTGCCGGTTCGGAGACCCTGAAACACAACCTCAAATGCTGCGCATGCAAAGTGATATTATAGATATGTTCCTCTCCGTCGTTGAAGGAAATGTTTTGGAAAAAGAGATCAAGTGGAGCAATGAAGCGGCCGGATGTGTGGTCTTGGCTTCGGGGGGGTATCCTACCAAATATGAGAAGGGGAAGTTGATTGAAGGATTGAAAGAAGTCGAAGACTCAAAAGACTGCACTATTTTTCACGCCGGAACAAAACTTGAAAAAGGGAAATATGTCACAGACGGAGGAAGAGTGTTGAATGTGTGCGGGACCGGGAAAACTTTAAAAGAAGCTATGGAAAAGATCTATATGACCTCAGCTAAAATATATTTTGAAGCGATCCACTACAGGCGTGATATCGGAACCGTAAAGGAGGAATAGTAATGAAAATCGCCGTATTTATAGGTAGTGACTCTGATTTTGACATTGCAAATGAAGCTGTCAGTGTATTCAAGGAATTCGGGATCAGCTTTCACCTGGAGGTGACTTCAGCTCACAGGTCTCCGGAGAGAACAAAAAGACTCGTTTCGGAGTTAGAGAAACAGGGAACAGAGATATTTATTGCCCTGGCGGGAAAAGCAGCTCATCTTGCTGGTGTTGTGGCCTCTCATACCAATAAGCCTGTCATAGGAGTTCCTGTGGGAAGTGCGGCTTTAGGCGGATTGGATGCTCTTTTATCCACGGTTCAGATGCCGAGAGGAGTTCCTGTCGCCTGTATGGGGATCGGCAAATCAGGTGCTGTCAATGCCGCTTTACTTGCCGTCGAGATACTGAGCCTTAAAGACAAATCAATTGCTGAGAAATTGGTCACCTACAGGGAGCGGATGGCCAAAAGCGTTGAGCAAGCATCCAAGAAAATTAAAGAGAGGATATGAGGTCATTTTCCATAAAGAGCTTTGGCTGCCGCACAAACCAGGCAGAGGCCTTTCAATGGGCCGGGCGGTTTCAGAGTCACGGGATCCTTCTGAAAGAAGATAGTTATCAAAGCGATATTGTCATAATCAATTCCTGCACCATCACCCAGAGAGCTGATGCTGATGTGAGGAATTTCGTCAGAAAAATCTCGCGCCGGAATCCCAAAGCACGGATCATAGTCACGGGATGTTTTGCCGAGAGAGACCCGCTTTTGTTCATGAAGGACCCTAAAGTCTGGAAAGTCTTTTTAAATAATGAAAAGGACGATCTACAGAAAGAAGTCATTGAGAGTTATGGAAAGAATGAGCCAGTAAAGTACAGGCCTTTCCGTTCCAGAGCTCCGGTTAAGATACAGGATGGTTGTGATTTCAAATGCACTTTCTGTATTATTCCGCAGGTAAGAGGGCAAAGCCGAAGCGAGAGACATGAGAAAATCACTGGCCGGGTGAGAGCCCTGGTCCGAAAAGGATACAAGGAAATAGTCCTCACGGGCATTCACCTTTGTCTCTACGGCAGGGATCTGGAACCAGCAAGCTCTCTTCCGGAGCTACTGTCTGAACTGGTTACCATCAAAGATTTAAAATACATCCGCCTGAGTTCCCTTGATCCGCGGTTCCTGGATAAAGAGTTTATTGATTTTATCGCTTCCAATGAGAAAATATGCCCTCATTTCCATTTCTCTCTCCAGCACACATCCGGGCGGATAATCGAAAAAATGGGAAGAAAAATCACCTCAGAAAAATACAGGGAGGTTCTGGAATACACAAGAGAGAAATCTCCTGATGCTTCTATGGGAGCAGATATTATTGTCGGATTTCCCGGTGAATCCGGAAAGGACTTTGATCATCTTTATGCTTTTCTGGAAAAATCACCTCTCACCTATTTTCATGTTTTTTCCTACTCTCCCCGGCCCGGAACCGCCGCCGCCGGGCTAAAGGGAGTCGATTCGAAGACAGAAAAGAAGAGGAGTGCGCTTTTAAGGGAACTTTCCCGGAGAAAGAATCTGGAATTCCGTAAAAGGTTTGAGAACGCAGTCCTTGACGGCGTTGTTATCAAAGAGAAGCATGAGAACCTTCATGTGTTGACCCCCAATTATTTAAAGGTTGTTGTTCCTGGTAGCGGCTGTAGGAGATCAAGTCTTGTTCGAGTAAGGATTACCAGTGTGAAAAACCAGCTAAATGAAGGGATGATTGCCTAACGATGAGCGGGATTATCAGAAGACTTCCAGAGAGGGTTTTTCAAAAAATCGCCGCCGGCGAGGTCATTGAAAGGCCTTCTTCTGTGGTTAAGGAACTTGTGGAGAACTCTCTGGATGCAGGTGCCACCAGCATAAAAATAGAATTTGCCGGAGGAGGAAAAGCCCTTATCCGGGTCACGGATAACGGGATGGGAATGAGCCCTGCTGATGCTGAGATATGCTTTGACAGCCACACCACCAGCAAGATAAGAGAGGCTGAAGATTTAAACAGGATAAAAACTTTAGGATTCCGCGGGGAAGCCCTGTCCAGCATTTCAGCTGTATCCAAGGTCGTTTTAAAGACTTATGAAGGAAAGAGCCAGAGAGGTGTCTCCATAGAAAAACAGGGAGAAAAGCTGTTGAGTATCAGAGAAACAGCTTTTCCAAAAGGCACGTCCCTTGAAGTCAAAGACCTGTTTTTTAATCTTCCTGTTCGAAAAAAGTTTCTTGCCTCCGAAAGAGCCGAGCTGTCACGAATTGTCACATATGTCACGACCATTGTCTTGGCCTATCCGGAAGTGAGGTTCTCGTTAAAACATGGAGAAAGGTCATTGTTTTCTTATTCTCCGGTCAGCAGCCTGAGGGAAAGGATATATCAGGTTTTCGGAAAAGACAGGTTGGACAATTTGCTGCCCTTAGAGGCAGAGCAGGGGCCTTTTCGTTTATCCGGATATGCCTCCATTCCTCCCTCCGGAAGGAAAGACCGCAGGTATCAAATGTTCTGGCTTAACAGCCGTCCTATAAAGGACAGGCCGTTACAGGCAGCCGTCAACCAGGCCTACAGTACTTTTCTGGAAAAGGGACAGTTTCCGGAGGCCTATATTTTCTTAGACGTTCCTCCTTCCGAGGTCGATGTCAACATACACCCCACAAAGACAGAGGTCAGATTTATAGATCCAAAACGGATTTTTCAATTCATATACAGAACAGTGCAGGAAGCTCTTCTCAAAGAGATGGGGGTCAAAGAGGTCCGGGCTCCGAAAAACAGGAAGGAAGCATCTTTCAGCAGGCCTTCTCATGGAGATACATCTTTCTCTCCTGATACCGGAAGGGAGAGGCACCCCTATGCCAGAGAGCTTTTTGTTCCATGGGGTAAGGAAGAGAAAACAGGGCCTCAGGTTTTAGGCCAGTATCTATATTTTTACATCATTGCGGTTGATGAAAAAGGTCTTCTTGTGATAGATCAGCATAATGCGCATGAAAGAGTTTTGTTTGATAAATATAAGGATCTCGACAGACAGCGAAAGATGCCGCGAAAAATGTCTGTCACTCCTAGAATAATCGAATTTTCCCCGTCCCAGGAGCTCAATTTTAAAGAGAACAGAGGTGTTTTGGAGGAGGCTGGATTTGGCGTGGATCCCATGGGCGGCCGCTCCTATGCGCTCAAAGAATATCCGGATATATTCAATCAGGAAGAAGCAGAGGAAGTGTTCTTGTCTCTTTTGGAAGATACAGGTGAGCCGGGAGAAGCCAAAGGAGACATCAAGAGCCGAAAGGATAAGATACTTGCGACACTGGCCTGTAAAAGCGCGATAAAGGCCGGGAAGCCTCTTTCCATGGATATGATGAGCTATCTTGTGGAAAGCCTTTTCAAAACATCTAATCCGGGTGTGTGCCCCCACGGAAGGCCCATCACACTAAGGATAAGCAAATCAGAGATAGAGAGGGGATTGGGGAGAAAAAAGAGTTGAATCTCATTGGTCTTTATACGATAATATTTTAACTTGTAAATCTTTTGTGAAGGATCTCGGGGAGTAGCGCAGCTTGGTTTAGCGCGCCTGCCTTGGGAGCAGGAGGTCGTCGGTTCAAATCCGATCTCCCCGATTGTACATGCATGATGAGAGGTCTCAAGATAGCATAGAGCCTGTCGCGTGTGTTTAGAGAGAGCTCATGCGCGCCTGTAGCTCAGAAGGATAGAGCAGCTGCCTTCTAAGCAGCGGGTCGGGGGTTCGAGTCCTCCCAGGCGCGCCATTAAATCCTTTATTTTAAACAGTTTCTCTCATAGTAGAATATAGCCTTAGTTGTTTTGATTTCTTTTAAGCCGGAAATAGTAAAAGAAGGGTAAATCTCAACCACATGTTCAGAAAAATGTAATGTTCACAAATAATGAACAAATAAAAAAAATGAACAATTATGAAAATATATCAAATTATTTTAATATTTATTGACTATTGTTCATTTATTTGATATGTTCATAAATAATGAACATAGCAATAAAATGAACGTAATAAGGAGTATTACAATCAATGATTATTGAAAGCAAAGAAAAAAGAATCTTGAATGATGCACTTGGTGAGTTACGCAAAAACACTGGACTTGTTGCTGAAGTAGTTGATTTTGAAGTCAAAGCATTAGATAACGCATTGAATGTACAATACTATAAAGATGCAGTAGTTAAAATTGAGTGGAATGACTTAGACTATTATTTTGCAGTTGAAATCAAAAATATAGTAACACGAGCGATATTGGGTGTTGTGATACATCAAATCCATCGGCTGCAACAAAATGAGAAAGGAATGCTTGTTGCTAAGTACATAAATCCTCAAATTGCAGATGAACTTAAAAAAATGGATGTTTCCTTCATTGACACAGTTGGGAATGCATATATTAATGAACCTCCATTGTATATCTATTTAAAGGGCAATAGACCTGAGAAAATAGACCAACCAGCACGTACTTTTAGACCAACAGGGCTGCAGGTAATTTTCGCACTTTTGTGCAATCCTGGATTAGAAAATAAACCTTACAGGGATATCGCAAATAAGGCAGATGTAGCCTTGGGGACGGTTGTTGAGATTATGGATGACTTAAAAAAAACGGGTTATCTTATTGATACAGGTGTGCGAAGGAGGCAATTGGTTCGAAAGAAAGATTTATTGAACAAGTGGGTGACTGCATATCCTGAGCAACTACAGCGAAAAAAAATGATTGGTCGTTTCAAGGCTGACAATCAGTATTGGTGGGAGAATGCAAATTTGAAAGAAGCGGATGCTTTATGGGGTGGTGAAGTAGCCGCAAATATACTGACTGAATATTTAAAACCTCAGATTATTACGGTTTATGCAAAAAGACCAATTGCCAGATTTTTGTTAAAAAACAAATTAATAAAGGATGAAAATGGAGATATAGAGATTTTGGAAAGATTCTGGGAATTTGGACAGGATCCTTTATATAACAATTTGGTTCCTCCTTTACTCATTTATACAGACCTAATGGCCACTGGGGATACTAGAAATATTGAAACGGCAAGGATTATTTATGAGAAAGAACTTTCTAAATATTTCAGGGAAGATTGAAAGTAATATATTAGCTGCTCTTGAAGGAATTGCTTATATTGCAGATTCAGAAGATATTCCTTTCTTTCTTGTAGGAGCTATGGCTAGAGATTTAATACTAGCAAAAGGCCATAATATTAGACCTTACAGGGCCACTCTTGATATTGATGTTGGAGTGAGGATTCCAGGTTGGATTCAGTACAGTAAGCTTAAAGAGGGATTAGTTCGGACTGGTGAGTTTAAAGAGGCCAAAGAGTTCCAGAGGCTTATATTTCAAAACAGTTTAAAAGTCGATTTAATCCCATTTGGCCCTATTGCTGATAAATCGGGAAATATAAGGTGGCCGCATGATGATGAAATTGTAATGCATATTATTGGATTTGAAGAAGCATTTGTAAATTCACAACTTCTTAGACTCAGAGATGACCCTATACTTGAAATAAAAGCTGTAACTTTAGCAGGTTTAGCTGTTATGAAAATAATATCTTGGAATGATGTATATCCGAATCGAAAAAAGGATGCAAGCGACTTAACTCTCATTATGCGTCATTATACAGATGCTGGAAATACAGATAGAATTATTAATGAACACTCTGATTTGCTGGATTTAGAGAATTTCGACTATTTTGATGCAGGAGTGAGATTATTAGGTCGTGATATTGCAACAATTTTAACTCCAGACATCAAAGATAGATTATTAGAAATTTTAGATAGAGAAACACAGAAGCAAGAGAAATCCAATCTTGTCGTAGATATGTATACTAGTAATATATTTATAGAGGCAGATTTTAATAGATTGCTAGGCCTTTTGGAAGAATTAAAGAGAGGCATTTTGGAAGGGATTTAGTTATATCAATTTGATTTAAAAGGGAAAAATGATGATAATATTTTGAAAACAGGGAAACTCCATGAGTGGATTTGAACTGAAAAAAACAATAAATGACGATCAGATCAGGTTCTATCTAAAGTCCTGCAAGTACTACAGGTTTCCCTTTTTTGATCCCAGAAACTGCTACCGGAAAATTGGCCTTTTCGATAAGCTTGAGGATGCGCTCAGGGAAATCGGGGAAAGAATGCATCGGGAGTATGGAAGCCATTTTATCTCCATTAATTTGAGAGGAAGCTGGCTCAGGGGAATCCCGATCGAGGGAGACGATGTCGACGTCCTGTTTATCGTGGATGACCTTGAAAACAAACAGAAACAGAGAATCCTGGAATATTCACGAAAAATGTTAAAAAAAAAGGATCCCGTTTTCAGAATGTGTGAGGGCAAAATGGAAGGCGGGCTAAAAGTAGAGCCTATTACTTTTTTAGACCTTAATATGATCCCTGCCATTATGAACAAGTACATGTACGGGCTGGAGCTTTTTATCAGGAGTTACGAGCAAAAAGAAAGAGACTCTTATCAGGACCTTTATTTTGGGACAAAAATAAGGGAAAAAAAGTCGAAGTTCTTAAAAAGCGGAATACTGATCCCTTATGTTGGCTGGATATACGGAGGGAAAAGAAAAAAAGAAGTGTTCAGGGAAATTGAAAGGTATCTGCCCGTTCCAACAAAGAGGACTTCCCTTTATTCTGAGTTTGAGATCGATGAAGCCAAAGAGACACTCCGTCAGGCCTTTATCGCCAGAAATCTCATATATCCCTCTCTTGATGTGAAAAAATGCGTTCGTTTGTCAGAACAAAATGTGTCCGGGTTAAAAGAGGAGGCCGCAAAACTCTATAAAAATTTGGAGCCGTTGGAGGATATTTTTGCCAGGGCTGTTGTCAATTACTTTTATACATTGAAAACCGAAGATAAGCTGCTGGGAGAAAGGCTGACTCCGGACCGCATAAGAAAGTTTGCTCCTTCCTATGATAAACTGGTATACGATATTATCGAAAAAGCTTTTCTGAGGGCGACTTCGGGCTTTCCGCCTGAAAATTAACCTGGACGACCCAAAAAAAGATGATTTCGGTGTTGTTATCATTGGTTTACGAACAATTCGGATTAGCTGGAGAAAGACTGATTTCACCCCTTTGGGTGATAAAGACAACACAAAAATCACCTTTGGAATCCCCCTGCATGGTGATTGACGGAAGGGCCGTTATCTGCGAGTATATACAAGACTTTTTTGGAAAAATGGTTTAAAATGAGTGCAAAAGAGAAATCACGGAGGAGGAATCCGTCTCAGTATTATGGAAAAGTTGTTGACAAAAAATGTTAAATTATTTAATTTAGGAAGACAATCAAGATGGGATCTAACTTAGGCGAACTGCTTTTAAAGGAAAAACTTCTTAATTCAGAACAGTTGAAGTCTGCGGAGGAATATAAGAAACAAAACGATGTCGCAATGGGAAGCGCTATAATCAGTCTGGGCCTTGTTTCTGAAGAGGAAATGGCTCAGGCATTGAGCCGTCAGCTCGGATACCCTTATATAAATCTTGATCAGTTTGAAGTCTATCCGGATGTCATAAATCTCATACCCATAGAGATCGCGCAGAAATATCTGATCATGCCTATACACCGCATCCGTTCTTTTTTGACGCTTGCCATGGTGGATCCCACTGACCTTGATGTCATCGAAGATATAAGATTCAGGACCGGATTGAGTATACAGCCTGTGATTGCTTCTGAATCAGGGATTGTGAACTCCATCGAGAAATATTACGGATCGTCTGATTCCTTGAGAGTCAAACAGATCGTGGATGAGATAGAACAGGCTGAAGATACGAGTGTGAACATAATCGAGGAAGAAGAGGAAGACTATGATATTGAAGAGCTGACGAAATCCACTGAAGAAGCACCCATCATCACACTTGTGAACACTGTGTTTATTGATTCCATAAAGAAAGGGGCCAGTGATATCCATTTTGAGCCCTACGAGAAAGCATTCCGTGTGAGATACCGGCTTGATGGGACTCTGTATGAAATGATGAATCTGGCGATGAAATTCAAGAATCCGGTGATATCAAGGGTTAAAATTCTTTCAAATATGGACATCGCTGAGAAGCGCCTGCCCCAGGATGGAAGAATCAAAGTCCGTGTGAAGCTGGAAAACGGAAACAAGAAGGATGTTGATATGAGGGTCTCCAGTGTCCCCGCTATTTTCGGAGAAAAGGTCGTGGTGCGTATTCTTGATAAAGGAATGCTGAGGCTGGATCTTACAGACCTCGGATTTGAAAAGCAGTCTCTGGAAGTGTTTCAGAAAGCCATAGGCTCACCCTGGGGAATCATACTGGTGACCGGACCCACGGGAAGCGGGAAGACAAACACTTTGTATTCAGCCATTTCAAACCTGAATTCCGTAGATACAAATATCATGACGGCTGAGGACCCTGTGGAATTTTATCTGGAAGGTATCAATCAGGTTAATATTAAAGAGAAAATCGGGCTTCGATTTTCAACCATTTTAAGGAACTTTTTAAGACAGGACCCTGATATCATGCTTGTCGGGGAAATGCGTGACTTTGATACAGTGGATATTGCCATTAAGGCCGCACTGACCGGACACCTTGTTTTTTCTACAATTCACACCAATGATGCGGCCAGTACCGTAACCAGGCTTATCAATATGAACGTGGAACCCTTTTTGATCGCTGATTCGGTCCGGCTTATTGCGGCGCAGAGACTGGTGAGAAAGCTGTGTAAAAACTGCCGCGAGGAACACAAACTGACTCCCGATGCCTTAGAGGATATAGGATTCAGCCCGGAACAGGCTAAGAAAGTCAAGGTTTACAAACCCAAGGGATGCAACTCATGTCATGGCACGGGATATAAAGGAAGAACCGCCCTTTTTGAAGTGTTGGAAGTGACTGAAGAGATCAAAGAACTGATTTTATCAAAAGCTCATTCAAAGGATGTAAAGAAAACAGCCATTAAACAGGGGATGCTGACATTGAGGCAGAGCGGGCTTTATAAGATAAAAAAAGGCATTACCTCAGTGGAAGAAGTCCTGAGGGTCACAGTAAATGACAGGGAGGTGAAATAATGGCTGTAACAATTCAGGAACTGCTGAAACTTGCGGTTGAAAAGGAAGCCACGGATCTGCATATAACCACTCATATTCCTCCTCGGTTAAGGATTGACGGGACGCTTATTTCTCTGGATTATCCTCCTTTGGCTGCAGGAGAGACCAAAAGGATCCTGTACAGCCTGCTTAATGACAGGCAGAAGAAGATGTTCGAAGAGAAATTGGAACTTGATTTTTCTTTTGGGATCAAAGAGCTGGGAAGATTCCGGGGGAATATTTTCATGCAGAAAGGAGCTGTGGCCGGAGCATTCAGAAGGTTTCTCCCTTCCATGTGGAGTTTTTCTGAACTGGGGCTTCCTCAGAGATTGGCGCAGCTCTGCCGGCTGCCGAGGGGATTGGTGCTGGTGACCGGCCCTACGGGCTGCGGCAAATCCACCAGCCTTGCCTGTATGATCAACTATATAAATGTAGAAAGAAAGGTTCATATCATCACCATTGAAGACCCGATAGAATATTTCTTTACTCCAAAAAAATCCATCGTCAACCAGAGAGAACTTCTCGTGGATACCCTTTCTTATCCCAATGCACTGAGATCTGTTCTCCGAGAAGACCCGGACGTAGTTCTCGTAGGAGAGATGAGAGACCTGGAAACCGTGGAACACACACTCAGAGTTGCAGAAACAGGCCACCTCACTTTTTCCACTCTGCATACGAATTCCGCAGTAGAGACCATTTCCAGGATCATTGATATTTTCCCATCCCAGTACCAGGCTCAGATAAGGATCATGCTGTCCATGACATTAGAGGCTGTGATTACACAGGCCCTCCTGCCCCGGGCTACCGGCAGAGGCAGGGTACTGGCCCTTGAACTTCTTATCCCCAATTCCGCCATAAGAAATCTTATAAGAGAAAATAAAATACACCAGATCTATGCCACGATGCAAATGGGGCAGGAAACATTTGGTATGCAGACTTTTAATCAGTCCCTGGCTGATTTGTATTTAAATAAAGCCATCACTCTTGAGACAGCTATAGAGATCAGCTCCAAGCCTCAGGAGTTAACAGAGATCATTCAGAGGAAAGAGGGATTAAAAGTGGCTAAGAAGAGTTTTAAGCCCAAGCAAATGAGATAAAACAAAGGGGAAAACATGCCTTTATTCAAATGGAAGGGGAAAAACCGGTACGGTGATATCGTAGAAGGAGAGCGTACTTCTCCTTCTGAGCAAGTTTTGCGGAATGATTTAAACAGAGAACAGATCAGCATTCTCGAGATCAAAAGAGCAAGGCGCGAGATAAAGATACCTTTACTTGAAATCCGCAAAGTAAGGACCAAAGAACTGGCTGTGTTCAGCCGGCAGCTTTCTGTGCTTATCGATGCGGAACTTCCATTGATACAAAGTTTGAATATTTTATCAGAACAGGCTAAAAACAAATATTTCAAAAAAGTCATAAATAAAGTAAGGGAAGATGTCGAAGCCGGTTCCACTCTGAACCAGGCCATGAGGAGGTTCCCAAAGGTTTTTGACGACCTTTTCTGCAACATGATTTCTTCGGGTGAACAGAGCGGATCCCTTGATATCATGCTGAGAAGGCTTTCTGATTTTTTGGAAAGAATAGTGAAGATCAGGTCTCAGGTAAGACAGGCCATGATTTACCCTTCTACTATTATTTCCTTTGCCATACTTGTGGTGATTTTCATGATGTGGCAGGTCATACCTGTCTTTGCCGGGGTGTTCACTGAATTGGGAGCCAAGCTTCCCGGATTGACCGTGCTTGTGCTGAATTTGAGTCATTTTGTTCAGCACAATATCATATGGATTGTGGTCGGTATCGTGGCTTTTGTTGTGGGCTTCAAATTGGTACAAAAAGCAAAAACAGGACGCAAAGTTCTGGATAGGATGAAGCTTTCCATGCCTTTGTTCGGATCGCTGCTCGAAAAATACGGACTGTCCAGGGTGACAAGGACTTTGAGCACTCTTTTGTCCGGTGGTGTCCCCATGCTGGACAGTCTTAAAATAACTTCAGCAACCGCCGGGAATGTGATTATTGAGGAAAACATAATCGATGTGCGCACGCTGGTTGCCGAGGGAAGCAGTATGAACGACGCGCTCAAAGAAGTGGGTGGATTTCCGTTTATGATGACACAGATGGTAGGTGTGGGGGAAGCCACAGGGACTCTGGACGAGATGCTGACGAAGTTGGCGGATTTTTATGATGAGGAAGTAGACGCCACAGTGAAATCGCTTCTTTCCATATTAGAACCGATTCTTCTTATCGGAGTGGGGGGACTGGTAGGTAGCATAGTTATTTCCATGTATCTTCCCATATTCAGCCTGATAGCACAATTGTAAATAAGAAAATACGCTTCTAAAAACCATTATCAATTGACATGAGAGTCAGAAAAAAAAATATCCTGTGGTTCATTCTCTTTCGCTTGATCATTTTCACTTCACTGACAGTAACCGTGGTAGGGATTCAATTCGCGGCTCCTGAATACATCCAGCTGACAGCCCTTTATTATGTGATCGTCACAGCCTATCTGCTATCCGGTTTGTATTTGATCCTCTACTTCTGGAACAGGTATCTTTCGTTTCAGGCCTATTTTCAGATATTTTTCGACCTGCTGTTGATCACGTTTCTTGTGTATATATCCGGAGGGCTCAGAGGTTCTTTTTATTTTCTCTATATTTTTTCTATTATTGCCGCCAGTATCGTTCTATCCAACCGGGATGCATATATCACGGCCTCTTTATCCTGTATTTTTTTCGGTGTGCTGGTGGATGGGATGTATTTCGGGTTTATTCCTTATTTTCCATCAGGAGAAAAACTGGATGTATCCCTCGTTTTTGTGTTGAGTAATATCCTGTTTGCCTGGGGAGCTTTTTTCCTGGTCGCTTTTCTTGTCAATTATTTGATGGGGAGTTTGAGGAGAACCAGTACTGAACTTGAGTCAGCAAAAAAAGAGCTCGAAGTTAAAAGAAATCTGGCTCTTGCAGGAGAGATATCTGCACAGCTGGCCCATGAGATACGGAATCCGCTGGCCGCGATCTCCGGCTCCGCCCAGGTGATCCGGGACGGCCTGGAAATTTCAGGAGAAGAGAAAAAGCTCATGGATGTGATTGTGGACGAGTCTGACCGGATGTCCCAATCCATTGAGCAGTTTCTGAATCTGGCCTCTCCGAAAAAGAAAAATTTTACTGAATTTGACATTTCCGATGCGGTTAAGGAGACCATATCCCTTCTTAAAAGAGGAGGGGAGCTGGATGAAAATTTGGTGATCAAAGGGGACTTCAGCTCTAAGAAAGTGCCTTTTTACGGAAGCAAAGACCAGATAAAGCAGATTTCCTGGAATCTCATAAAAAACGCAGTAAAAGCCATGCCACAGGGCGGGGAACTGGCGATAGACATCAAAAACCAAAAAAAGCATGAGTTGGAGATCGTTTTTTCTGACACCGGATTGGGCATGAAAAAAGAAGAAAAAGAGAGATTATTCGAACCGTTTCACTCCGGTTTTGAGGGGGGGCTGGGAATAGGGATGACCGTGGTTCACAGGATGGTTGAAGAAAGCGGAGGAAAAATCGAAGTGGAATCAGAACTCAACAAAGGGACCACCGTAAGAATCACTCTTCCTAGAATGAACCCTCCGCCTGGAATGGATAAGGATTTGAAGGATAAGAAACATGGAAAAAATACTGATCGTTGATGATGAAAAGAGCATCCTTGAACTTTTGAATATGGTCTTTAAAAAACAGGGATATTCAGTGGAAAATGCGCTTTCTGCGGAAAAAGCCATTCAATTACTGGATGAGGATGATTTTGACTTGGTTTTGACGGATGTGAAATTACCGAAGAAGAGCGGCATGGATATTTTAAAATACATAAGAGAAAACAAGCCCCAGATCCCGGTTGTCATGATCACGGCTTACGGTACCATCAAGCGGGCAGTGGAAGCGTTTAAGGCCGGGGCTGTGGATTATGTTCTCAAGCCTTTTGATGTGGAGGAATTAAAGATCATAGTGGAGAAAGGATTAAAGGAGCGGAGGCTTAAAGAAGAAAACGTTCTGCTCAAAAAAGAGCTCAAAGAGCGGTACAGCTTCAAGAACATGATCGGCCAGAGCAAACCCATGCAGGAGATATTCGGATTGATCGATAAGATCTCCGGGACTGACTCCACGGTTCTGATAACGGGTGAAAGCGGCACAGGAAAAGAAATGGCGGCCAGGGCCCTACATTTCAGCGGAAAAAGAAAAGACAAACCGTTTACCACTGTCAACTGCGGGGCGCTGCCCGAGAGTCTTTTAGAAAGCGAGCTTTTCGGACATGTGAAAGGAGCTTTTACCGGAGCTGTGGCTCAGAAAAAAGGCATGTTTCAGGTAGCCCATCACGGGACCCTTTTTCTGGATGAGATCGGAGAAATGTCACCCCAGACCCAGGTAAAGGTATTGAGAGCTATTCAGGAGAAAACCATACGCAGGGTGGGTGGCACCGAGGAGATACCGGTCGACGTGAGGATCATATCAGCCACCAATCAGGATTTGAAGAAAAAGCTCAAACAGGGTTCCTTCAGGGAAGACCTTTTTTACCGCTTGAATGTGATCACTTTTCACATGCCTCCCTTAAGGGAGCGCAGGGAGGATATCCCTCCTCTGGTGCGGCATTTTTTAAAAAAACACTGCGAAAAATCAGGAATAAAAATGAAAAGGGTGGCTCCTGAAGTGTTCAATATTTTTGAAACATATCCGTGGCCCGGTAATATAAGGGAGCTTGAAAATGTCATAGAAAGGATCGTGGCCATAGAGGAAAGGGAGACCATAACGAAGAAAAGCCTTCCGAATGACTTGCTGTCACCTCAGAAGACAGCGGCCGCAGACCGGAAATTAAGGCCAGGGTTTAAGCTGAATAAAGCCCTGGATGACCTGACTGAAGAGTATATAAAGGAAGCGCTGAACCTGTCCAACGGAAACATGAAGAAAGCTTCGTCCGTTCTGGGGATCAACTACCGTTCCATAAGATATCTGATAGATAAACACGGAATAAACAGCCGGCATTCCGAACAAGACTGAGAGGGCCGTTAATGACAATATTTGTCAGCTATTGACAATATAGGGCAAAGCGGATATAATGTGTTTTTTTAAGGGAACTTAATTTATGTAATATCAGCAAGATAGAATATATGACATATGGCATGAATATTGCATATATAAGGAAATGTTTTAACTAATCTTTTTATTTTAAACAGAAAAAGAATAAAAAAGGAGGTTTTTAAATGAAAAGAGAAAAAGGTTTTACTTTGATCGAGCTTCTGATTGTTGTGGCGATTATCGGGATTCTAGCCGCACTTCTGATTCCCAATGTGATTACAGCCATGCAGAAAGCCAAACAGAAATCCACGATGAACGATATCGTGAAGATTGCCACCGCCTGCGCTGATTATGCCACGGATAACGGGACAGCACCTACTGATCCGAGTGGGCAGCTCACTTCCGGCCATGCGTTCACCACTGACCTGGCCCCGTTCTACATCAAAATTTGCCCGATAAACGACTCATGGGGTAATGCGTATGAGGTTTATACTGGAGATAGTGTGGGTGGACAGAACGGCGTTCCAGTCGCCTCTGTTGGAGTGGATGATTTCCTGATCCAGTCCTGGGGACGCAATGCAACAGATGATGGTTTTGCTTATGTTCCAGCAACTCCAGAATTAGGTCTTTTCACAGTGAGTTCCATGGTAGATTTTGATAAGAATCTTATCAACTGGAACGGCTCCTGGATCAGAGCGCCCAGAGTGGCTACATCAGGTTCATAAACATAAGTTTGATTAAAGCCGCATAAAAAGGGCAGGTGCCAGAAGCGCCTGCCTTTTTTATTGACAGGGAAAAGGGGGTCTTCATGAGAAAAAACACGCCCGGATTCACTCTGATCGAACTGCTGATCGTCGTGGCTATCATCGGGATTCTGGCGGCACTTTTGATCCCCAATTTGTTGGTATCTGTCCAAAAAGCCAAACAAAAACAGACCATGCAGGATATGATCACCATCACCACGGCCAGCATGAACTATGCCACAGACCACGGGGAAGCCCCTGATGCAGGAAACCAGGCCGGAGAGCTTCAGCCCGGATGCGCTTTTAATGCCGGATTGGCTCCGGTGTATTTCAAGTCCTGTCCCCTTTTTGACCAGTGGGGTCATAAATTTCACGTTTATGCCGGAAGTTCCATTGTCGGCGTTTACGGAATACCTGGAGGAAATGTGAGCCCGGATGATATTTTGGTGATATCGTTTGGCCGGCACGGTCAAGATGAGGGGTGGATGTACATGGAAGACAATCCTGACGGCGGACTCTACACCGTCCATTCCATTCTTTGTTTTGAAAAAGACCTGATCAACTACAACGGCTCCTGGATCCGCGGCCCCAAACCCGGTGCCAACGGCTCTTAATTATTCCTAATTATGGGGATAATTATGGGGACGCACCCAGCTATCTTTATAATTACGGGGACGCACCCAGCTATCTTTAGATAAATCAATAATATAGCTGAATTTAACCCC
>CAZUXT010000001.1:55966-246924 GCA_964624145.1 uncultured Eubacteriales bacterium | reverse complement strand
GGGGACGCACCCAGCTATCTTTAGATAAATCAATAATATAGCTGAATTTAACCCCCTTATTATCCTCTTAAACAGCCTGTTTTAGTTATAAAACAGTCGTTTTAAGATATATAAAAAGCATCTTGCTTTTTTTTCAATCATTCACATCTTCCCAGGTTTTTCCGGCATCTATATCTAAGAGCAAAAACCGGGCGCCCTGGTTGTCTGAAGGATTGAACCAGAGAAGACGCTCATACTGCTCCCGAGCTTCTTTATCCTGTCCCATCCGCCACAGAGAAAGCCCATATCCATGAAGGCATCTGAGAAAAGGCCGATTGTCGATTCTTGCCCATGGGAGGACGATATTTTCATCGCTGGGAAGGGACATCTCTCCGATTTTGACTCCAATTTCATAATGCTTTTTCGCTTTTTCCATAGAAAAGGATTGAGCGTTCCGACCGCTGCGGAAGCACCAATTTCCCAAGTGGGCGTGGGCATCCAGACAGCGGATGTCAGAAACCAGAAGAGGCTCTATAGCCCTGGAGGCTTCCTCGTAATACCCAGTTTCGAATAGATCATTCGCTTCTATAATTGGATCGTCAAATGGATCGTCTAAGTCCATTAGGGGGAGGATCTGTTCCATTTCATAGGAGACTCTGGGACCGAAATTGATGATATCTTTAAAATACTTCATGCTTGGATCTCCAGATTCGCCCCAGTATTGTTCTTTGGGATCCCACGGCCAGGGATCACGTAAAGCCAGCGGATCAAGATTCAGAGCAGGGATATCAATCCTCACTGATTTGACATTCCCCGACATGTGATATGTATTCCCGAACTGCCATAAGTTTTCAGGTATGACAGTCAGAATCTCACCCTCAACCTGCAATCTTACTTTTCGCAGAGTGATTGGAATGTTGGAATCCAATGTCTTGCATCGGATAGCAGATTCTTTTACAGCTACAGCCAGCATCTCAACAGGTACGCCTATCCTAATTCCCAGTTTTTCTGACAGTTCACTCATTTCTCAGACATCCTTTTTTCATTATGAGAAAAACATCTCAGTTTATTATATTCTATATATTCCATATTCATCAATTAGCTCCTTCAATCTTTCCTGACCTCTATTGGTTTGTTTTGGACCCAAGATAGCTCAATTTAAGTCCCTTATTTTCCTCTGAAAAAATGAGTTTTAGGTATATTATACAATATCAAGAAATGATTCGGTCTTTGTGGACCAGAAGGACATTTTCTTTTTGGGCGATTTCCTCTAAATTTTTTGTGAATCCTTTCTTGCAAAAAAGAATGAATTGATCATGACGGTCTTTACTGTGCCAATCCACAAGACTTGATTTTTTTTGGAGTTTTCTGTAGGTATCTTCTCCAACTTTTTTCAGGCTCCATTTGCATTCGCCAAAGTAAGCGGTTCTGGTATTTTCGTCAAGAGCAACCATGTCGATTTCTCCATCCTTTGACCACCATTTTCCGATGGAGGTGAAGGAAAGTATTCCTTTATCTAAAAAATCAAGGCAGAGGTTCACGCACACCTCTTCATAAAGCCAGGAAACAAAATCTTCAAAGGTGTTTTTTATGAGGCCAAGGACAAAATCGGATCGACCAATTTCGATTCTTTCTCTATTAGGAAAAATATATTTAAACCAAAAGGTAAAAAATTTGTCCCTAAGCTTGTATATCCCTTTTTTACTCTTTTTGGGATTTTTTTCAGTAACGGGTGTATCCTTAATCACAATGTTAAGACTTTTCAATATCTCAAGATATCGGGAGACTAGACTTTTTTCAAAGCCCGTGTCATTGATGATTTCAGAAACCCGCCTTTTCCCTTGAGAGATGGCCTTAAGTATAACAAAGTAATTTCGAGGTTCTCTCAGCTCTTCTCTCAGTAGATATTCAACCTCGTTGTAAAAAAAAGAGCCTGTATCAAGAATGAGAGATTCGATATTTTGGAATATGTCTTTACGGGAGTCATATTTTTCTACGTAAGCAGGTACAGTTCCGAAGACGGAGAAGATATGAGTAAGGTCGATGAAATCTTTTCCCGGAAAAAAATTTTTAAGGGAGTGGAATTTCATCTCTGGAACCTTAATGGAAGCTGTTCTTCTTCCGTATAAAGGAGCTCTGTAGATAAGGACTTCTTTTTCCATCATTCCTACGCTTGATCCCATAAGAACGAGGAAAATGTTGGTGTTTTTAAGGTATTCATCGATTCCCTTCTGAAAAATAGAAGAGATAGCAGGATTTGAATTCACTAAGTAAGGAAATTCATCAATAACTACGATCAATTTTTTAGGGTCCTTTTCTTTTAGGTATTGAAAAAATTGGTACCAATCTTTAAATCCTCTCTCACTAAGTATGAAATCCTGGAGGTATTCACCAAATGATCTCCCAAGATTTTTGAGCTGCTCAGTTTCTGAAACCATATCGGCAAGGAAATAAACAGCAGGTTTATTGGAGATAAATTCTTGTATCAATCTGGTTTTCCCGATTCGTCTTCTTCCGTAGATAGGAACAAATTGGAATCCTTCCTTTTTGTAGTATTCATCCAGAATCTCAAGTTCTTTTTCACGATTGATGAATTTCATTCAGCCCCCTTTCCTCAGAGATATGAGTCTTGCTTCTCATAGGTTCCCTCCAATTATTGGGTCAAAAAGTATAATCATGATTAGTATAATCCAAATTATACTTTATTTCAATTTTAAATCATTCTTTTTGGATTATTTTAAACGCCTTATCAATCAGGTCCTGCATATTGTCATGAGTGTATGCTTCGACTGAGATGGGAGGGTGGAATATGATTTTGATTTTCCCTTTTTTTATAAAACAGCTTCCCCTGGGCATGAGGTCATAAGTCCCTATGATGGATACAGGAACAATAGGAGTTTGACTGTCTATGGCCATAAAAAAACCACCCCGTCTGAATTTCTGAAGTTTTCCGTCGCTGCTTCGAGTTCCTTCCGGAAAAATAAGAAATGAAACATTGTTTTTTTTAATCAAGCGCACAGCTCTCTGCACAGCTCTCTTTCCTCCCTGTTTTCCCATTCGGTCAACAGGAATGAAGTGAGCCTCTTTCATGGCCTGTCCCACTACAGGGAGATGGAATACTCCCTGTTTCAGAATCACCCTCACATTCTGGGGGATGGATTTAAAGATAAGTGGACCGTCCAGCATACTGAGGTGATTGGGCATGTAGATGTATCTCTGGTCTTTTCTTGTCCTGTGGAGGCCTCTGTATTCAATTTTAAGCCCCAGAATGACCTCTCCTACAGAGACTACCTGTTTACTCAATAAAAAAAGAGGTTCCGGACGGTTGAGAAGAGCACATACAAGAAGAATCGGTGTGAGCATGAGGGCGCTGAATACAATAAAAATATAAAGAATGATAGAACGCATGATGTATCATTATAATGATTATTTTTGATGAATGCGAGAGATGAAATTTGCTTTTTGCCGGGTAGTCATGATAGATTATTGGATTGGAAGGGATTGAAAATTGGATTATTTAATAGAAATTGCTGAAGAACTGAATCAAGCAGCCAGGAATTTTTTTAATAAGAACGGGAATCTGCTTGAAGAAGTGATCCGGAAGACTGTAGAGCATTTAAACAAAGGAAAAAAGGTTCTGGTGTTTGGAAATGGAGGGAGCGCGGCTCAAGCCCAACATTTTGCCGCAGAGCTGGTAAACAAGTTCTTGAAAACCAGAAAAGCTGTTCCTGCTGTTTCCTTAACAACAGACACTTCAGCTTTGACTTCGATTGCGAATGATATGGGTTACAGCCAGGTTTTCAGCCGTCAGATCCAGGCATTAGGCAAGGCACGGGATGTCGCGGTGGGGATTTCAACCAGCGGAAATTCCCCGTCAGTGCTCCACGCATTAAAAGTAGCCACTGATAAGGGACTTATGACCGTGGCTTTAACAGGCAAAGGCGGGGGAAAACTGGCCCGGATTCCGGACTATCTCCTGGATGTGCCTTCCGCGTCAACGCCCAGAGTTCAGGAAGTACACCTCTTGATCCTTCACATCATGGCACAGAAAATCGAAGACCGGCTCTCAAAATAAAGAGAATACTTACCGGCTCCGCCAGAATCCTCCTCTTTTGGGTCTGGTTTTCGGGATAAAAGACTTTTTCTCCTTTTCCGGTTCGCTTTTTTCCTCAGCTTCTTTATTTAAATAGACTCTGGATCTTTCTTCGCTTTTGTCTATTCTAAAGGAGCGCTCCGCGGCCCACAGCACTTCGTCCCTGAGTCCTTCTTTATCGACTTCCTCAGTGAATTTTCTCCTGCCCTGGACCAGCTTGTGGATATACTGCTGGATCTCCTTTTCAGAGTAATATTTTCCGGGGTCCCACTCATAAAGGCTTTGGCCCTCGGCATTGACGATCTGCCGGGTACCCAGCCTTCCTTTCTCATACGTATTTGTTCCGCGAACATCCCCTCTTTGTATCTGAGCCATAAGGTTTATGGGTATGCGCTTGACTTTACGGACAAGCTTTTTTTGCTTTTTACCGTTTTCCTCAAAGGTTTCTATGATCTCTCCCACCCCTCCGGTGTTGTACTGCATGCACTTGAGTTTGTCCGGATAATTACTGGAGAGAGTCATGAGGATTTCATAGAGGCGGTTGACCTTTTTGGCTCTGGAGCCAATGATGAATGGGTCGGTTCCTACGATTCGAACGGTCTCACCGGCTTTGGCAGGCTGGCTGGCGTAAGAGTGTGTGCTTTCTCCCCACAAATAAGCAAGTACAGCCTGGGCCGGAGTGAGTTCCTGGGCAAAGGACATGATGGTGTTTCGCCGGGTGATGAAAGCAAAGATCAGCCCGTCCAGCTCTTCAATAGGAGGAAGGTTAACGGAATCGGAAAATATATTGACCATTTTCCCTTCTATTTTGACCTTCAGCTTTTTGCGTTGGATCACAGATCTTCCGTTGGCGGTCAAGCTCTCGTCGAGAAAATCAGGCTCTCCGTTGGATTTGATCATCACGTTTTCATAAAGGGCTGATTTGTCAATCAATGCATTGTACATGGCTTCCTGATATTTCTCTTCCACATCGGTTTTGACAAAAAAGTTGTTCTCTGAACCCAGGGCAGATCCGTCTTTTCTCAGAAAGCATATGTCATCCTGGGTCACAAGGGTTTTTTCCCCTTTGCTTTGATCAAGCCCCAGTTGGTGGCAGGACCAGGTGGATTTTCCGGTTGCAGTGAGACCGAAGAGGAACACACCGTATTTTTTAAGCTTTTCATCCTGTCCCACAGCCGTCACTTTTTTGGTACCCGCATGAAGCCCCAGCATGCCTTTGGTATCAGCCGCCCACATGGCCTGGCGTAAAAATCCCTTTTTGTCCTCTCCCATATAGTCGGTTCCCAGTGCCACATTGATATTGTGTTCCGGGATGGCCAGGACCTGTTGTTTTAAAGGGTGTTCTTCAGGGATATGGATCATAGTGAATTCGGGTCCGGGTCTGTCCTTGGAGCTGTTTTCCGGTTTGAACATGGTTGTGCCCCACATATACCCTATCCGGTAATTCACCACATCTGCTTCGGGAACAATGAGATGGCACATGGGATTGAAAACATCGTTTTCTCCCATCCTTCGGCGGATGTTGTAAAAGGGCATGGTTCTGAGAAGATGAAGCACTTTATCCAGTTCTTCAGGGGCGGCCGCTATGATGCTTTTCTGCTGTTCACTGGGATTGGGAAGCCTGACCGGTTCAGTGCCGAGGTAAACGGTTTTGGGAGCGATGCGGCTGGATATGGCTGCGCGCCATCCGTAGGAGCCGTGTTTTGTTTTAACTCCGGCGGATTTAGCCCGCGATTCCAGCCACTTCAGGTCGACCGTTCGAATATTGGATCCCTGAAGGACTCTCTTCAGTTCTTCCGCAAATTTCTGATAAGCTTTTAAATCAAATATGTTTTTGTCGTTCATGTCTGTGTCATTTGGTTGTTGTATCTCTATTCTTGTTTTTGTTTCATAATATCCAATATATGATCGGGTTTTGCCTGGCCGCTGTTTATGAGGAAGCAGGATGTGCTTTCCAGTAATCGTTTATAAAAATCTCTCTGTGATTCCATCCGGTCCGGTGTTGTCAGCAGAATGTGGGGATTATAAAAAGGATTCCTTTTTGCCGGGCCTATTTCCGGGAGGGTCCCCAGACTTTCTCCGGATTCCAGCATTCTTAGGGCGTCCTCCACTTCCAGTTTGACCGAGGGAGGAGACACATTATCTTTCCTGAGGATAAACAACCAGTTGAGGGGACTGCGTTTGACATGCTTTTCAGGTCCTTTGATCCAGTAAGGATCTAAGAGAGCATAGGAATTCTTTCCCGCTTCATAACAGAATGGAGAACCTCTATCCAGACGGCAGTCGTCTTCCTCAAGGCAGGCCTGATTTTGACATTCTTCTTTTTTGAGCACCACGTTTTCGCATTTGCTGTTATCAAAGAAAGAGGCGAATTGAGCGTCATACTTCGCAACACTGGTGGGTATGAACAGTTTTCTTTCCGGAGTATCAGCTATCGGGACACGGCCGGAAAATCTGACAAACACGATCTCATTTGACTGAAGGCGCATGTCCGGATTCCGGAGCGAATCAAAGAAGATCTTTGTTTTACTGGTTCCTTTGGGCCCTATGAGGGCAAAGGAATGACCCTGGAATTCAGCAGACATACCACGGACTGCGTGAACATTGAAAAGCCTCTCCGAAACATCCATGACCAGCCCGAATGCCAGGCTGCGCAGGGGACCGTAGTTATCCGAGTTGACAATGATTCCGGTTTTTGTTTCCGAGTTGTAAAAAGCCCGGGGTTCACGTCCCGGGATTTTATCCACCGCATAGATGATTCCGTGGGGCTCTAAATCTGATTCCAGTTGAGCCGGATACCAGTTTTCGACCCAGAAGTCATAAAGATGGGGAACATTTGTCCTCAGCTGAACGATAGCACCATTGATATTCGCATTCCATTCAAAATAGTTATCATAACTGAGATGGCTTTCCATCTCTGTGACCAGGGCTTCCTTCATTTGTATGGAGAGGGATGAGTCAACAGGAGGTTTGGATTGATAGTGGGTTATGGAATTGTTAAGGGAAATCCTTTTTGTTTTTTTGGCGGGTTTGAGTTCGGAGAGAGCTTGAGTGATCCGGTCCATCCCCTCTTCGAGATTTTCCATGGAGGTGGCATAGGATATGCGGATATATCCTTCAGTTCCGAAAGCTCCTCCCGGAACGATCGCCACTTGGGCCTCTTTCAGGAGATAATAAGCCATGCCAAAGGAATTGCGTATTTGATTGTTTTTGAATTCTTTGTCAAAAAACGAAGAAACATTCGGGAAAAGATAGAAAGCCCCTTTGGATTCGAAACAGGAGATTCCTGGGATGGACTTTAATCTCATGAGTGTGTAATTTCTTCGCCTCTGAAATTCTGAAGCCATTTTTGAAATGGTATTTTGAGGTCCGGAAAGAGCCTCAAGGCTCGCTTTTTGGGAGATGGAACAGGCATTGGATGTGGTATGGCCCTGAATTCTGTTCATAGCGCTTATGATCTCAGCGGATCCGGCAGCGTATCCTATTCTCCAGCCTGTCATGGAATAAGCCTTGGACACACCGTTAATAATCACTGTTTTCTTTTTTATTTCTTCACCCAGCGATGCAAAGCTGTGGAACTCCGCTTCTTCGTATACGAGTTTTTCGTAGATCTCATCAGCGATCACAAAGATATCTTCTTCGAGGATAATATCGCCGAGAGCTTCCAGCTGCATTTTTTTGTACACAGCCCCGGTCGGATTGCATGGATTGTTAAGGATAATAGCTTTTGTTTTAGGGGATATGGATGATTCTAGTTGTTCGGGAGTTATCAAAAAGCCATTCTCCTCTTTGGCTTGAATAGTAACAGGCTTTCCCTTGGCTAAAGATACTGCGTGAGGATAGGTCACCCAGTATGGCGCCGGAATAATGACCTCATCTCCTTCGTTTATAATGGCTTGGATAAGATGATAGAGAGAGCTTTTGGCCCCGGAGGAGATGATGATCTGGTTTTTTTCATAATCCAGGCCGTTGTCTTTTTTCAGTTTCTCTATGACAGCCTGCTTGAGTGAGGGCATCCCGTCAATCTGGGTGTATTTAGTAAAATCTTCTTCAATTGCCTTTACAGCTGCTTTTTTTACGTTTTCAGGTGTGGGAAAGTCCGGCTCACCCACACTGAGATCGATCACATCAATTCCCTGAGCCTTCATCGCCTTAGCTTTGGCGTTGACTTTAAAAGTTGGCGATTCGCCGATTTGATTTGCCTTTTCTGATAAAATCATCTTCTTAATCTCGAATTAAATATCAGTCTTTTTCTTTTTTTTCAGTGCTGAATTTTTCCTTAAGATATTTTTTGAGGTCAACACCTGTTAGGGATTTCACTACGTCCGGCATTTGAGCAAGCACATCTGCGACCTGGGAAGTAATTTTTGTGGCTCCTGTTCCTTTATCTCCCCCCACTAAGACGATCTTATCGACTTTTGACAGGGGTTCGGAAACATTTTTCGCCAGTTCAGGAAGTATCTTCATATAATTGTCAAGAAGGGCGGCCTGGTTGTATTTGCCCCAGGCTTCTGCTTTTTTCAGCATGGCTTCAGCCTCTGCAGCGCCTTGTGCTCTTATTTTTTCTGCCTCAGCTTTTCCTTCTAACTTGCTGGCTTCGGCTTTACCTTCTGCTTCCGCTTGAATGCGGTAGCCTTCGGCTTCAGCTTCTGCCTTGATCTGGTATTTTCGAGCATCTGAAGGCTTTATGACTGTGGCATCGAGTTCCTTCTCTTTTCGTTTGATTTCCATTTCCTCTATTTTTGTGGCTTCCTGCTTTTCGATGGCCCTGACTTTGGCCTCTTCTTTTTTGATCTGCTGATTCAATCGGTGACGCTCCAGTTCATAAGCATGGTCTGCCTGGGCTTTTTTGCTGTTAACCTGGACTTGAGACTCTGCTTTTTTAGCCTCATTTTCCCACTGGGCTTTAGCAATCAGTGCTTCGGCATTTAACCGGGCGACTTCTCCTTCTTTTCTGGCCTGTGATGACTTTATGACCGATTCTTTTTCTGTTTCAGCTTCGGCAATGGCCGCGTCTCGTTTAGCCGCGGCGATATGCGGTTTTCCCAGAGCATCCAGATAGCCCTGGGTGTCACTGATTTCTTTGAGGGAGAAGGAGAGAAGTATGAGTCCCATATTCGAGAAGTCTTTTTTGACTGATTCAATGACCTTGCCAGCGAACTCATGCCTTCCTCTGTATATGTTTTCCACTGTCATGGACCCTATCGCAGCTCTCATCTTTCCGTCCAGGATGGTTTGCGAGACCTCTTTGATTCCCTCCTTGCCGGTTCCCAGGAATTGTTCGGCGGCAAGGTGGATTGAATCGTCATCCGAGTTGATCTTAACTTGGGCCGATGCTTCTGCTTGAATGAGGATTCCGTTGTGTGTGAGCACTTCCGGGGTTTTGAGGATGAGGTTGATCACATCCATGGGAAGTATGTCCACTGTTTCTAACAAAGGCCATACAAATGTCCCGCCTCCTAAACGGTAGCGGTAACCTATTTTGCGTTTTCTTCCGTCTGGAAGTGTTATGGTCTTTTTAAAGCCGCCTGAGATTATCAGGGCTTCATTGGGCCCTACTTTTCTGTATTGCTTGGCGATTAAAAAAGACAGGAGTACTATGACTACAACAATAATCCCAATTATTATTATCGTGGAGAGAGATATCATCGTAACCTCCTTTTTTCATACCATATAATAGTGTGAAAAAGTATTATAAAGATTTGTCAAACATTTTTAAAGAAATAAATTATTCTGATTAAAGGATTTGTTTTTTGAAATATTCCACAGTGCTCTCCAAACCCTGGTCAAGGCTGATTCTTGGCTCCCAGTTCATTTTGTTTTTAGCAAGGGTGATATCAGGACACCGCCGCAGAGGGTCGTCTTTCGGAAGGGGTTTGAATGTTATTTTGGAATTGCTTTTTGTGATCTTGATTATTTTTTCTGCAAGCTCAAGGATGGTGTGCTCCTCAGGGTTGCCCAGGTTAAGAGGGCCTGTTAATTTTTCGGTTTCCATCATGGATATCAGACCGCGGACCGTGTCCGAGACATAGCAGAAGGAGCGGGTTTGTGTGCCGTCGCCAAAAACAGTGAGGGGTTTCCCTTTGAGGGCTTGAACAATAAAGTTACTCACAACTCTTCCGTCATCCGTAGCCATGTGAGGGCCATAGGTGTTGAAGATACGGCAAATCCCAATATCAACCTTGTTTTGTCTGTGATAATCCATCATAAGAGTTTCAGCGACTCTTTTTCCTTCATCATAGCAGCTTCTTATTCCAATGGGATTGACATTTCCCCAGTATTCCTCTGGTTGAGGGTGAACGGTCGGGTCCCCGTATATTTCCGATGATGAAGCAAGTAGAATTTTTGACTTTGTCCTTTTTGCTAAACCAAGCATGTTTATGGTTCCCATGACATTGGTTTTTATTGTTTTTATGGCATTGTATTGATAGTGGATAGGAGAAGCAGGACAGGCGAGATGATAGATGCCGTCGATTTCAGCAAAAAAAGGATGTATGATGTCATGCCTGATGAATTCAAAATAAGGGTGGTTGATAAAATCTCTTATGCTGTTTTTGCTTCCAGAGAAGAAGTTGTCTATACAAAGGATGTCTTTTTCTTGTTTGAGCAGTTCTTTACAAAGGTGGCTTCCTAAAAATCCAGCTCCCCCTGTGATCAGTATCTTGTTCATATTTATTCCCTGTGATTGTAAGCAATGAAGAGGGGGCTTTTATTTTTGAGGATTTCTTTTTGGTACTGAACGATTTCTGTGATTCCTTTTTCAGCCATGTCAAGGAGTTCATTGAATTTTTTTTTAACAAAGGGGGATTTTTCGGCAGAAGCCTGTATTTCCACAAAATGACCCGTATCAGTTCCAATGACATTCATATCCAAGGAGGCATTTGAGTCTTCCATGTAGTCAAGGTCCAAAAGGCATTCTCCGTTTACAACGCCAACGCTTACGGCTCCGGCCAGGTTTTTCAGAGGCATTTGTTCGATCTGGTTTTCGTCCAGGAGTTTTTTGAGTGCCAAAGCAAGGGAAATACAGCCTGCTGTAACAGAAGCGGTTCTGGTACCTCCGTCAGCCTGTATCACATCACAGTCGATAATGATGGTTCTTTCTCCCAGCGTTTTCAGGTCGGTCACAGCTCTTAACGAGCGTCCTATGAGCCTCTGGATTTCCTTTGTTCTTCCCGAGATTCTGGCACCTCTTTCTCTTCTGGTCCTTATCTCAGTCGAACAGGGCAGCATGGAATACTCGGCTGTGATCCATCCCGAACCTTTGCCTTTGAGAAAAAGAGGAACATTTTCTTCTATGGTGGCCGAGGCAATGACTTTAGTTTTTCCCAGTTCTATCTGAACAGAGCCGTCTGAGAAATCAAGCAGATCTGGTTTGAATCTTAACGGTCTTAACTGGTCTGCTTTTCTGTTATAAGATCTCATTTGTTTGTTTCTGTCCCGAATATAAAGAATAGTACACTTATTGAAAAAGTTCAAACACTAAAAATCCGGTGGAAGCTCATCCGCGTTCTTATCTTCATCTAACGGTCGGCTTCTCCAGCGGTCATGAAACCATAACCACAGATGGGGCTGGTTTTTTATTTCTTTTTCTATGATATTTGTGCAGATCTGTGTTATGTGTTTCACGTCTTTGTTGACATCCCCTGTCAACCTCAAATGAGGCGGCTCCATTATTTTTAGATGATAGCTGTGTTTTGCAGCGGGATAACAAAATATAGGTATTATAGGGGCTTCAGTTCTTAGAAAAAACGTAGCCAAAGATGGAGTGGTGGAGGCTTTTTTTCCAAAAAATTGAATAAACACGCCCTCTCTTCTCAAAACATTCTGGTCAATGAGCACAGCAACGATTTCATTTCTGCGAAGGGCTCTGAGGGCATGCTTGGCTGCATTTTTTTTGTAAATCACATGAGATCCCACATTGGCTCTCATTTGAGAGAGTTCTTTTTCCAGAAGAGGATTGTCCAGGGGTCTGGCTATGACATTGAGTTTTTCGTATCTGGACAATATATGAGCTGAGATTTCCCAGAGACCGAAATGAGCGGTAAAAACAAGAATTCCTTTTTTTCGGTCCAGATGATTTTCGAGTATTTCTGCCCCTTCCACTGAAATCAATTTGTCTTTTTGTTCAGGTTTAAGACCGGATATCCATATGAAGTCAAGGAAGACCTGATAGAAATGGGCAAAAGAGGCTTTGATTATCTTTTTTTTTGTATTGGGTGAGAGTTTGTTTCCAAATGCTGTTGTTAAGTTGGAGTCAGCTAAGTGTCTGTGTTTTTTATCCAACTCAAAAAGGAGAGGACCCATTATACGGCCCATGAGAAACACTGCCTTTCGAGGGAAGATTTTCAGAAAGGCCTTAGCCCCATAGAATACGGAATATTCAAGTTTGTGTCTTAAAGAAGCGTTCATTGTTTTTATAAGTTAACGATGGAAAAAATCCGGTCATAAAATCCCTGCTCTATCTCGATATCTATTTTTACGTAATACACAGGCATATTTTTGAAGGGGTTTTTCCCCTCAAGTTTGACTGAATCTTTTTCAGTCGTGACCATAACATCCGTGTTTAATGAGCTGTGTTTGTCCAGTATCTTGTTCATGGCTTTTAAGGGGTAGTCATAGTGATCTGGAAATTTAAGGAAGGCAGCAGGTCTTATCCCCATTTCCTCAAGTGTTTTTTTGAATCTTTGGGGTTGGGCAATGCCGCCAAAGGCCAGCACTTTTTTCTGTTTGAACCCGTCCGGGGCAAGAAGCTGATTTGTCCCCATTTTTATAAATCCTTTTGATAATACAGAATATTCATAGATAGATATTCCTTGCAGTCCTGACTTAAGCTTGGCTTTTTTTCTATCCGGAGAATTTTTTTTCAGCAGGACTATATGGGCTTTTGTAAGCGCAGAAAGGGATTCGCGCAGCAGCTTTTTCTTTGATATATCGTGAAGCACAATATTCAGATCTTTTTTAAGCGCATGGTACTGGAACCCGTCATCCAGAACAGCCGCATCATATCCTTTTTTGCTTGCATTTATACAGGATAAAATTCGGTTTTTCCCCAGAAAGATTCCTGCTTCTGGTACATTTCGGGCTGTCATATAAGGTTCGTCTCCTATGGTCCTCCAATCCGGAAGTTGATTGTGCTCAGGCAGCACCATTCCCCCCTGTTTTTCCCATTTTCCTTTGTAGCCACGGGAGATATAAGCGGGTTTTAAACCTCTTTTCAGAAGGATCTTGATTAGTTTAATGGAGAGGGGTGTTTTTTCTGAGCCTCCGAAGGAGATATTTCCTATACTGATGACAGGGATAGGAACAGCCTGCTGTTTCTTTATGTTTTTTTCATACAGAAATCTCACGAACCTGGAGCCAGATCTGTAAAAGAAAGAAAGGAAGTAGAGAATTGATTTCATTTATTCTGGAATATATAACATTTGGATGTATGATGGCAAATACTATTGATATACAGGTGCGGGATGTCTTTACATTAAAATCTTGTTTATTTATAATTAGGCATATTTCAATATGAGGAGACTGGTTATGTGGAAAAAGATATATACTCTCGGATTAGTATTAATGCTGGTATTTGTATCTCAAAACTGCAAGCAGAAAACGGCCATAAAAGGTGTCGGCCTTGATGTGACTTTTTCAGAAGAGACACTGACGGATAACCTGGTTACTGATATGACATTTCTATGGACAACGGACAGTGAATTTGAGGGGATGAGAAGGGACTATAACGTATTTGTCCATTTCTGGCATGGGGATAACCTTCTTTTTCAAGCGGATTATTTTCCTGAAATCCCTACTTCCAAATGGGAACCCGAAAAAGAATACAAATTTGCCCAAAGGATCTATATCCCTGTTTTTATAGATGAATTTGATCCGGACTTCAAAGGGGAAGAGACACTGAATCTTTCTATCGGATTTTATTCTCCTTATGATAAAACGGGAGAATCCGAACAAATGATTCTTAATCGCAAACTAAAAGTGACGCCGCCTCCGCTGGATGCTCCTCAAGTCATCTATATGGACGGCTGGTATGGACTTGAAATGAACAGGGATTATCATTTCAAGAATTGGAGATGGACAGCCAAACAGGCCAAATGTATTATTGATAATCCTCATCGGGATGCCCTGCTTATCATAAGAGGTGAAGTGAACAAAAGGGCGGTTGAGGACCAGAAAGTGATATTTATAATCAATGATACCATCCTGGACGAATTTATTCCTGAACAAGCTGTTTTTGAAAAGACATATACTGTTAACAAAGAGAAGCTCGGGGAAGATGATGATTTTTACTTAACCATAGCCACAGATAAGACCTTTATTCCTTCTGAGTTGTTTCCTGAATCTACAGATGAGAGGGAACTGGGAGTGAAGATCTCTTTTATCTATTTCAGATAATCCGTTTTTCTATTCTTCACGGCTGTGTGTGCTGAGATGTTTTTTCCATCAGAAACAATCTCTACAGCTCCATGAAGGTCTGTCCTGTATATCTCAGATCCTGTTTTTTCATATCGGAGGATAACATCTCTATCCGGAAGACTGTAGAGGTTATTTCTTCCCACTGAGATCACAACAATCTCCGGGGAGACAGCTTTTATGAAGCTTTCCGTACTGGAGGAGCCGCTCCCATGATGGGGGCATTTCAGCACCTGGCATTCGATGTCCTGGTAATAGGACATAATTTCTTGCTCTGCCTGGTATTCCGCATCTCCGGTCAGGAGGAATGAGGTTTCACGGAAGGTGACCATCATGACCAGTGACTGGTTGTTATGGACCGAAAAAGGCGGACTCTCCGGTTTTTCGGGATGGAGTATTTTTATGTTTGCTTTTCCGATTTGCAAAGAGGCGCCTCTGAATAATTCTTTTTTTATTGTCTTTGGACTCAGGTTTTTTTTAAAAGCCCGGTAAGCTTTGTCTTCTGCGGGCGATAGGGACTCCCAAAATTCTTTGATTCTGAAATTTTCAACAATAGAGAACAGGCCGTAGAGATGGTCGGGATGGGAGTGGGTCAGGACCAGATAATCTATTTTTTTGATCCCTTTATCCCAGAGAACAGGAGAAACGACCCTTTCACCGATGTCATAGTCTCCATAGGCAGACCCTCCTCCGTCGATAAGCATCTTCCTATTACCCGGGAATTCGATCAGAATGGAATCTCCGTTTCCGACATCCATAACGGTCATCCTCAGGTGTTTCGATTTTGACGGGAACGGATGGGTGATCAGGGTGATGAAAAAAATAAGAAACAGAACGGATATCAGGATTTTCTGTCTTTTTATTTTTTTGGGAGCAAGGAAAGCAAGAAGAAAAAGATAATACCCGGAAACAATTAAGATATGCGGAGTGGGTATTCTGTATGATAGAAAGGCTATGGTGGAAGCAAAGTCTGAGATATTTATCAGAAGAGTGATCAGTAGATCAAGGATTTTGACTGGAAACCGGGCAATGGCAGCGCTGATAAAGGCAATGGGGATAAATAGATATCCTACGGACATGATTATGGATATTAATGGAAGCGCTATAAGGTTGAGGATGAGCGGGGCAAAGGCAATCCGGTTGAAGGCGGATGCAGTGATGGGAATTATTCCCAATTGAGCTGTGAAAGAAAGAATCAGTATGTCGCTTATATTCAGGGGCAGTTTGGGCATATACCTGACTATTAAGGGAAAGAAGAGAACAATGGATAAGGTGGCAGCAAAAGTCATCTGAAATCCAAGTGAAAAGAGTTGGAACGGATTAAACAGAAGCAGGACAAACGCGCTCAACGATAATGTGTTTAAAAGGTTTGTGTCTTTCCAGATCAACTTTCCTATGAGAAATGCGACGGTCATGAGTGTGGCGCGTATAATGGACGGACGGCCCTCCACAAGCATGGCATAGAAAACAAGAATGAAGATAAGAATGATATAGGATGTCCTCTCAGGCACTTTCAAGACCTTAAGAAAAGAAAATATGAGGAAGGAAATGATAGCGATGTGAGCTCCGGATATGGCGAAGAGATGATACAGACCTGAGTCCTGAAGCGAGCGGGTGATAGATTCGCTCATTCTGCCTCTCTCCCCCAGAAGCAGAGCTTCCAATACTGCTCCGGAAGGCGAGACCTCACTTAGATTTTCCCCTGGAAAGGACTCCTCGATTTTTTTTTGGAGTTTCTGACGGAGTCGAGAAAAAGCGCGAAGGAGAGAGAACTCACTGCCCGAAGCCGTTTTTTTGACGAGTAAAAGGGATTTTGAAAAACCTGTTTTGTGTATTTTCCTGAATTTAAGATATGTGTTTGAGCGGGAATATCCGAAGTTTCTAAATCCGGGGGAGTCGGATAATTTTGCAGAGATTTCGACCCTGTCATGGACCAGAAGTTTATGGAGAACATCTGAATTTTGACTTTTAGGTAGAGATATTTGTACATTCCCTTTTATTTTTTCTGTTTTGTTGCCGTAAGAGATTTCTTTTGTTTTTATATAGAGAAAGGCCCTGTCCATGGAAAAAGAGGGGGATTTGTACAGTTTTCCCTTAATGTCTACATATGATTCTTCCTTAAAATGACACAGAGGATTTTTTTTGTATGTATTGTTTGAATGAGTGTACAGGGAGGAGCCCAGGAGAAATGTGCTTATTATTAAAAAAACAAATGTGGATTTGATTTTTCTTAATAAGATCAAATGAATCCAGGCTAGCAAAAGGCTTATGGACAGCAGTACGAGCAGCATCCAAAGAGGGATACTGCAAAGTGATGAGAAGAATATTCCTGATGCAAAGGACAGGGCGATAAACAGAAAAGGAAAAGCCATTACTCGTTGTCGTTCTCGAATTGTGCCTGATAGTCAAGACAGTCTAACAGAAGGTGGCACAGGACTTTTATCCCTATGGGAATACAGTTTTCATCGGGATTGAATTGGGAGCTGTGTAGAGGGTGAACCGAAGTTTTCCATGCAGGTTTTACGCCCAGAAGAAAGTAAAAACCCGGGAGTCTTTCGGAATATTCTGAAAAGTCTTCGGCGACCATCTGAGGGGGGAAGGAACGGACATTGTTTTGTCCAACCGCATTCACCAGAGACGGTCTGAGAATAGCTGTTAGGTCAGGGTGGTTGTAAAGGGGGGACGTGCCCTTGTGATAGGTATAGACATAAGAGGCCCCGAAAGGCTGGGTGTTGCTGATCACTATCCTTTCTATCAGTTGTTTTATTCTTTCTTGGGTATTCTGGTTTAATGTCCTTACGGTTCCTTCCATGGTTACTTCATCGGCAATGATGTTGGGCCGGGAACCTCCTGATATTTTCCCTATAGTTACAACAGCAGGATCAACAGGGTCTACGGTCCTGCTGACCATGGAATGAATGGAGACCACCACTTGAGAAGCTATATATACGGCATCAATCCCTTTATGTGGCTGTGCTCCGTGGGAGCTTTTTCCCTTGATGGTGATTTTAAATGTGTCCGAACCCGCAAATATGGTGCCCGGGGAAATGAGCACCTCGCCTGTTTCTGCCTCCGGCCATACATGCATCCCTATAATAGCTCCCACCGGAGGATTTTTCAGAACACCCTGTTTTATCATTAAAGAAGCTCCTCCTTCCTCTCCGGGAGGAGCCCCTTCCTCGGCCGGCTGGAAAATGAATTTGATATTCCCTTTAACCATGTCTCTCATCTCATTCAAGACAATGGCTGCCCCGAGCGCAATGGATGTATGGATATCATGGCCGCAAGCGTGCATGATCCCTTTATTCAGAGACTCATACGCAAGTCCTGTTTGTTCTTCAATAGGGAGGGCGTCCATGTCAGCACGCATACCTATGGTGATTCCCTCATGTTTGCCCCTCAGCAAACCGACAACTCCAGTTTTAGCTATTTCTGACCTGACTTCCATATCAAGGGAAAGAAGTTTTGAAGATACGAGTTTTGACGTCTCAAACTCCCTGTTGCCTAATTCCGGATTCATGTGAATGAATCTTCTTATATCTATGATATCCTGTTTGTGTTTTTCAATGAGGTTGGCAATCCGCAGCGCGGTTGCTTTATCCACGGATAAAGCCGGTGAAGAAATCAACAGAACAATAAATATGATAAAGAGACCTTTCTTCCATCCGAAACCTGGCATATTGTTATATTAAAATCACCTCTTTCTATTGTCAATGAAAGATAACAGGATTATTCTGAACTATTCATAAAAAAATGGCGATGATCATTTTTTTGTTTTAAATCAAAAAATCAGATTTTCTCTGTAGGTCCCGTAGGTTTCTTTGAGTACGGATGTGATTTCTCCGATAGTCGCCATGTCTTTGACACATTCATATATATAGGGCATCAGATTCTTATCGGATTGAGAAGCCTGTTTTAAGGAATTAAGACTTGATTTCAGTCTTTTTTCCGATCTCAGATGTTTGACCTTTTTGAGCTGTTTTATCTGGTTTTCTTCTATTTCTTTGGGAGGGTGATAGATGTCAAATGATGGCCTGTTTTCCTCGGAAACGAACTTATTGATTCCGATCACCTCTTTTTGATGTGTTTCAAGCTGTTTCTGGTAGGTGTAGGCGCTTTCCTGGATTTCCTTCTGGATGAAACCCTGTTCGATAGCTGTGAGCATGCCGCCCATGTCTTCGATCTTCTTGAGATATCTATTGACTTCTTCTTCAATTCGATCTGTGAGGTTTTCGATAAAATAAGAACCGCCTACAGGGTCAACCACATCAGGCACACCGGTTTCATGCGCTATGATTTGCTGGGTTCTGAGGGCGATCCTGACCGATTCTTCAGTGGGAAGAGCCAGGGCTTCGTCTCTTGAATTCGTATGAAGGGATTGGGTTCCGCCCAGTATAGAGGAGAGCGCTTGAAGGGTGACTCTTATAACGTTGTTCTCCGGTTCCTGGGCTGTAAGAGTGGCTCCGCTGGTTTGTGTGTGGAATCTGAATTTCCAGGATTTTGGATTTTTGGCCTTGAATCGGTCTCTCATTATCTTGGCCCAGAGCCGCCTGGCAGCCCGGAATTTTGCGATCTCTTCAAGGAAGTTATTGTGAGCGGCCAGGAAAAAGGAAAGCCGGGGGGCAAATGTATCGGCGTCCAGGCCGGAGTCAAGAGCTGCCTGGACATAGGTTACAGCATTGGCAAGCGTAAAAGCCAGTTCCTGTACGGCCGTGGCTCCCGCTTCTCTTATATGATAACCGCTTATGCTCATGGTATTCCAGCGGGGTATGTGCTTATGACAAAAACTGATGATATCATTGATGATTTTCATGGAAGCCCGGGGAGGGAATATATAAGTCCCCCTTGCGATGAATTCTTTAAGGATGTCGTTTTGTATGGTTCCGGTGAGCTGTGACCCGGAGATCCCCTTTGATTCAGCCAGAGCCAAATACATAGCCAGAATCACAGCAGCGGTTGAGTTTATGGTCATGGATACAGAAACTTTTTGGAGGGGAATTTTTTCAAAAAGTATTTTCATATCCTGAAGGGAATCTATGGCAACTCCGACTTTTCCGACTTCTCCGCATGACTGAGGATGGTCTGAATCCAGACCTAATTGAGTGGGAAGGTCAAAGGCCACGCTCAGTCCGCTCTGGCCTTTTGAAAGAAGGAATCGATACCGTTTGTTTGATTCTCGAGCGGTTCCAAAACCGGCATACTGCCGCATTGTCCACAGCTTCCCTCTGTACATATCAGGGTAGACACCTCTGGTAAATGGATATTTTCCTGAATCCCCCAGGTTCTTTTGGAAATCAGGTGAGTCGATATCTTGTTCAGTATAGATGCGTTTCAGTTCAATGGATGAGGAATTGGTGTGTTTTTTCCCTTTATCTTCCACCATGCTCAGAAGGTATATTTTGAAAAAGCTTTTTTGCCTGTATAAAAACCTTTTTGGCCGAGAATCTCTTCGATTTCCATGAGTCTGTTGTATTTAGCGGTCCTTTCTCCCCTGCTTACAGAACCTGTTTTTATTTGTCCTGTGTTGAGAGCGACACTTAGGTCAGCGATAAATGTGTCCGAGGTTTCTCCAGACCGGTGTGATATGACACACGAATAGCCATTTTTCTGGGCGTATCTAACCGTATCAACGGTCTCTGTAAGGGTTCCGATCTGGTTTAGCTTGATCAGTATTGAGTTCCCTATTCCTTTTTCTATTCCCTGTTTCAGTAGGCTCAGATTTGTCACGAAGATGTCGTCGCCTACCAGCTGGATCTTTTTGCCAAACTCCCGGCTCATTTTCTCCCACCCTGGCCAGTCATCTTCCGCAAATCCATCCTCAATGGATATTATGGGATAGTTTTCTATTATCTCCCTGTAAAAGTCGTTCATTTCATGGGCATCTTTTTTTGAGCCGTCGGATTTTTTAAACACATATTGACCGTTTTCAAAGAATTCCGAAGCCGCCACATCCAATGCCATGAAGATATCAGTTCCCGGTTGATAACCGGCGCTTTGAATGCTTTCGAATATCAGTTCCAGGGCTTCTTCATTTGATTTAAGGTTAGGCGCAAAACCTCCCTCGTCCCCCACAGAGGTGCTGTAGCCATTCTTTTTGAGGTTATTTTTCAGATTGTGGAAGACTTCTGCTGACATTCTGATAGCTTCTTTAAAATCGGGACAGTTGACGGGAGCGATCATGAATTCCTGGATATCCACATTATTGTCTGAGTGAGAGCCTCCATTTAGAATATTTATAAGAGGCACAGGAAGTTGATAACTTTCTTTCGTTTCCAAATACTCGAAGAGTTCAAGGCCCAGAGCATTGGCCGATGCGTCCGCAGCAGCCATGGATACGGAAAGTATGGCATTGGCTCCCAGATTTTTCTTAGAAGGAGTTCCGTCTATCTCTATAAGTGTCTTATCTATTTTTTCCTGCTCTGTGCAGTCAAGTCCTATGATTTGCGGTGCGATGATTTTTTTCACATTGGCGACCGCTTTTAATACGCCTTTTTTTAGGTATCTTTTTGGGTCACCGTCCCTGAGTTCCAGAGCTTCGCGTTTTCCTGTGGAGGCTCCGGAAGGGACAGAAGCTTTTCCTGATATGCCGGATTCAAGGATCACTTTAGTGCTGACCGTGGGATTCCCCCTGGAATCCAGAATCTCCCTTGATTTGATCTCTTTTATGGTTGTTTTTGACATAAATGAGTCCCTTTTCTAGGAATTTTTATATGTATGAAAAAATGATAAGCGAAATTATCAGTTAATTTGAACCGTCTACTTTTCTCCTTTGGTCTCTTCTGCCATTTCTTCTGATTTTTTGCTTATTTCCTTCTTTTTTTTGTCAACAAATTCTTTTATGGCTTCTATACCATCTTTTGACTTTGTTTTTGCTTTTTGAATACTCTTCTCAGCTTCTTTACTGAACTTTTCGTATTTTTCTCTGGCTAATTCTCCTGTTCGTTCAGCCTGCTCCTTTATTTTTCTTCTTGTTTCTTTGCCCTCAGCAGGGGCAAACAGAACTCCTAGTATGAATCCGGTAGCTGTTCCCAGTAAAAAAGACAAAGTGATTTCAACGGCGCTTGATTTTTTATCTTCCATTCTTTCCCTCCTTTTTCTTTCTTTTTAACTGCCTCCAACCAAACCTTATTAGGGGATAGATGAGAGGCCAATATTTTGAGCCGGGCCTGATCACCTTAGTGGTCATAAACCAGGCTGCTTCTGACAGACCCACGGCTGTTTTTTTTGTCGCATCAAGGATGTCCCGCACGTCATCGACTTGAGAATTTATTTTAAGGCTGGCGTCATTCAAATTTTTTACGAGCGAGCGGATTTCCAGCATTGTCAGAGTCGTTTCTTTGGCTGTTTTCCTCAGCTGTATGAGGAAGATGACAAAAAAGGTTACAGCCACGACTGCAGCGAAAGTTAAGACTAAAAATAAAAATTGGTTTAAGGTCAGCGACATTTTCTTAAAGATAAAATAAAAAGAGTCCTTTGTCAATCAAAGCAGGATTATTCATTAGATAGAAAAATATAGACAGAGAGGTTATAATCTTGGAGTACCGGAAAAATGGATTATTACTTTGTTAAGGATTATAAGAAAAATTACAGATTTTTTTCATCCCAGCCCGTTCATGAGATACAGGTAAATTTCACAAAACTCAGGCAGCGGTGGGAAGAAGCTAAAAGAAGACTCATGCTTCTTCCACAAAAGATATTAAGCCAGGAACAAGCTTTCGAGAGAGCCGTGAAATTAAAAGAATTCAGGATCAAGATACACTGCTCGGGGGCTAAAGAAAAGAGCCGAATAAAAAAAAAGTTCATATTCTTTCTTCTTAAACAGAGGTCAAAGCACATTCTTCTTCTCATCATTGAGACTCTTCTTCTTCCCATTAGTGGTCTTATGGCCTTGCTTCCAGGCCCGAACATCTTTTTTTATGTTCTTTTTTTGATTATGTATACTCAATGGAAAGCCCTGAGAGGAATAAAAGTTATCATCAACAAAGATCACGAATTTATTGATTCTCCTTTACTTGAAGAGTGGGAAGCTGCTGTCGAATCAGGGAAGCCAGACCAGATGCAGGTTGTTATGAAGAAGATAAATAATGAACTGTGCATAGATAAAATTCAAAAAATTCTATACAAATAGAAAGGAAGACGTAAGTTTTTTAGCCGTAAATATTCTTTGGGCCCTAATTCTTGACTTTTTAGGGGTATACTCCTAATATTTATGGTTGTATTTCTAAGTGAGTCTGGAGTTTGAGAGCGAACGCTCCAGTTTCTCTTCATCAGCAAGCTTGTATTATTCACAAGCCGATAGAGATGGATGGACACAGGATAGAGAACATGATTGAAAAATACGACTTTAGAACAATTGAGAGGAAATGGCAGGATATATGGGAACAGGAAAAGAGTTTTGAAGTAACAGAAGATCCAGAGAAGCCAAAATATTACACACTGGAGATGTATCCCTACCCATCCGGACGCATACATATGGGACATGTAAGAAATTTTTCCATTTTAGATGTTATTTCCCGTTACAAGATCATGAACGGATACAATGTGCTTCACCCGATCGGTTGGGACGCATTTGGAATGCCCGCGGAAAACGCAGCCATAAAAGAGAGCATTCACCCAAAGGAATGGACCATGGATAATATAGCTCATATGAAGAGCCAGCTGAAGATGCTGGGATTCAGCTATGATTGGTCCAGAGAAGTCAATACCTGTCTTCCCGAATATTATAAATGGAATCAGTGGATTTTCTTGAAAATGTTTGAAAAGGGATTGGCTTTTCGTAAGAAAAGTTCTGTTAACTGGTGCCCTGAGTGCCAGACAGTCCTGGCGAACGAACAGGTGATCAGCGGGAAATGCTGGAGATGTGATGCGCAGGTTGAACAGAAGCATATGGAACAGTGGTTTTTAAAGATCACAAAATATGCTGATGAGCTTCTTACCGGACACAAACAGCTCAGCGAATGGCCCCAAAATGCGATCGCTATGCAGAAAAATTGGATCGGAAAAAGCAAAGGCGCTCAGTTGTTTTTCAATGTATCTGATTCTGATATCTCCATTGAGACGTTTACCACCAGGATCGATACTATTTACGGGGCTACTTTTTTGGTGCTTTCTCCTGGACACCCGTTGTGTTTGAAATTAATCGAGGGCTCGGAAAATGAAGATTCCAAGCGCCGATGGGTTGAGAAACAAAGACACCGGCAGCGTCTGGGTGAAGAGGTCTTGGATGATGAGAAAGAAGGAATATACACCGGGAAAACAGCTGTCAATCCATTCACAAAGGAACATATCCAGATATGGATGGCCAATTACGTGTTGATGGAATACGGGACCGGAGCCATTATGGCGGTCCCGGCCCATGATGAGAGAGATTTTCAGTTTGCGGAAAAATATTCCCTTCCTGTAAAGGAGGTCATTGTGCCAATAGAAGGGGCCCAGCACTGTGATGAAGACGGTATTTTTACTGAGTACGGGAAATTAGTGAATTCAGGAAGTTATGATAGAATGACCTCGCAGCAGGCCATATCCAAGATGATAAAGTACTTACAGGATAAAGGACTGGGAAAAGAGATGGTGTTGTACAGGCTTCGGGATTGGGGAATTTCCCGTCAGCGTTATTGGGGGACTCCCATTCCCGTAATATACTGTAAAAAATGCGGTATAGTGAAAGTCCCGTATAAAGACCTGCCTGTGACTTTACCTTCTAAAGTTGAGTTTAAAGGAGAAGAAGGCTCACCGTTAGAGAAATCCGAAGAATTTGTTAAGACAAAGTGCCCTCAATGCAACGGAGAGGCACGACGCGAAACAGACACCATGGATACCTTTTTTGACTCTTCCTGGTATTATTTTCGGTACTGTTCGCCAGGCGAAGAAAATTTTCCTTTTAATCTTGAGAAGGGAAGGTACTGGCTTCCTGTGGACCTGTATGTAGGTGGGGTCGAACACGCGATTCTTCATCTCATTTATGCCCGGTTTTTTTGTAAGGTGTTGCGGGATTTCGGACTGACGGATATTGACGAGCCTTTTCCTCACTATCTCGCACAGGGAATGGTGACCAAGGACGGATCCGCCATGTCAAAGTCAAGAGGGAATGTGGTTGATCCGGATGACATGGTCAAAAAATATGGGGCTGATACAGTCAGGCTTTTCATTTTGTTTGCAGCTCCTCCGGAGAAGGAATTTGCATGGGATGACAAAGGAATTGAAGGTTGTTACAGATTTCTGAACCGAGTTTGGATTTTTTTCCAGGAGAACTTGGAAGTGTTTGAAAAGCCCGGAAAAACACAAAGAGGCGGGCATTCTTTTCCTGAAGAAATAAGGAGCATTGAAACAAAGATGCACCGGACTATCAAGAAAGTAAAGGGAGATATCGGGGAAAGGTATCATCTGAACACAGCCATAAGTTCCATAATGGAATTTTTTAATGAAATAAAAAAAGCGGCTCCTCAGTTAAAATCAAGCCTTTCCGGTCGAAAAATACTCAAAAAAAGTATGGAAGCTCTTCTGAAACTCCTTTCTCCTTTTGCCCCTCATGTTTCTGAAGAATTGTGGTGGTCAACAGGTCATGACTGCTGTCTGATCTTGTCTTCGTGGCCTGAGTATGAGCCTGATTTGGTCAGGGAAGAAACAGTGACAATTGTTGTTCAGGTGAATGGGAAGCTGAGAGGTAAATTTGAGGCCGAGAGGAACACTCCGGAAGAAAAGGTAAAGTCCCACGCATTGTCTTTGGAGCGCGTGAACAAATATATGAAAAATCAGGAACCAAAGAAAATCATATATATAAAGAACAAACTGGTGAATATTGTCATATAAGGGGATAAAAGCATGAGAAAATATGGTGTCCTTTTATTACTGTGCTCTTTCCTGTACAGCTGCGGGTATCATCTGCGCGGGACAGGAAGTACTCTTCCCCCTTATATCAAAAAGATTCAGGTGCCTATGTTTAAAAATGCCACCTCCCGCTTTGAGCTTGATGTGAAGCTCACACAGAGTGTTATAGATGAGCTTGTGACCAGGGGAAAAGTTGAGATCACGGATAATATGGAATCAGCTGATGCGGTGCTCATAGGCGAGATCACTTCTTTCAGGGTCAATCCCATAGCCTTTTCAGGGACTGGAACAGCAGACAGGTACAACATCACCATTGTTGCTAAGATAACATTAAGGGATTTGGTAGAGGACCAGGTGTTTTTTTCAAATCCGAATTTTATTTACAAAAAAGAGTATGAGGTGGAAGAAGGAGTGGATTTCGAAACCGTGGAATCAGAGGCCATAGAAGAGATCTCAGGGTTGTTTGCGAGGAGCCTTGTGATCATGATGCTGGAGGGATTCTAGAAGAGTGCGCGCTGTTTCCAAAGGAAATATATTCGATAAAGATAAATTAGATAGGGCTTATTTCTTTTACGGGGAAGATCTTTATCAGGTAATGCAGTTCATTGAAGATAGAAAGACCGCTTCATCAGGGCAGGACCAGGGAGAGGTCGTTGTAGAGAAATATGCGCTGGGAACCGACACTTGGGCTGGTATCATTGATTCAGCAAGGACAATGCCTCTGCTGTCGTCTTCGGTCAGACTGGTTGTAGTTGAAGTACCATCCCGCAGCAGACAGAATGTGACAAGAGAAGAAGAGAATCTCTCTTCCGGTGAAGGAGAATTATTAAGGGCCTATCTTTCTTCCCCGTCTGAAAAGACCGTATTGTTCATTCTATTCAATCAAAAAATCAAAGGGTTGTCTCCCCTGCTCAAATTCTTTCAGTCACTGCCAGAGGGATGCATCCGAATCAAAGAGCTTAAAGCTTTGAAGGGAAACAAGATTTACAGCTGGATCAGAGAGAGAGTCAGGAGTGAGGCAAAAGACATTGACGGGTACGCCTGCTCTAGACTGGTCGAGCTTGCAGGCAATGACCTCAGAAGGCTAAGCAATGAAATCCACAAGCTGGTAACATTTGCAGGGGAAAAAACTCGTATCAGCTTGGAAGATGTTGAACTGGTCTCAGGTTGGGTCAAACCGTTGATTGAGTGGGAGATCATAAATTGCCTGGAAGAAGCTGATTATCAGAAGTGCCTTTTTACTCTTGATAAGCTTATAAGAAAAGAGAATATCCATCCGGTTGTCATTATGGACAGAATCCATAGTTTTTTTAATGATATCCTACTGGCAAAATTGCGAATACAAGAGGGGAATAAAGATAACATATCCATATTTAAAGAAATAAAACCTCATTTGCAGGAAAAACATAAGGATTTGTATCAAAGAAAATTCAGACAGGTCTTTCGTTTTGCCGAACGTGTTTCCGTTCAGGAGTTAAGGTATTTCATAGAGCAGCTCAAAGATATTGACATAAAAATAAAGTCAACGGGACTTTCTTTTCATGAACTGATGGATGGATTCCTTTTTGATTACTGCAGGAGAAGAGCGGGGCAAGAGAGATTATTTTGAAGGTATGGACGCAACCTGTCTGTTAAGCCTCGATTTATAGCGGCTGGCTGTATTTTTATGGATAGCCCCTTTTTTTGCTGTCCTGTCTATTAGAGAAAAAGTTTCAGGCAGAAGCTCGAGAGCTTCCTTTTTGTCTTTTTTTTCGATAGCGGCTCTTAGTTTTTTGATCTGTCTTCTGAGAATTGATTTGTTTCTCTTGTTCGTAGCGCGCCTCCGGAGACTCTGTCTCCTGTGTTTCTCCGCTGATTTATGTTGGGCCATTTGTTTCTCCTATAGAAAATAGGTGGTGTATGATAAAATATCTGTAAAGAATTGTCAACTCATTATAGAGGCAACAGGAGCCAGACGCTCTCATATTAAGAATGGATGATAAAAGCAACCGCAGATTATTGAGGTCTACGTTTGCCGTTTCTATCCCCACTTTATTGAGCCGTATCCTCGGGTACCTGAGGGATATGATCCAAGCCTTTTTTCTCGGAACAGGAACGAGTGCTGATGCGTTCACGATCGCATTCATAATCCCGAATCTGCTGAGGCGGCTGACCGCAGAAGGAGCTATGACCTCAGCATTTATCCCTGTTTTTTCCAAACTTAAAAAGGAAGAAAAAAGGGAAAAATTGTGGCAATTTGCCAATGTGTTCTTCTTTGACTTGACTCTTGTCATGGCAGTCCTGGTTGTCCTGGGCATTGTTTTTTCACCTCTCCTGGTCAAGGTCATTGCCTTTGGATTCAAAGATATCCAGGGAAAGATGGCGCTTACTGTCTTTCTCACTAAAATCATGTTTCCCTACATTTTTTTGGTAAGCCTCGCTGCTCTGGCCATGGCGATTTTAAACTCATTCCATAAATTCTTTGTACCTGCTTTGACGCCTGTTTTGTTTAATATTTCCATCATAACAGCCGCAGCCCTGTTTGCAGCCCGCAGCAAAGAGCCGGCTGTTGTGTTTGCCATAGGCATTGTAGCGGGAGGAGCGGCACAGCTTGGATTTCAGATCCCTTTTTTATGGAGAAAGGGTATGCGGTTCAAACCCGCACTTTCCTTCAAGCATCCGGCAGTCCGCAGAGTAGTCAAGTTAATGATTCCCGGAATATTCGGTGCGGGTATCCATCAGATAAATTTTGCTTTAAGCCGGATGATCGCATCGATTCTTGAGGAAGGCAGCGTGTCCTCTCTTTATTATTCATCAAGAGTTCAAGAATTCACTCTGGGGCTTTTTTCCATTGCTCTTTCCATAGCTCTTTTACCCACGTTTTCAGATCTAGTGGCTTCAAAAGATTATTCCGGGATGAAAAGAACGCTTTCTTTTTCTTTAAGGGCTATAAATTTTGTAACGATCCCTGCAATGGTGGGATTGTTTGTGCTGAGCCGACCCATTATACATATTTTGTATCAAAGAGGGCATTTCAATGCCGAGTCGACAGCTATGACAGCTTCCTGTCTTCTTTTTTTCTCCTTCAGTCTGCCTTTTATATCCGGAGTAAAGATTATATCGCCTGCCTTTTACTCTTTAAAGGATACCAAAACCCCTGCCATCGTTGCTTTTTTTATTATGATCATCTATATCTCTCTATCGGTTGTTCTGATGGGGCCCATGAGAGTGGGAGGGATCGCACTGGCGCTCTCCATCACAGCTCTATTTAATTTTGTTGCCCTCTTCTATCTGCTGGAAAAAAAGATAGGGAAAGTGGAAAAAAAGAAAGTCATGGTGTCTGCCTTTAAGTCTGCATCAGCAGCCTTTGTAATGGGATTTTCAGTGTGGGTTTTCTTTCATTCTTTTTCCTTTTATGATATGAATTTTCTATATAAAGTGCTCTTTTTAGCAGGGACCCTTTTTCTTGGAGTGGCGGTTTATTTAGTATTGAGTCTTGTAATTAACAAGGAAGAAATGAAGTCTTTCAGATTGATTTTGTCCAGGAAGAAAATAAAAAGGATCAAGGAGTCATAGTGAAAGTCGTCTTACAAAGAGTCAAAAAGGCCCAAGTCAAAGTAAGGGAAAAGATAACAGGAGAAATAGGGGAAGGATTCTGCCTTCTTGTCGGAGTTGAAAAAGGCGATACAGAAAAAGATGCTCTTTATCTGGCAGACAAGATATTGGGATTGAGAATATTTCCTGACAGTGAGGGAAAAATGAACCTGTCTCTACAGGAAACAGGGGGGGAGATTCTGGCCGTCTCACAATTCACTCTTGCCGGTTCTGTGAGAAAGGGCAGAAGGCCCAGTTTTGACCGGGCAGAAAGGCCCGATCAGGCAGAGAAACTTTTTGATTGCTTTGTGGCTCAACTCCGGGAAAGAAGCATTAAAACAGAAACAGGAATTTTCGGGGAAGTGATGGACGTCTATCTGGTAAACGACGGACCGGTTACATTTATCATTTCAAGCTAGACCATTTCCAGTATATGGCCCATCTTTTCTTTTTTGGTCTTCAGGTACTTTAGGTTTTTATCATTTGGCGGGATTTCAATCGGGACTCTTTCCGCTATTTCAAGCCCGTATCCCGAGAGGCCTATGAATTTTCTCGGATTGTTGGTTATGAGTCTCAGTTTGGTGATTCCGAGGGATACCAATATTTGAGCTCCGATCCCGTAGTCTCTCTGATCAGGTTTGAACCCGAGCTTCCGGTTAGCCTCAACCGTATCCTCTCCCTTTTCCTGTATGGCATAGGCTTTTATTTTATTGACAAGCCCAATACCGCGGCCTTCATGATTCAGAATGTAGAGAATCACTCCTTTTCCCTGTTTTTCAATCATTTTCATGGAAAGCTGGAGTTGTTCGCCGCAGTCGCACCGTTTTGAATGAAACGTATCTCCGGTAAGACACTGGGAATGGGCCCGGACAAGGATGGGTTCACCTTTTTTTATATCCCCTTTTATTAATACTACGTGGTGTTCGTTATAAATGGTGTCTTCGAATATCATTATCTTGAAATGTCCGAATTTTGTTGGAAGGTCAGTCTCTTCGATTTTTTTCACGTGGATCTCATGCTGCATTCTGTACTTGATAAGATCCGCAATGGTCAGTATCGGGATATCAAAGGTCTCACTGAATATTTCCAGTTCCTCTCTTCGGGCCATTGTGCCGTCTTCATTCATTATTTCACAAATGACACCGGCGGGGGTCAGTCCGGCCAGGCGGGCGATATCAACGGAAGCTTCTGTTTGTCCCGCTCTTTTCAGCACACCTCCTTCCTGGGCCTGTAACGGAAAAATATGTCCGGGCCGCGCAAGATCGGAGGGTTTGGATCCGGGTTCTATGGCCTTGAGTATAGTACGGGATCTGTCATAAGCAGAGATACCTGTGGTGATGCCTTCTTTGGCATCGACTGAGACAGTAAACGCCGTCTTAAAAGGCGCGGTATTGGATGCGACCATCTGGGGCAGGTCAAGTTCTCTGATTTTGTCCTTGGTGAGAGACAGACAGATCAGACCTCTTGCATGTTTGGCCATGAAGTTGATGATGTCCGGAGTGACTTTTTCAGCCGCACAGGTCAGGTCTCCTTCATTCTCCCTGTCTTCGTCATCAACAATGATGATGAGTTTCCCTTCTTTTATGGTTTTTATGGCATTCTCTACGGAAGCAACAGCTGATGCTTTTTGCATGTATGGAAATCCTTATTCACCTGCAGTATTCATAAAAAAATGGCGATGTTTTTATTATTAATTTATTTTCAGCGATGAACATGATTTTTGCAAGAAAAATGACTGGAACATTTTTCTTGTTAGTATTTTTTATTTTAATCGCCATTTTTTTACCATAGAGGCGAGCCGATCTCACTGCATCTGCTTCGTTACAGGGCATTCGCAGTGAAGTGCCACGACTTCATGTCCTGTGCCTTGCATCTGCATCAACCTCGACTCGTGAATAATCCAGGTTCAGTGTTTTATTTTGGTTTAACTGAATAATTATACACATATTTACCGATAATGTCACATTCAATATTGACTTCACTGCCTGTTTTCAAATCAGACAGGTTGGTATCCTTCAGGGTGATAGGGATGATTTCTACCTCCAGATGATTGTTTTTAACGGAAGCTATGGTTAGGCTGACTCCATCCACGGAAACTGAACCTTTGGGTATGAAATAAGGACTTAATTCATAAGGAAATCTTATGGTGATTCTTTTTCCGTTTTTTCTGGTTTCGATTTTAATGATTTTCCCTTTTTCGTCAATGTGGCCGGTTACCAAATGACCGCTGAGAGGATCCGAAAGGGTTAGGGGAGCCTCCAGATTCAGACGGTCATCCCTGCGCAAAGAGCCTAAAGTGGTTTTTGTCAGGGTTTCCGGTGATAGATTAAAAGAGAGCCAGTCTTTTTTCTTTTTGACGAGGCTCAGACAGACTCCGTTAACAGAGAGGCTGTCCCCGATTTTTATATCGGGGGCCACAGTGGGGGCTTCTATGGCCATCTCCTGTTTCCCCAGGATGTAAGCTTTGAATCGGCCTGTATGCTTTATGATACCTGTAAACATCATATATATCCTTGAATAATGATATCATCCCCTATCTTAAATGTATTCATTTTTTTCAATTTCAAAGATTCTTTTATGGTCTCGGCTCCTTTTCCCTGATAAAAACAGGGAGCGCGTTTGCCGCCTATGAGTTTTGGAGACACGGAAACAATCATCTTATCCACGGTTTTGGATTCAAGCATATGTGTATGGAGAAGAGTGCCTCCTTCAACAAGCACGCTGGATATCTGGTTTTTCCCCATCCAGGAAAGCGCTTTTTTTATATCGACTTTGTTGTTTTTTCGGTCAACATGTATGACCTTTACTCCTTTTTTCTGTAAAGCGTCTTTTTTTTCTGAAGGGGATTTCTCGAGTGTAAAAATGACCACTTCTCCTTTTGATAGGGTGGATAGCACCTTGGACTGGAGCGGAATGCGGAGGTTTGAGTCCAGAATGACCCTGGTAATGGTTTTTCCGGACCAGCTCGGGTGCCTAACTGTCAATCTGGGATCATCTTTCAATACAGTGTTTATTCCTACCATTATGGCATCATGTTCCCCTCTTATGAGGTGCATGTATTTTCTTGTTTGGGAAGATGAAATCCATTTTGAAGTATATGTTTTTGTGGCTGTTTTTCCATCCAGGCTCAGTGCTGTTTTTAGGGTTATGAAAGGGATTTTAGACTGGATGTATTTTATATAAGTCTCATTGAGTCGCTTGTTTTTCTCTTCAAGGAGGCCTAAAGAGACCTGGATCCCAGCCTGTTTCATCCTTTCTATTCCTTTTCCGTTGACCAGGGGATTGGGGTCTATGGATGACACGACTATTCTCTTGATTTGGGCACTGATGATTTTATCAACACACGGAGGAGTTCTCCCCCAGTGCACACAGGGTTCCAGATTAATGTAGGCTGTTGCCTCTTTGGCCCTGGAACCTGCCTTTGCAAGGGCTACGGCTTCGGCATGGGGTTTTCCAGGTCTTTCATGATAACCGTGACCGATAATGACTCCGTTTTTTACTATGACGGCCCCAACATAAGGATTCGGGCTCGCCCAGCCGATCGCTTTTTCAGCAAGAGCATAGCACATTTGAAGGTAGGATATATCTTTATGAACATTCATGATAAAAGAGCATATATGAATTCTTCAGGAGAAAATTCAAGCATATCCTTTTCATTCTCTCCTATGCCTATGAGCTTTATGGGAAGACCCAGCTCATCAACGATGCTTATCACACTTCCCCCCTTGGCCGTTCCGTCCAGCTTGGATAAAAAGATACCTGTTAATCCGGAGAATTTTGAAAATTCTCTTGCCTGATGAAGGGCATTTTGCCCAATGCTTGCGTCAAGTACCAGAAGCACTTCATGTGGGGCGCCTTCGATTTCTCTTGAAATGATTTTCTTGATTTTTTCCAGTTCGCTCATAAGGTTTATGTTGGTGTGCAGGCGGCCGGCTGTATCTATGAGGAGTATCTGATACTGTTTGGCTTTAAAAGATTGGATAGCGTCGTAGGTTACGGCTGCGGGGTCGGAGCCATAGGAGCCTTTGATGACGGGAATGTTTAATTTTTTCCCCCATTCTGAAAGCTGTTCCTGAGCAGCGGCTCTGAAGGTATCTGCTGCCACCATGAGCACTTTTTCTCCCTTTTTTTTGAAATGATAGGCTGTTTTGGCGAGGGATGTGGTTTTGCCTCCTCCGTTTGTTCCCACAAACATGACAACAGTGCCGCGGCTGTTTGTGTTTAGCTCTGGAGAGAATTTTGAGAGGATCCCGTTTATTTCATCCTCTAAATGCTGCTTGACAGCTGGAATGGAATCTGTCTTTTTGCTTTTTTCTTTGAGATTGGAAATGATTTTTTCAGAAGCAGCTATACCGACATCTGTAAGAAGAAGAGATTCCATAATGTCATCCAGTATCTCGCCTCTTTTTTTTGTAGATTTGAACGCTTCTTTGATTTTATCGTTGAATATTTTCCTTGTCCGGGAAAGTTTGTCCTTTAGTCGGGCCATTTTGTTATGTGAATTATATTTTTCATGCCTATCATTGTCAATGCGTACAAACCGCGTTTGATTTTAAAATGAAAGTAAAAACAAACAAAAACTTTTCGGTTGTCTTTTTTGTAGAAAGCATGCATATCCTTGAAAGCAAAACAAAAAAATGAACATCGCCATTTTTTTATGAATAGGTCAGATTAATAATCTTTGGAGTTAGAGAGCTAACTATGTTAAATTGAAATTTAATGGATGAGAACATATGGTTGCTGCCCGAGCCTGATAAAAGAGTTCCCCTTCTGGCTTCCGAACTGGGACTCTCTTTAGAAACAGCTCGGATTCTTTTTAATAGAAACATAACAACGAAAGAAGAAGCCCGAAAATTTCTCTTTTCCGATCTAAGCGATTTGAATGATCCTTATCAAATGGATGGGATGGAAGAAGCCGTCTTCAGGGTTGAAAAGGCAGTAAGGGATAAGGAGAAAATGCTTGTTTTCGGGGATTATGATGTGGATGGGATTCTTTCTGTAGTGGTTTTTATGAAAGCGATTGAGTCCTTGGGAGGCTGTATCGGATACTTTATTCCAGATAGGTTAGAGGACGGATACGGTATTAAAAACAAGCACATAAAGATGCTGCTGGAACGCAAGGTAAAATTAATGGTCAGTGTGGACTGCGGTATAAAAGCCGTTGAATTTACGGAGAAAGCAGGAGGTCATGGTGTGGATGTGATCATTACAGATCATCATCAGCCCGGGCCGGAAATCCCTAAAGCCGTGGCTGTTCTCAACCCTGCTTTGAGCCATTCTTCCTATCCTGATAAAGACCTGGCAGGCATAGGTGTGATTTTCAAACTGATCCAGGCGCTTATGGAAAGGAGAAACAAGGGCTCTGTTCTCTCTCATTACCTGAAGCTTGTTTCTATTGGTACCATTGCTGATGTGGTCAAACTAAGAGGTGAAAACAGGATTTTCGTCAAATACGGTCTTGAAGGCTTGAGAGACGTATCCAATACGGGCCTGAAGAATTTGCTTTCCATCTGTGGGATTGAGTATAGAGACGTAACTGCAGGAGATGTGGGGTTCAGGATTGCTCCCAGGCTCAATGCGGCAGGAAGGTTGGGCAAGGTGGACCTTTCCGTAGACCTTTTTCGGGTCCGGGATAAAAAAGAAAGTGAAAACATAGCTCTGCATCTGAATGAATTGAACTCATTACGGCAAAAAGCTGAGATGAATATATTTAACCAGGCCATAGAAAAAATAGAAAAGAACAATCTGGAGAAAAAATACAAGCTGTTCATTCTGGGAAGCAAGGAGTGGCATCGAGGGGTCATAGGCATAGTTGCCTCCCGATTGAAGGACATTTACCACAGGCCGGTGCTGCTGTTTTCCTATGAAAACGGGAAGGCGTTTGGCTCAGGGAGAAGCATTAAAGAATTTTCTCTGATTAACTGCCTGAGGAACAGCGGTCATCTTTGTATGAGTTACGGAGGGCATCCCTTAGCTGTCGGCTGCGAGATACAACAAAGCTGTTTTGATGATTTTAGAAAGGAAATAAACGCTTATGCCGATTCAGAAATTAATGATACGGATCTGAAAAGAAAGATTAAAATAGATGTAAAAATTGATTTTAAGGTAATAACAAATTCTTTTTTGGAGGAGATCGACCTGATCAAGCCCTATGGAGCCGGAAATCCCAAGCCTGTTTTTTTATCGGAGAAAGTCTGTATAGCTTCCAGACCGCAGGTTCTCAAAGGAAAGCACAGTAAGTTCATTTTAAAAAAAGACGAAAGGATTTTTGAGGCTATGGGTTGGGGAAGAAAGGACTGGGTCGAGGGTGTTGAACGAGGGGATCGGGCAGATATCGTTTATTCTTTTAGCCACAATGAGTATCTTGGAAAAAAGCGTTTGAATTTCGTTCTGCATGATATAAGGTCAGAAAGAAGATAAATGAAGCTTATGATTCAGAAAATTGTTTTATAATAGATATGGATAAAAAAGGACACATATGTTCAAGAAAATAAAAGCAAAGCAGGTCAGGCCTGCCCTGATATTCAGGCATTTGACTTTATCGCTGCTTGTGCTGGTCGTTGTCATTATAGGGGTGGACATTATTTCCAGGTCAGGGAAGAAAGCAAATATTTCCCTATCCGATGAGGAATTGAAGGAACAGAAAGTCGAACTAAGGGAAGACGTGCTTTATTTAGAGGATGAAAAAGGGAGGCCTGTGCTTGAATCAAAAGCCGGCCGGCAGTATCTGGGTGAGGACGGATTTTACCACCTTGAAGGGGACGTATTGATAAGATTTTTAAAGCGTGCTGAGGGCGAAGATGTCGTTTTTAAAGGAGATGAAATTCTTCATGACAGAGAAGGGAGCCGGTTTGTTCTCAAAGGAAATGCTGTCATAGAGTTTAAGGACCTTTTGATTGAATCTTCTTACCTCGAGTATAAGAGCAATGAGCATGTGATGACAACGGACAAAGGGGTGTCTTTTATTTCTGACAGGATCAAAGGGTCAGGGCAGAACATGATCTGCTGGGAAAGAGAAAAGCAAGTAAAGATTCGGGATAACGTGCATCTGGAATTGATTCAGGATGAAGAGGGTTCAAAGGTCATTCATGTGAGCGGAGATGAGCTGTTTTATACCCAGAAATGGGGGAACGGTTCAATGGAAGGTCATGTAAAGGTTAAAGCCGGGCGAAATTCTATCAGTACGGAACTAATGGAGTTTTATCTTCCCCCGGATAAGGACTTTTTAAGGTCCATTAACTTAAAAGGAAATGTCAAAGGGGATCTATTTTTAGAATCCTCATCAAAAGATGGTCCTAAGGTTCAGGAGTACAGAGCCGAGGCCGATAGAGTGTTCGTAAGATTCTTCAAATACCTTGACATCCCCCAGAGGATCGCTGCCAGAGGCAACTGCTTGATTGATGCAGTCAAAGCAGACATGGGATTCCATCGAATACGGTCAGGAAGATTTGCTATTGGTTTTACCAAAGACGGGGAGATAAATGAGTTTTCAGGCGCTGAAAATGTTATCGTTGAGGAAAACGAAGGAGATGACGAAAGGCTGATTAAAGGGAGCCAATTTTCAGTCGATAGTCAGGAGGAGACACTGACTGTGTTTGGCCGTAAAGCCCAGAGGGCAGAGATTTCTTCAGGAGAATATGAGATTTCTGCTGATGAGATATCAAGCGGTTTAGATGGAAGCGGCCTGGAAGCAAAAGGAAATATAACAGGAGTGTTCCTGCCTTCTGAAAGCGGCGAAATGAGTATCGGAATCTTTTCAAGCTCGCAGCTTGTGTTCATTTCATCGGATACAATGAGATATTTGAATGAACAAGACCGTTTTATATTTAAAGGAAAAGTAAAATTATGGCAAGAACAGGAGATGCTGAACACGGAGGAACTTATTATAAGAAAAGACGATGGGGAATTAGCTGCTCTTAAAGGCGTTCAAACAGTCTTTGTTTTTGAAAACAGTGAAGGAGAGGAAAAAAGCATTAAAATCACCTCGAATGTCATGGAATTTAACCCGGAAGAAAATAAAATTTCCTACATGCAGGAATGTTCTTTGGAGACAGAGCAGATTCTCCTGAATGCAGAGTCCATATCCATACTCATGAAAGAGGATGAAAAAGAGTTAGACGTCATCACCGCAAGGGATTCAGTGACGGTCAAGACAGGGGTGTATGAAGCAAGAGGAGAGGAAGCTGTATACACTCTGGAAGATGAAAAGATGGTCCTGACAGGAAATCCTGTTCTTATAGAAGAAAACGGAGGAAGGACGAATGGAGACAAATTGACTTTTATTATGACCGATGATAGAATCATCGTCGAAAACAGAGGAGACCAAAGATCAGTAACTGTGATAAAGAAGTGAACGATGGATACTTACTTAGAAGCGAAAGGACTGGAAAAAAGCTATCGAAAAAAGAAAGTCGTGCACAATGTTTCTATAAAAGTACGCAGGGGTGAGATTGTCGGTCTTCTGGGGCCAAATGGTGCGGGAAAAACAACCACCTTTGGATTGATTCTCGGTCATATTCCTCAGGATGCCGGGAAAATTTATTTGGATGGGGAAGATATAACCGATTTTCCTATGTATCTAAGAGCCCGGAAGGGATTATGCCTTCTTCCCCAGGAACCATCCTCTTTCAGAAAGTTAAGCGTTGGAGACAATCTTTTAGCCGTGAATGAGATCTTGTCTGATCCTTCTTCTCTAAATGAATCAGAAGTGATAGGTATATTGAACGAATTCGGATTGGGGAACCTTTTTGAGGAAAAGGCTATCACCCTGTCCGGAGGAGAAAGGAGAAGGCTTGAAATTGCAAGGGCCCTGACTACAAATCCGGATTATATCCTTCTGGATGAACCTTTTACAGGAATAGACCCTTTAGCTATTTTAGACCTGCAGAAAATCATCTTTTCACTCAAAGAGAGAGGTATCGGCCTGTTGATTACGGATCACAGTGTCAGGGAAACTCTAAAAATTACAGGCCGGGCTTATATTATGGATAAAGGGAAGATATTGATTAAAGGGACTCCTGAAGAGGTGGTTCACTCAAAGCAGGTGAAATCATCCTATTTAGGAGAGGAGTTCAGACTGGAGTGATTTCCGGAAATCAATTTTAAGGGAAGAATATGGCTCTGAAACAGCAGTTAAGTCAAAAGCAGGTTCAAAAAATCGTCCTTGCACCTGCGTTGCAGCAGGCCATAAAGCTTCTTCCGCTGACAAATTTGGAGATTATTGAGGTCATAGACACGGAATTAAGCGAGAATCCTTTGCTTGACATAAAAGAAGAGACAGAGAAAAAAGACCGGGAAGAACAGAAGAATAATAAAGAGCAGGATCCGGGCTCACAAGAAACAGGCGATTCTTTAGAAGGAGAAGATGATAAGGAATTTGAAGCCATGTATGAGCAGTACTTTGACAACAGATTCAATTCTTTTTCCATGGAGAAAAAAGAATCCCCAGATTATGAAAACTTTGTTACAAAGGCTCTTTCTCTCTGGGAACGTCTCGACTGGCAAGCCAATATGACCTTTTTTTCAAAGAAGGAAAAGGAGATAGCGCATTATATCATAGGAAATATAGATGAAGATGGATATCTAGCGACCTCTTTAAAGGATATTTCAAAAGTGGTTAAAGCCCCTTTAGATAAGATCGAACAGGTAAGAAAGAAAATAATGAACTTCGACCCTGTTGGAGTGGGAAGCCTCTCTCTTAAAGAGGCGCTTTTGGCTCAATTGGATTATTTGGAAATTGAAAATGAAAATCTCAGAAATATCATTGAGAACCATCTTGACCTTCTGGAAGAGTCCCATTATGAAGAACTATCCAAACATTGTGGCATCTCTCTTTCTGAAGTGAGAGAAGTCATAGAGGAAATCAAGAGATTAAATCCTAGACCCGGAAGAAAATACACTCAGGAAAGAACGGATTATATTATCCCCGATATTATTGTGGAAAAAGCCGATGACAGGTACAGTGTAAGGGTTAACAATGAGGGAATTCCAAGCCTTAAGATAAATAAATTTTATAGAAAACTCATTGCGCGCGCATCAAAGGATAATCCTGAAGCCTATGAGTTCTTAAAGGCTAAATTGAAAAAGGCATTCTGGTTTTTGCGGAGTCTGGACCAGAGAAATAACACCATATATAAAGTTGCACAATTTATTTTAGAGAAGCAGGAGGATTTTATAGAAAAAGGACTGGATTATATTAAACCATTGACTTTGATTGAGCTGGCCCAGGAGATCGGAGTGCATGAGTCCACTGTTGGACGCGTTGTAGCAAACAAACATATAATGACGCCTCGAGGAGTGTTTCCTTTGAAATATTTCTTTCATAAAGCCCTTTGCAGAGATTCGGGTGAAGAGGTTTCTACCTTAAGGATAAAGGAAAAGATGAAAAAATTGGTGGAGAGCGAGGACGGGAAGAACCCATTGAGTGATGGTGAAATAAGCGACGTTCTGGCAAAAGAAAACTTCAATATAGCGAGGCGAACAGTAGCGAAATACAGGAAACAACTAAAAATTCCGCCTTCTCATATAAGAAAGAGAAAATATCTAATGGAGGAGTCATGATAAATATAAATTATACGGGCAGACAGATAAACATTACAGCTGAAATAAGAGAGTTTTGTGAAAAAAGAATAAAAAGTACGGAAAAGTTGGTCAATTCACCTGCAGAGTTGGATATTATATTGTCAGTTGAAAAATACCGCCATAAAGCGGAGATCAATATTTCTTCAAAAGGATTCAATTTAAATGCGGCTGAAGAGACCCGGGATATGATTTCATCCCTGGGGCTTGCTTTTGAGAATATTGAGAGGCAGATAAAAAAAGAGAAAGACAAAACGAGGCACCGGAAAAGGAGAATAAAGAAGGAATCCGAGGTTTTTGTGGCTGAGGGCGAATTGCAGAAAAAAGGCAAGAGGATTATAGAAGATGATGATTATACATTAAAACCAATGTCAGTGGACGAAGCAGCCCTGTTGTTTGACTCAAAAAAGAGAGATGTTTTTGTCTTCAGGACCCTTGAGAAACAAAACTGGGCGGTCTTATATAAGAGGAAAGATGGAAATCTGGGTCTGATTGAACTTGAGTAAAATAGAGAGATAAAATTGAAAGTAAGCAATTTATTAACGAACAATATGGTCATTTTGGATTTGGAAAGAGATGGTCGTGACGAAGTCATTAAAGAAATGGTCTCTTTTTTAAAGGAAAGGAAGAAGGAGATAAAAGAGAAAGACCTGTATGATCGGCTGATACAAAGAGAGGAACTCGGCAGCACTGCTATCGGCGAGGGATTTGCCATTCCGCACTGTAAAGTTAAATCTGCCAAAGATTTAACGGTGCTTCTTGGAATCTCCAGGAAAGGAGTTGATTTCCATTCTCAGGATAACAAGCCTTCGTTCATATTTTTTCTGGTTGTTTCTTCCCCGGACAACCCAAGTGTCAATTTACAAGCTTTGGCGGCTATTGCCCATCTCATACGTAAGTCTAAGAACCTTATCAAAAAGATACTCGATGCTAAAAACATAAGTGAGGTTTTAACGGTTATCCAGGATGAAGAGGACCGCATAGATGAGTAGAGCTGACAAGACTTCTTCAGCCGAAAAAGAAAATTTGAACCAGAAAGTGGTCTCAGGGGGGATGCTTCAGATAAATGGGCTCGGTGTCTTGATCAAGGGGGACAGTGGAATTGGAAAAAGCGAAAGCGCTCTTGAGTTGATATCAAGGGGATGGCGTTTTATTTCTGACGATGTGACGAACATAAAAAAGATATCAGAAGACAAACTTATAGGAATGTCACCTTCTTTGAGCCGCTATTTTATGGAGATAAGAGGACTTGGAATTATCAATATCAAACAGATTTTCGGATCCAAGGCCATTTGTAAACGCTCAAAGATAGACTTGGTTATAAACTTAAAGAATTGGGAGCCAAATAAAGAATATGACCGCCTCGGTCTGGAATCACCGGAAAAACACGAACTGTTAGGAGTGAAGATCCCTCAGATAATCATTCCAGTTGCCCCGGGGAGAAATATCGCTACTTTGATAGAAGTAGCCTGTAAAGTGCAGGTACTGAGGGAAAAAGGTTACCATGCTCCCCAGGAGATTAAGCACAGACTGAATAGGGACATCGCCTTAAAAGAAAGAAAAAGGGAAAAATAAATTGGCAGATTATAATTTTCTGATCATCACAGGACTATCAGGTTCAGGAAAAACAACGGCCAGCCGTTTTTTTGAGGATTTAGGATATTACTGTATGGACAACATCCCTGCCAAGCTGATCCCAAATTTTGTAGACTTGTGGAGAAAGAAAGAGTTCCAGATAGATAAAGTGGCGTTTGTGATAGATATAAGGGAAGCCGGATTTGTTTCGGAGTTCCCTAAGATTCTGAAAAAAATCCGGAAAAGGCTTTCTCCCTGTGTGATATTCATGGAGGCTTCAGATGAGACCATCATTAAAAGATTCAGTGAAAGCAGACGGCCTCATCCTTTAACAGGTCAGGGAACAGTTATCCAGAATATCCATCTTGAAAGAGAAAAACTTGCGGAAATAAAAAATCTTTCTGACGAAGTCATTGATACGTCAAAAACGAGTATCTCTGATTTAAAAAAATTGATATCTGATAGGTTTTTAAAAAAAAGCGAATATCGGATTCAGATCATGTTGATTAGTTTTGGATATAAATATGGAGTCCCTCTGGATTCAGACCTTGTTTTTGATACAAGATTTTTACCAAACCCTCATTATGTAGACCATTTAAGAGACAAGACAGGTCAGGAAAAAGAAGTTTCAGACTATATCTGTCATTCTGAAACAACAAAAAAATATATCGAAAATCTCTTTGCATTTATTGATTTTCAACTTCCTTATTTGATAGAAGAAGGGAAGAGCTATCTGACCATTGCCATCGGATGTACAGGCGGGAAACACCGGTCCGTTGCGGTTGCCGAGTGGCTGAAGGAACATTTGGAATCAAAAAAGTATAGCATTCAAATCACGCATCGTGATATATTCAGATAGGCTTTAAATGGATGCTTTTAGTTCGATAGGAAGGGCTTAATGTATTTGTTCATACGTGATAAAATGGTTTATCGGTTGGACAGATGAGTGCAAAGACGATGCATGGATTTAGGGTGTTGGAATATTTCAGACTTTGTTGTATGAACGGAAAATGAAATGATAGGTGGCGTCATTGTTTCTCACGGCAAGTTGGCTGAAGAGCTCCTGAATGCACTCACGATAATCTTGGGAGAGGCTGTTAACATAGAGGCCATTTCAATTGGCTGGTATGATGATCTTGAGGAGTCAAAGAAAAAAATCAATGAAAGCATAAAAAGGGTCGATCAAAAAAATGGAGTGCTCATTTTTACTGATATGTTTGGCGGCACTCCTTCGAATCTGAGTTTTAGTTTTTTGAAAGACGGTCAGGTGGAGATAATAACAGGAGTCAACCTGCCAATGCTCATAAAATTCGTCTCCTTGCAGAGAAGCTATAATTTAGAGGATGTTGCAAGGAAAGTCGTTGAACAAGGGAAAAAAAACATACATCTTGCCAGCGCACTGCTTAAGACAAAAAGTTAACCTTTATTTTAGCTGGGGTCTATGATAAAAAAAAAATTAGAAATTAAAAACAAGTTAGGCCTGCACGCAAGAGCTGCCGTTAAATTTGTTAATCTGGCTAACAGGTTTACCTCTTCAATAAAAATAATAAAAGACGGGAGTGAGGTTGATGGAAAAAGCGTTTTGGGCATACTCACTCTCGCAGCTGTCCAGGGTTCGGAAATACAGTTAAACGTTTCAGGAAAAGACGAGAAAATGGCTTTGCAGGCTCTCAGTGATTTGGTTGATGAAAAGTTTAACGAGGAAGAGTGATCTCTGATGGAATATTTTAGGCTAAGAGGAACCGGAGTATCCCCGGGCATTGCAGTGGGAGAAGTCCTTTTATCCGAAGGCATTGTTTTTACGTCAAGAAAGATCGGCATTAAAAAGGAACATATAGATAGAGAACTGAAGAGACTGGACGTTGCGATTCATAGAACAGGGGAACAACTCAGGAAACTGAAAGAGGAGATAGGGAAAAAAGTTGGATCAGACCACTCTTTTATTTTTGAAGCACACCTTTTTATTCTTCAGGACGATTCTCTTATCTCCAGAATAAAGGAGATTATTAAAGATGAAAAAACCAGAGCTGAAAGAGCTATCTCCAAGGTGTTTGAAGAGTATTCCAAAATGTTCAAGTCCATTGAGGACGAATATTTTAAGCAGCGTGAATATGACCTTAAAGATGTTCTGTCTAAAATCTACTTAAATCTTGAATCCTATAAAAAGTTAAAAAAAGATGACGGAAAAGAGAAAATACTAGTGGCGCATGACCTTCTTCCTTCTGAAGCGGCTTCAAGGTTAAGTCAGGGAAATGTCCTTGCTGTGGCCCTTGATGTCGGCGGCACCACTTCTCATACTGCTATTCTGGCGCGCTCTTTAAACATTCCCGCAGTAATGGGATTGAGCCAGATCACCCGGAAAGTCAAAGACGGGGATACCCTTATTGTGGACGGAACAAACGGTGAAGTGATTATCAATCCTCCCCTTGCTATTAGACGGGAGTTTGACAGCAAGCAAAAAAAATACGACAGCTATGTAAGGGAACTTAAGAAGACAGCAAAATTGGAATCCAGGACTCTGGACAGAGTCAGATTTTTCCCTTTTGCCAATATTGAACTTCCGGAAGAAGTCGATCTTGCCTTTTCTATGGGGGCGGAAGGAGTGGGGCTGTTCAGAACAGAGTTTATTTTTTTCCAGAGAAAGGATCTGCCCTCTGAGGAGGACCATTACCAGGTCTATTCCCAGGTTGCAAAGAATGCCGGCAAGAAGCCCGTCTACATAAGGACGGTTGATATCGGAGGAGAGAAAAATTTTCCTCAATTGAGCATTGAGAAGGAGCCAAATCCTGCATTGGGGCTCAGGGGTTTCCGGTTATCCTTAAGAGAAAGAACGCATTTTAAAACTCAGCTGAGAGCCATATTACGGGCGAGCGCTCTAAACAAAAATGTCCGCATCATGCTTCCCATGATCACAGGCCTTGAGGAGATTGAGGAAGCAAAATTGATTATCGGAGATATAAAAGAAGAATTGAAAGCTCAGAAGTTCAAATATGATGAAAACATACCCTTTGGCATAATGATTGAAGTGCCTGCAGCTGCTGCTATCTCCGACAGTCTGGTCAAAGAAGTCGATTACATTAGTATTGGAACCAATGACCTTATTCAGTATTACCTTGCTGTTGACAGGTCAAATGAGCTGGTCTCCTATTTATTTAAACCGCTGCATCCTTCTGTTTTGAGGCTGTTGAAATTTATTATTGACAGCGCAAAAAAAGAAAAAAAAGAGGTCACACTATGCGGCGAAATGGCTGCAGATCCACTTTCAGCATTGGCTTTGTTAGGGCTTGGACTGAAGCGGTTCAGTATGAATCCTATCTTCATACCAAAGATAAAAAAGGCTCTGAGGTCAGTTGAATACAAGAGCGCACAAATGATTGTGGAAAAGGCTCTGGATCTAAAAACGGCGCGGGAGGTCGAGGAGCATTTCTTAGAAAGTATTTTATCTAAACACCCGAAGGCTCTTCTTGCCACAGAGGCTTCTTAATATCACCCGGTCCTTTCGATGTTTCAGAGTATTTATTTTTTCAGGCTTAGGTGCTCCTTCCGTAGATGTCTTTGAGCCTGATAATGTCATCTTCATTCGAATTTCCTATCCAGATCTCCATGATTCTTGCGGGGCGCTTTCCAATATTCCGGACTCGATGAGGAGTTTTCAAAGGGATAAATATTTCCTCGTTTTTTCGGGGCTGCCATACTTTTTCTCCTACTGTGACCTCCAGACCTTTATCCAGAGCTACCCAGAATTCACTTCTCTGGTTGTGATACTGAAGAGACAGCGATTCGTTTGGATTTACTGTAATCAGTTTGATGCTTCCGGCCTCTTTGTGCGGGAAAGAACGGAATTTTCCCCAGGGACGCTGGCTTTCGATGATTTTTTCCCTAAATTCTTTTTCTTCTTGAGGGGTTGTTTTTTTTGATACAGAAGGAGTTTTCTTTTTCGCCATACTATTCGGTTGTAAAATTCCGCCTAAGGTTCATTCAAAATTAAAAGGGCACGTCCTCATCTTCACCGTCAGATTCCGGCATATTTTGATCTGAGGGGAAGTCTGACTCATCCTGGTAATCCGGGGGGGATTGCGTTGTGTCTGCATCAATATCCTCGCGCTTTCCGAGCAAAGTAACCTGGTAAGCATGAACTTTTGTTGTGTATCTCTGTTTTCCGTCACGGTCTTCCCATTTATCGGTTCTCAGCCTTCCTTCAACAAGAACTTGTTTGCCTTTTGATAGATACTTTTCACAAAATTCCGCTGTTTTTCCCCAGGATACGACTTTATGCCATTCTGTACGGTCCTCGCTTTCCTTTGTCTGCGGATTAAAGACACGCTCGTTCGTGGCTAATGAATAATTTGCGACAGGCCTGTTGGACTGGGGGATATACCTGATATCAGGATCAGCTCCGAGGCGGCCCACTAAAATGACCTTATTAAAGCTGTTTATATCTCTCATTGTAAGATCCTTGATTGTATTTCCTTGATTTTTTCCTGGGCGATTCTTGTTTCTTCTTCAAGGGGAAATTTACTTATAAGAAGCTTGAATACAGCTAAGGCCTCATCATCTTTACCGGTTTCCATAAGACATATCCCCTTTTTTAAGTGAGCGGCCGGAATTTCGTCACCTTCTGGATAACTCAGAATAAGGACATTGAATTTTTTTATCGCTTCTTCGAAATTTTCTTGGCTGAAATAACACTCTCCGATCCAATAAAGCGCATTATCCGCAAGCGGGCTTTCTGGAAAGTGCTCCAGGTAAATGGTGAATCCTTCAATCGCCAGCTGAAAATTGCCTTTCAAATAGTCTGATCTGGCCAGGTTGTATACCTCTTGCGGAGAGAGATTGGGATCAAGTTGTGTTTTTGGTGCGCTTTCTTCTTCGGCTGTTTCTGTTTGACCTGTGGTTGATTCCTGTCCGGATTCATCCATGACCTCATCCTGTGTGATTTCTTTTATTCCCTCTGGAAGGGATGCCGTTGACTGTTTGATTTCGATCAGATCTTCAGCAATATCTGCAAGACTGGACGTGAGGGAGTTGAACTTTTCAAGTAAAACCTGATACTGTGCGGGAATCTTTTCTTGCTCCTCACCAAGGCTTGCCTGTTCGTTTCGAATCAGATTCATCAGTTCGTGAATTTCATCTAACCGTTTTTTTATATAGATGATGTCTTCCTGATTCTTTTTCGCCTGTTTCTCCAGCTCCAAGATCTTCATCTTTATTGTCTGGACATCTTCATATATCAGTTCATATGCTTTTTTGCTTTTCTGGATTCCTGAAAGCAGAATGGAACATAAGAAGACAAGAATGATCCCAGAACAAAGCTTTTTAGCCATAAAAAGATCTATTTTTCAATGATAGTAAATTGAGCCCTTCTGTTTTTCTGCCATGCGATTTCATTGTGACCCGGATCCAGCGGCTGGCTTTTTCCGTATGAAATGATTTGGATCCTGTCTTGTGAAATTCCTAGGGAGATAAGATAGTCTCTGGCGCTTTTCGCTCTTTTTTCTCCCAGTGCGAGGTTATATTCTTCGGTCCCGCGTTCATCACAATGACCTTCTATCAGTATTTTTACACTTCCCCATTTATTGAGCCAATTGGCATTTGCTCTCAGAACCGGTTTTGCGTCTTCTCTAATGAAATATTTGTCAAAATCAAAGTGGATCACACTGAGAGGCTTTTCTGCATTGATTACCTCCAGTGTTTTTTGTTCAAATATTTCTTTCTCGGTCAGTTCCGGCTCTTTTGCCGGAGGTTTTTCTACTTTCTCAACTTGGGGCTGTTCTTTGACCTGTGGAGGAGGAGGTGGCGTTTCTTCCACTTTTTTCCTACAGGATGCAAAGAAAGAAAAGACCAAAAGAAAAGAGATAGATAGCACAGTTAATTTTTTCATGGGATCTCCTTTGGGTTTATTTTTTGCATTTAACACATAACGTCCGGATATATTGTTTAATCTATATACAATGAATACATAGAGTTGTCAAATAGTATAAATAAAATCCGCGACATAAAAAATCATGAAAAAAGCTCTTTTTATTATTTTCTTGACCAGTTCGGGAGCTTGTTTTCTCCTTTGGAAGTCAAGCGCCTTAGGTTGGTTCCGTCATAATCAATAGAGTAGATATGGATGGTACCTGTGCGGTTGGAAGAAAAGATGATGTGCCTCCCATCAGGAGACCAAGAGGGGGATTCGTTCCTGGAATATCCTTCTGTAAGCTTAATAATGCGGTCGGTTCTGAGATTAAGAACGTAAAGATCAAACACAGCGGCAACTCTTGATACATAAACGATCCTGTCACCGGTTGGAGCCCAGGCAGGTGCATCATGATAATTTCCTCCGAAGCTGCGTCTGCGTACATTTGTGCCTTCTGCGTCCATGATGTATATTTGAGGGGATCCAAGTCTGTCAGATGTGAATGCGATCTCTCTGTTGTTGGGTGACCAGCTCGGAGCCGTATCTATGGCGTTGTTAAAGGTGAGACGTTTGATGTTTTTTCCATTGCTGTCTGCGGCATAGATCTCCGAATTTGATTCATCCTCGGTTGAGCAGAAAGTCATTTTTTTTCCGTCATAGGAAAAATCAGGCCCGAAGCTGGTGCCGTGGTCTGTGATCAAAGTCCTTTTTCCTTCAAAAGGATTGAAAAGATAAAGAGCGGCTGTCCCTTCGTTGTAGGCCGTATAAGCGATCGTATCTCCGTCAGCTGACCATGCAGGCATGTAATCTCTGGTTTTATTAAAAGTCAACCGTGTCTGGTTATGGCCGTCATAGTCCATCATATAAAGCTCGTCATTCCCGTTTCGATTGGAGACAAATATGATTTTTGTGGTGAAAAGAGGGGGCTCACCATAGGTTATCATCAATTCATTTGATATTTTGTGTCCGACCAGGCGGAGCAGGCTCTTGTCGGATTGATATTTTTTACCTTTAATGAAGCGGGTGGATTTAACGTCATATATCTTAGATTCAAAGAGCAAAGAGCCGTCTTTGTTTTGAGACATTTCTCCGCTGATAAGAAGTTTGGCTTGAATGGATTCCCAGTCTTTAAAGATTATGTTTTCAGGGTCGAGGGGTTTTATCCATTTGTAATAATCTTCAGGGAGCGGGCTAAATACTCTGCTGTATTTAAGGTCCGAGATAATCACTTCCCTAAGAGTCGAGGCTGCCGATCTCAGTTCCGGGGAATCGCTGCTGGTTATGATTTCAGGGACGGCAACCGGGATAACAGGCATTCCCTCCCTTATCCTCATGACGACTTCCTGCTGAGGGCTCAACAGGCCGGTTGAAAGAAAAGAAAGCAAGAAAAGAGCTGCCGTGATATGTATTTTTCTCATTTTGTATGCTCAAATATGATACGGATCAAAAGATACTCATCTTTGTATTCTGTTGGCAGAGGTGGGAATGGAGCGGACGAACGCACCGCGCGTATGGCGGAAAGGTCAAGTGATTTGACATTGCTTGATTCCAGTATGTGAGGTTCTGATATATGGCCGTCCTTGTAGATCCTGAATGATATGGTAGTGAAATAATCTCCGCTTAATCCTGTTCTAATGCGGGAGGTGAACCAGTTGCTGGATACCCTTGAATGCAGGGTCTGCAGGTACCATGTGTAGGGGAATGAAGACATGCCTATCTGAGAAGAATACTCAGAACCTAAACCTATGCCTCCCTCGCCGCTTCCTCCTCCAACTCCTATTCTCAGGCCGGATCCGCCGCCACCTACGGTCCTGGAGCCTGAATCAGACTTTCCTGACTTGGTTTTTGTCTGAGGTGTCTTTGTGGATTTCTGGATGACTGATTTTTTTTCATTGTCAGTCTTTTTTTTCTTTTTGGGTTTATCAACAGGGTAACTGAGGGATGGTTCCTGCTGTTCCAGGGCTTTTGGTACAGTAAGGTCGCTGAGGCTTTCTCTTTCAGGGAGCGCTGTTTCCCCGAGAGTCTCACTTTGTGTGCTTTCACCCGGCGGAGGACCGGGTGCACCGCCCCCGCCGCCTCCTCCCCCGCCGGGAAAAGAGACGACATTGACATAGTGGATCATTCCTTTTTTTGAGTGAGTGGGAATATACGGAGATATCAGTATGAATATAAAAAGAGCCAGGTGTGCTGATGCGGATATTATGAGCGCTTGCCTGAATGCTTTGAATTCTCTGTTTGATACAGTCTGGCTCATCAGTCTTCTCTCTTCTCAAGAGGTTTGACCACAAGGCCTACTATCTGGACACCTGCCTTGTTAACAATATCCAGGATACGGATGATGTATCCATAAGGAAGGTTCTCGTCAGCCCTTATAAAAACAACTTTTTCTTCTTTTCCGTAAAAATATTCCTTGAGCCTCTGCTCCAGAAGGAACTGGTTGATGGCCTGGTCCTCGATATGAATGTATCTGTCGCTGGTGATAGTCAGAGTCAGCCCTTCGTCTGCCGGGGTTGACTCGGTCTCTGCCTGGGGGAGGTTCACTCCGATACCTGACTGCATCATAGGAGCTGTGACCATGAATATGATGAGAAGGACCAGCATGACATCAACAAGAGGGGTCACGTTTATTTCGGATAGAGAGGTTCCTACCTCTTTTTTGTTTATAGGTCTGTATTTAAATGCCATAGAGTCTTTCTGCTATACTGATAAATTCAATGGAAAAATCTTCCATATCACTTACGGACTCTTTGATTTTCTGAAGAAAGTGATTGTAGGCAATGACTGCGGGGATGGCTGCGAAGAGGCCCAATGCTGTGGCGACCAGAGCTTCGGCAATGCCCGGTGCAACCGTGGTAAGGCTTGCTGTTTTTTCAACGCCGATCCCGATGAAAGAATCCATGATGCCCCAGACGGTCCCGAAAAGCCCGATAAAAGGAGTGACACTTCCTGTGGTAGCCAGAAAGCTCATCATTTTTTCAAACCGGCTGACTTCTTTATTAGAGGCTTTTATGAGGGACCTGTTTATGCTCTCCAGGTTTTCCGATGACAGATGGGATTCCGGATTGGTCTTTTTTATAAAGGCCAGGGTTTTGAATCCGGATTGAAACAGGGATGCCAGAGGGCTTGATTTATACTTTTGAGATGCGTTGTTGACTTCCGCAAGATTCCGGCTTTTTTTGAAAACGGACATGAATTTTTCTGATTCTGCCTGCGCGTTTTTAAAGGTCTTTCTTTTGAAGTATATGATGGCCCAGGAAAAAACAGAAAAAAACAAAAGGACAAGCAGGACGATCTGCACGATGATACTGGCTTTTAAGATCAGTTGGATAAAGTTCATTTTTGATTTCAATAAGTAGCATACACCTGAAGCAATGTCAACCTGGTTATTCATAAAATTAGCCTGCACATTCATCCTTTGCTCCCGGCTTTCATCAGGCAAGCTGGTTCTTCAGCCCGCTGATTTTTCCCAGCGAGTAAAATCAGCTTATTCCTCGGCTCGCTCCCCTCCGGATGACTTCAGAATCAGCCTGCCTGAAAGTCTGTATGAGGCATGATGTTATTTACCTAACAGGATAAGCGCAATCCTTAAGAAAATCAGGTGTGGCTGAAGCGACATTGAAGATTTAGCCTTCGGATGAGGCTTTTTGAGGGAATCCGGCGAAGCCGGGCGACGAGTATGTCTGACCCACGAACGGGGGGAGTTACGCAGGAGCCGAGAAAAACGAAGGAGAATGGCGTTAAAAATCTGAAGGGAGCGCAAGCCACATCTGATTTTTACCTTGGACTTGTGAGGGAAACAGGTGAGGTTTGGTTGTGATTGACAAAGACGGAGAGAAAGAATAGATTGGATTTCAAAGGTTGAAGGGTCAAAAAGATGAAAGAGAAGAAGAGGCATATATTCAAGGAAGCAAGATTCCATCCGGCTCAAGTTCTTGCCGTAAGTTTTATCGTAACCATATTGGTTGGAACCATCTTGCTATGCCTGCCGTTCAGCACCACGTCCGGACGCATCCCCTTCACTGATGCTCTCTTTACTTCGACATCAGCTGTGTGCGTGACAGGGCTCATCGTCAGAGATACAGGCACTTATTTTTCACCCATAGGCCAGGTTATCATAATGATGCTTTTTCAAATAGGAGGCCTGGGGATTATGACGTTTTCCACATTGATTCTTCTGGTCGCAGGAAAAAGTATCGCTATCAAGGACAGTATCACTTTAAAGGAAGATTTTCTTCAAACATCTTCCTTAAGGGTCCACTCTTTGATAAAAAATATTTTCATATACACTCTGTGTATAGAATTTTTAGGAGCCATTGTTTTTTATTTGAAATTCCATAACAAGCTTCCGGAGGGAAAAGCTCTGTTCCATTCCATTTTCCATTCAATCTCTGCGTTTTGTAATGCAGGATTTTGTCTTTATAAAGACAGCTTTGAATCATTCGGAGGAGACGTCTGGATCAATGTGAACCTGATGGTTCTGATAGTCCTGGGAGGCCTTGGATTCATGGTGCTGAGGGAAACCGCAGGTGCTTTTTCCAGGCTGTTGAAGGAAAGGCGGATCAGGTTTTCTCTTCATGCAAAACTGGTTTATAAAGCAACTTTTTTTCTTCTTGTGTTTTCTTCTGTCTTGTTTTTTGTCCTGGAATATAATCATTCTTTAAAAAATTATTCGACCGGAGAGAAGGCACTCTCGTCTCTGTTCCAGGTTGTGACTCCGCGAACAGCTGGTTTCAACACAATGGATCTCAATGCCCTTGGTCTCGGGGTCGTGTTTTTATTGATTTTTTTGATGTTCATAGGGGCTTCTCCGGGTTCGACCGGAGGGGGAATAAAGACCAGTACAGCAGGAGCGGTGTTTGCCTTTTTGAAATCAAAACTTCTTGCCAGGGAAACGGTGAATGTGTCTTTTCGCACCATTCCATTTAGTTTGATTACAAAGGCATTTACCGTGATCACTCTCGGAATGTGTGTTATCTGTGCCTCGATATTTGTTCTTCTTATAAGCCAGCCCGGAGTGAATATGAAGGAAGTGTTTTTTGAGGTTTTTTCCGCTTTTGGTACTGTGGGTCTTTCCCTCGGGCTCACTCCAAGATTGAATGATATTGGAAAGATCGTCATGGTCATGACCATGTATATCGGGAGGATCGGACCATTGACCTTTCTTTATGCTTTCAGCCGGAAGAGGGCTAAAGGAAGGTATGATTATGTTGAAGAATCGATTATGATAGGATAGAATTTTCCATCAGGAGTTTAGAAATGAAATTTGGAGTTATTGGCCTGGGAAGTTTTGGTTTTCATATTGCAAAAACTTTATTTGAGATGGGAGAAGATGTTTTAGCCATTGACAAAGACAAGGAAAGAGTTGACAGGATGAAGAATTTTTCTTCACATGCCGTTCATATGGAGGCTGCGGACAAAGAGAATCTTCAGGCAGTCGGAATTCAGGAAATGGATGTGGTCATTATAAGCTTGGGACCTAATATGGAAGGGTCCATACTTGCCGTGCATTATCTTTCAGGGATGCATATAAAGCGGATCATAGCCAAAGCTCTCTCCGAAGACCATGCCAAGATCCTGGAAGCAGTAGGGGCGACGGATGTCATTTATCCTGAGAGGGACATGGCGGTCAAAACCGCCTTAAAACTGAGCAATCCCAATGTGCTTGAGTCTCTCCCTTTATCCTCAGGCATTGAGTTAAGGGAAATTGCTCCGCCCGAGGAATTCATAGGGAAAAATTTAAGGGAATTGGATTTGATAAACAGGTTTGAGATACAGGTCATCGCGGTCAAAGGCCTGGTGCCGGAAAAGACCACTCTGATACCCAAAGCTGATTTTGTCATCAAAGATAGTGATGTTCTTGTGGTTATAGGGCCAAAAAAGAAGCTGAAAAAAATCAGCTCAATATAGCAGGGTCTCGCATATTTTGAGCGCGACCTGTTTGGCAAACAGGCCGCTTTCTTTGGTGGGCCCCACACAGGAGGGGCACCCTTCTTTACAAGGGCACGCCCGTATGGTTTTCAGACAGTATTCAAGAAGCCTCTTCTCAAGTTCAAAAAGAGAAGGACTCAACCCGATGCCTCCCGGGAAATTATCATAAATGAATATATTGGGCTCAAAGTCTTCTTGAGAAAAGTCTATAGGTCTTTCCTCTTTCATCATTTTAATTCTTATGTCTCTGGGAGGGACAGACTTTCCGGTGGAGTTATCTCCAACGGATACTCCGATATCGTGCAGATCGCACATCATAAAAATAGGCGAGACATGATGCAGGCAGTAGGACAAGCCAAAAAGCCCGTTTATTTTTTGTTCTGTTGAAAAATCAAGGGACTCAAGGATAGGGGCCGGTATGGTAAGCCAGTAAGCCGTAGTGTGCATTTCATTCTGAGGAAGATTCAAATCCCCGGCTCCCACATTTTCCATTGTATGGAATTTGATTTTCTTAAAGCCAACGACCTGAGTTGCCACATGGACTTCTCCGTGGGATGTACGGCAGTTTCCCAGGTCTTTCTGGCCGAATTCGTCTAATATTTTGATTTTTGTATAATCTATAGCATCCGTATAGTAATCCACATCCGTCTTCTTTACATAGGCTTTTCTCTGCTCAAAGTCGAGTTTTTCCACATAATACTGCACTCCCTCGCACATGTAGATCGCTTTAGGATGAAGGGTCGTGAGGGCGGCTGGAAAATCGACCTCTGCGACCACGTCTGTTTTTTTTGTGGTGTCCACAACGACAAAATTATCAGAGCTTATGCTCCTGAGGCTCACTCCGTCTGCAGGATAAGCATCAGACGTCCAGTACCATTTGTCTTTTGAATGCGTGACGAGGTTTTCATCTTCAAGAAAATGGAGAATGTCGCTGATTTCAATACGGCCGAATTTTTCTCCGTCTTTAAAGGGGAGTTCGAAAGCGGCGCACTCTACATGGTTTACAAGGATGGACAGGTTATCAGGGTTTATCAGAGACTTCTCCGGGTTTTTTGAAAAGAAATAGTCCGGATTGTTGATGATGAATTGGTCCAAAGGCGAACTCGAGGCGATGAGAACAGCGCAGGAAGCACCTGATTTGCGTCCTGCTCTGCCTGCCCTTTGCCAGGTGCTAGAAATAGAGCCCGGATATCCTGCAAGAACAGCCACGTCCAGGCTGCCTATATCAATACCCAGCTCCAGGGCATTTGTGGAGACCACGCCGAGGATTTTACCCTCCCTTAATTTTTTTTCGATCTCTCTTCGTTTTTTCGGGAGGTACCCCCCGCGGTATCCCCGTATCAATCCTTCATATTGAATTTTGTTTTCAAAGTCGTGTTTGAGATAGGTAAGGAGAACTTCTGTGATAAGGCGGCTCTGGGCAAAAACAATGGTCTGGAGCTTTTGTTTAAGAAAAACAGAAGCCACGGATCTGGCCTCGTTCACATAAGAGCGTCTTATCCCCAGGTATTTGTTCACAACAGGAGGATTGTAGAACATGAAATATTTTTCTCCGCTCGGAGCCCCGTTTTCATCAACGAGAGAAACAGGCTCTTCAATGGTTTTTTGTGCCATTTCAACAGGATTGGCAATGGTCGCCGTACAGAGAATAAACTGGGGTGAAGTCCCGTAAAAATGGGCTATCCTTTTTAGCCTTCTCAATATATTTGCGAGATGACTTCCAAATATGCCTCTGTAATTATGAAGCTCGTCAATAACGATATATTTCAAATTTTCAAACAGTTTGATCCATTTTGTATGGTGGGGAAGAATGCCTGTGTGGAGCATGTCAGGATTTGTTATAATGATATGTCCCCTGGCTCTTATGGCTTTCCGGGCATCCTGGGGAGTGTCCCCATCATAGGTGAAAATCCTGACCTCCTCCGGTAAAAGAGCAATGGTGTCGTCCAGTTCCGCTCTCTGATCCTGGGAAAGAGCTTTTGTCGGGAAGATATATATGGACCTTGCCGAGGGATTTTTCAGGACGGAGTCCAGCACCGGAAGGTTATAGCAGAGGGTTTTTCCCGAGGCTGTGGGAGTGACGACCACGGTGTTTCTCTTTTCTTGAGAAAGCTGCCAGGAATCGAACTGGTGCGTATAAAGCCTGGAGAATCCTTTTTGCTTGAACGCCTTGACAAGTGAGGGATGGATGTCTGATGGGTATTCTTTGAAGCAGCCCAGTCTCGGAGGGATGTGCTTTATGATTTTAATGGAGTTAGAGCGGCTTCCCATGACTTTTAATCTGTCTAAGGATTTCGATAGGCTCTTTTCCATAGTTTTAATCACTTGATTCCTTTAAAAAATTCTTTTCTATCAATTTGAATGTGTCCGGTGTTTTCCTCTTATTTAATATTTTATATATTGATAATAAAAAAATGAAATGGTTCAGGCAAGTGAATAGTGTTCGGAATTAAAGTTTATATCATTTAATATATCCCAGTGTCTTTAAATTTTCCAATGCTTTTTCTGATAATTTTTTGACTTCTTCTGTTTTTTTATAGAGATCCAGGTAATTATGAATTGACCTGTATTCATTATAGTTTTTCTCCAGTCGCTCAGATAAAATTCGGTGCTTTGTTATTATATTGTTTTTTTCATGGGGGTCATTATAGAAATTAAAAAGATATCGGTTTTGAGTGTTTAATTTTTCACAGGTACTTGGTGTCAGATATGTAAAATGATATACGTTTCTGGTAATTACAGAAAAGCTTCCTGATCCGATTATGTATAAAAGTCTCTTTTTATATTTGCGGAGAAGAGAGATGCCTTGAATATCTTGATGGGGCTGTAATCCAACTATATGCAGTATTGTTGGGTAAATGTCCATAAGACTTACAGGTCTTGTTATGACTTTTGGTTTAAAGCCCGGCATATAGACGATCAAGGGGACTCTAATACCAGGATTAAAAGTCAACATCCCATGGTTAAAGAAATAATTATATTCTCCTAGGTCCTCTCCATGATCTGAAGAGATAATGAATAGAGTATTCTTATGCCAATTATTTTTGTAGAACAAGTCAATGATCTTACCTATTTCCTCATCTGCATATTTTATAGCTCCTTCATATAAGGAAGTGAAGTATCCTTCAAAGTGATGCTCTTCTAAAAGTGTGCGTTCATGTATGGTTCCAGCCACAATTTTATTTTCTATTTTTGTTATGTCTCTTCCTTTATTTTTTTGCTCGATATATTTTTCAGGGGGCATATAAGGTGTATGTGTTTCCATATAGTGAAGCCATAAAAAAAATGGAGTGTCCCTTTTTTTGTTTAAAAATTTAATTCCTTTTTCCGTTATATATTGAGTTGACTCTTTTTTATCATCTATGTTCTCCCATACTTCAATATATTCATTAAATCCCTGGTTGAATTGAAAAGTTTTTGATAAATTCGCATTATCTACAACGGCATAATTATAATAACCTTTCAGCCTTAATGCCTCAGCTATTGTGATATTTTTGGAGGCTAGAGGACCTTGAGTGGGTCTTGTTTTATGAACATATGGGTGAAGTCCTGTCATTATTGAAGCAATAGATGCTGATGTTTTTGGAATAGTGCAGTATGTATTTTTAAACAATAATGATTTTTTTGAGAATTCGTCTATATTGGCACAGGTTTCATATTGGTATCCGTAACAACTCATACTATCTGACCTTAGGGCGTCTACAGTTATTAATACTATGTTGAGATTTTTGTCGAAACCTGAATAAGACCTATCAGGCAAGGGGAAAAAGATCATGGCTATGGAACAAAGAAGCAATAAAAAGGCAATGAGAAAAAAAGCATGATATTTTTTCATCTTCTGCTGTTAAAATAAATTTAGAAAGAAAAGCCTTTCAACAAATCATAATAAAAGAATGATTCTATTCATGCAAGTGATATATTAGTATTAGGGGACGTCCCATTAGGTACCACCCTATTCAATTTTAAATACATTATCCAATATTGAGTCGTGAGGTCTTGATTACAGAGCATATTCTTGGAATCTCTGTTGACATTTACTATTATCTGTTAAATTTATCGGGGATCTCTGCATGAACTTTCCTTCCTGCTATTATTGACTGAAGGTATGGATTATATTTATTACTTTGAAAAGAAGTTTTTCGGTATGCTTTTTCAGTTTATAGGGTGGTACCTAATGGGATGTCCCCTATTGCCTAAATGAGGAGAATGGAATAAAATATCCGGTCATGCTGAATGAGATAAGAATAAAGAACGCCGCCCAGCATAATCTTAAAAACATTGATGTGAACCTCCCGAGAAACAAGATGATTGTTGTTACCGGGCCCAGCGGTTCGGGCAAATCATCCCTCGCCTTTGATACCCTGTTTGCCGAAGGTCAGAGAAGATATATAGAATGCCTTTCAACCTATGCCAGGCAGTACATTGAACAGATGGAGAAACCAGAGGTTGAGTCGATCGAGGGGATATCTCCTTCCATTTCTATTGACCAGAAGACCATATCAACGAATCCGCGGTCCACGGTTGGGACCGTCACCGAAATATATGATTTCCTCAGGCTGCTGTTTGCTCGAGTGGGAACTCCTCACTGTCCTGAATGCGGCCGGAAGGTCAGCTCCCAGACTTCGGATCAGATACTAGAGAGAATCAAACAAAAAAGCAAAGGCCGCACTGTGAGAATCCTCTCTCCGCTGATAAAGGGAAGAAAGGGTGAATACGTTAAGCTTTTTGAAAGGATGAGAAGGAAAGGATTTCTCCGGGTGAGGGCGGACGGAAAATTTTATGAACTGGAGGATGAAATACACCTGGCTAAAACCAAAGTGCACAATATCGAACTTCTCATAGATGAAGTGTCTGTATCAGAGAAATCAGCCCTGAGGATTAAGGAAGCGGTTGACAGAGCCCTGGAAATATCAGATGGAGATCTGCTCCTTTTGGATGCTGAAGGAGATGAAGCTTTTTACTCTTTGAATCTCATATGCCCTTACTGCGAGATCAATCTTCCTGAACTGGAGCCCAGAACATTTTCTTTCAACAGCCCTTACGGGGCTTGTCCGCACTGCAATGGAATTGGATTCCAGACCATGACAGACAGCCGCGGGAATCCTCAGGTGAGCGATGACCTCTGTCCTTTTTGCAAGGGGAGCCGACTCAAAAAAGAGAGCACTTGTGTAAAGATAGGAGGCAGGGACATTTTTCAACTGAGCTCTCTCCCAATAAACAGGCTGATGGAAGAAATCAAAGGATTTGAGTTTAAAGGAGGAAACCACTTTATTGCTTCCAGGATTTTAAAAGAGATCGCATCGCGTCTTCATATTATTGACAGATTGGGTATGTCCTATCTTCATCTGGCAAGGACCACCTCTTCACTTTCAGGAGGCGAAGCGCGCCGGATACGGCTGGCCGCACAGATAGGCATGCAGCTGCGCGGCGTCCTTTATGTACTGGATGAACCGACCATTGGTCTTCACCAGAGAGATAACAAAAGGCTTATCTCTCTGCTGAGAGAAATAAGAGACCAGGGCAATTCGGTTGTTGTGGTGGAGCATGATGAACAGACGATACGCTCTGCGGATTATATTTTAGATTTAGGCCCCGGGGCAGGGGAAAAAGGAGGAGAAAAAGTTGCTGAAGGAGATTATGATAGGATTGTCACGCTTTATAATTCACTGACATCCGAATATCTAAGGCATGAAAAATTCATCCCTGTGCCCGAGAAAAGGAGGGTTCCTGAAAAATGGGTGACCGTAAAAAAAGCTTCAGAACATAATCTGAAAAAGATCGATGTGCCGTTTCCTCTTTCCGCTTTTACTGTGGTAACCGGGCTTTCCGGTTCAGGGAAAAGCACGCTGGTCTATGATATCCTGTATAAGAAGCTTTCAAATATTTTTCATAATTCAAAAGTAAAAGCGGGGGCTCATGATTCCATAACCGGATTGGAAAGCATCAATAAGGTGGTGTCTGTTGACCAAAAGCCCATTGGGAGGACTCCCCGCTCCAATCCAGCGACCTATACCGGTTTGTTTACTGAGTTGAGAAACCTGTTTGCCATGACACCCGAGGCAAAAATAAGAGGATACAAACGGAGCCGCTTCAGTTTTAATGTTCCGGGAGGTCGATGTGAGGAATGCCGGGGTGCCGGATCAAAAAAAATTGAGATGCATTTTCTTCCTGATGTGTATGTCACATGTGACAGGTGCGGAGGCAAAAGGTATAATAAGGAAACTCTTGAAGTGCGTTATAGAGGGAAGAATATTGCGGATTTTCTTGAGATGACAGTGAGTGAAGCTTATGAATATCTGAAGGCCCACCCGAAGCTGAAATCAAAATTGGGAATCCTGAAAAGGGTCGGGTTAGGGTATTTGCGGCTCGGGCAGCCAGCCCCCCATCTTTCGGGAGGAGAGGCCCAGAGGATCAAACTGACTAAAGAGCTGAGCCGTAAAAATACAGGGCAGACTCTTTATATTTTGGATGAACCCACAACAGGTCTTCATTTTGATGACGTATTAAAGCTTTTGAACGTGCTTTCCGAGCTTGTTAATTTAGGGAATACGGTCATAGTGATCGAACATAACCTTGATGTTATTAAATTTGCGGATTATATTATTGATTTAGGGCCCGGTGGAGGAGATAAAGGCGGCCGTATTGTGGCCGCAGGGTCCCCTGAGGAGGTTTCAAAGGAAAAAAGATCTTATACCGGTCAGTTCTTGAAAAAACATTTCAGTGAAATGTAAGATTGATTTGAAATAAAAGAAAAGAATGGAGGAAAGATGAGAAAAAACAAATCATCGTGTTTTACCTTATTGGCCGCATCGTTTGCTCTGATATTTCTTTTTCAGAGCACGCTCATGGGAGAAAAAGTCCTCTCTGAAGAGCAGTTAGATGTATTCAAATGGAGAAATATAGGACCCTTTACATTTTCGGGAAGGATTACGGATTTTGCCGTTCCCAGAGACCAGAGTAAACTCTATTACGTAGCGACAGCATCGGGCGGCATATGGAAGACTGAGGACGGAGGAATCAGTTTCGAACCCATATTTGATGATTATGGGAACATGAGCATAGGAAACATTGAGCTGGCTCCGTCAGATCCGCAGAGAGTCTATGTTGGTACCGGCGAGGCGCTGCATGCCAGGTCAAGTGCGCACGGGAATGGGATGTGGAGATCTGACGATGCAGGGAAAACATGGACCCATATAGGGCTGGAAGATACTTATTTCATTCCTAAGATAGCCGTGGCCCATGACAATCCGGATGTCGTTTATGTGGCATCTGAGGGAAAGCTGTATGATAATGAGATGGATTGTCAAAGGGGATTGTATAAAACAGAAGACGGAGGAAAGACCTGGAAACAAGTGCTGGATCTTAAGGACAGAGGAGTAGGCGATTTTGTCATTGATCCAACGAATTCGGATGTGATCATTGCCGCCGCTTACAAGACTCATAGAAGGACGTGGACTTTTATCGACAGGCAGCCTGAGAACCATTTCTATAAGTCAGTTGACGGGGGAAGCACCTGGAAAAAATTGACCAATGGACTGCCCATGGATATAAAGACCGGCTGGAACGGTCTGACCATATATCCCAAAAACCCTGATATCGTCTATCTACGAATGGACGAAGAAGTCGACCTGGGTCTGGACCAGAGAGAGAACAGGCAGCTTTACAGAGGGGGGAGTGTTTTCAAAGACGGTTATTATTTCAATAAATTCAAATCGTATAAAATAGACCCGGCTCTTATGAAGATGCTTGATTTCGAACCGGTTTCCGCAGAGGACGAACAGGAGCTGGCGGAAAAACTGAATGAGCTGATAAAAGATAAGGATTTTCTCAAGAATACGGGCATTGACCTGGATGAATTCATTGAAAAAGCTAAAAATGTCTACAGAAAACAGGATGATATCCTTGAAGAGATCGCTGTGGTCAAAGAAATACTCAAAGAAGCGAAACCAAAAAAAGAAGGGGATGCCGAGGAGAAAGAACCTAAAGGAAGATACCAGGTGCTTAACCGTTTTGTTATTCAAACCCTTTATGCTCCTGCGTTACAGGCTATGGAAACGGTTAAGAAATCAGGGTTCATATACCGTTCTGAGGATCAGGGAGAAACCTGGAAAAAGATGACCGAATACAAGATATCCGGCGGAAGCATTCAAGTCAATGATATAGAGGCTGGTTATTCGGGAAGAATGGAGGTCGATCCGAATAATGACCAGATCCTTTATGCGGTCGAAGTCTACCCAAAGGTTTCTGAAGACGGAGGAAAGACCTTTAAAAACACACCCTGGTCAGGAGCGAATAAGTGCCATGTGGATATGAGAGGGATATGGATCGACCCTCTTGATTCCGATCATATATTATCCGCAAATGACGGAGGGGTGAGCGAGACATGGGACGGAGGAAAACACTGGTCCCAGAAAGATACCATCAATGCCCAGCAGTTCTATGACATCTCAGTCGATAGTGACATGCCTTATAATGTGATGGGCGGAACCCAGGATAACGGCTGCTGGCTCGGTCCCTCACAGAACAGGAATCAATCCGGAGTCTTTCCTGCAGATTGGATCTATCTTCCTTCGGGAGACGGTTTCTATGTGGTAAGAAACTGGTGGAACCCGGAATTCATATATTTCGAATCCCAATTCGGCAGTTCCAGAAGAATGAATCTGAAAACGGGGGAGATGACAGGGCTTTCTAAGCGCAACTCTCAAGAAGAGAGAGAAGCAGGCAAGGAGCCGGAGAGATATCAATGGGACTCTCCTATTGTCCTGTCTCCGCACAATCCGGGAATCGTCTATGTGTGCTCTCAGCATGTCCACATGTCAACCAACCGTGGAGAACCGGGTTCTTTTGTGACCATAAGCCCTGACCTTTCAAAACACAACAAAGAACGGATCGAGCTTTCAAAGCTGACAAATCTTCAGTATGCGACCATATACACATTTGCTGAATCAGCGGTCAAACCGGGAGTATACTGGGCCGGAACAGACGACGGAAACCTGCAGTTAAGCACAGACAGTGGAAACAAGTGGGTGAACATAACCAATCAATTCTACACTGAGAAGGGAGAACCGAAGGGAAATATCCAGGGAGCGAGAATTCCTTATGACAGATGGGTTTCCAGAGTCAGGCCTTCAGCACACAAACTGGAAAGATGTTATGTCGCCTATTCCGGATACAGAACCCATAATGAAGATGATTCCTATATTTTTGTGACCGAAGACATGGGAAAGACATGGAAGGATCTATCAGCAGGGATGAAAAATCCGGTAAGGGATATTGTGGAAGACCCTGATAACCCGGATGTTCTGTATCTTGCTACGGATTACGGACTTTTTGTCAGTATTGACAGAGGAGGGACATGGGAGAACATGTCTTCCTCAGCACCTGATGTGATCATTATGAGCCTTGCCTTTCAGGAAAGAGAAAGAGATTTGGCAATAGGCACTTATGGCAGAGGCATCTACATAGAGGATGTGTATCCGTTTAAGGAATTCACAGAAGATACATTTCTTAAAGACCATTATCTTTTTGAGATCCAGCGAGCTGTTAAATGGAACATTTATGAGAGAAGGGGACCTTCATACGGGGAGTTTGCGCGGGTCACCAATCCTGATGTCGGAGCCACATTCTATTATTACCTTAAGGAGAAGGCAAAGTCCGTAAAGATATCCATCAAGAACATGAAGGGAGAAGAGATTTACGCAGCAAAGGGAGGTTCGGATAAAGGCTTGCATAAGGTATTCTGGAATCTGAGAAAGAAAGCGGAAGAAGAAGGGGGCTCCAGATGGATGAGAAGAGGTCAAATAATTGATACGGGCATGTATGAAGTGAGTTTGGTCATTGGTGATGAGGAGGTTATGAGTCAGACCTTAAAGGTCATAGATGACCCCATGTTTCATTGAGTTAAGATTATACGTACGTTTTTTATAGAGATAAACAGGGAGTGGAAGGGAGAGCTCTCTGTTTATCTCTATTAAGGTTATTTATGGAAGCCGGAGGAGGGAGATTAATTTTCCATGCCGTTTGATGATATTGTAGGTAATGCAAGAGTTAAGAATATTTTAAGAATGTCTCTGCTGAGAGGAAGGCTGCCCGGTTCCCTTTTATTCTACGGTCCGAAAGGAGTGGGGAAGAGGGAGATGGCTCTCATTTTCGCAAAGGCTTTGAACTGCCACACAAAGGAGGATGACTCTTGTGAGAAATGTTCTTCGTGCCTTGCAATCAGTAAAAATATTTTTCCGGATGTGATACGGATCAATGCTGAAAGGGATATCATAAAGATCGACCAGATAAGATTGATAAAAAAGGCGGCTTATTTGAGACCCATGACAGGAAAAAAAAGAGTGTTTATCATTGAGGAAGCGGAAAAAATGAACGATGAGGCTTCAAATTCCCTCCTAAAAGTCCTTGAAGAGCCCCCGATGTTTTCTCATATTATCCTCACAACTGATAATTTTTTCTCCATTCTTCCTACCATAAGGTCCAGATGCCAGACACTGAAGTTTGCGCCTGTTTCCAGAAGTGATATTCAAGAGGCACTGATAGAGAAAGGAATAGAGGAGGGGAAGGCAAAAACCATATCTCTCCTGGTTAGAGGCAGCTTGAAACAAGCTTTGGATTTTGATTGGGATGAGGCAGAGGACATGAGAAAAAAAGCATTCAATATGTTCTCCTCTTTTGTGGAAGGAGGGAAAACAGCCAGTATTTTTAAGAAGTATTCCAGGATGCAGAAAAGGAATTTCGAAGAAAACATTAATCCGGTATTGGAGATAATATCCTCTTTTTGCAGGGATGTGATGGTGATGAAGTTGGGGGGAGACGACCGGTTTTTGATAAACCTGGATTATAAACATAAATTGAGTAAGCTCGAAAATATAATGGGTCTTAGGGAGACCGTTGGTTTTTTAGGAGTCATAGAAGAATCTCTGCGTTTGATTCAGAGAAACGCGCACAGAAAGGCAATCATGAATTCTATGACAATAAATTTAATGGAAAGAGAAAATGTCTGACATTATTTACGTGTTTTCAGATCGTCTGAAAAAAACTCTTCGTGCTGATAAAAACAAGATAGAATTGGAAAAGGGAGACATCTGTTTGATAGAGTCTTCACTCGGTGGGGAGCTTGCAATAGTCGTGGATATGCCCGGAAAAATAAGAGAGAAAATAAGCGAAAAGCCGGGAGCTTCCAAAGTCATTCGGAAGGCTACGGAAAAAGATAAAGACAAGTTTGCCTGGATGCGTAAGAAAGAGAAAGAATCATTTGATTTCTGTCTGGAGAGAATCAAAGAACGAAAACTTCCAATGAAACTTGTGCGCGTGCGGTATTTCTTTGACGAGAAGAAAGGTATTTTTTACTACACGGCGGATGGCCGGATTGACTTCAGAGCCCTTGTTAAGGATTTGGCAAAACGCTTTCGCATGAGAATAGAGATGCGTCAGATCGGGGTCAGAGATGAAGCTAAAATGATCGGCGGAATAGGAGTTTGCGGGCGCAGGTTGTGCTGTGCCAGTTTTATGAAAAGTTTTGAGCCTGTAACCATACAAAAAGCAAAGAAACAGAATATATCCATTAATCCAACAAAGATATCAGGGCTTTGCGGCCGGCTTATGTGCTGTCTTGCCTTTGAACAGGAAAGTAAAGGGCGTTTGTACAGCGAAGAAGAGGATATAGAGGAAGACTGAGATTTTAATTATTATTCTGCCATGTGAACTGGACTTTACTTGAGGCAGAGATCAGTGTTCCATGGGATGAGAAGGCTTTGACCTGCCAGGAATAGCTTTTCCCGGGAGTCATCTTTGCTTTGATTTTTTCGGGCAGTGATATGTAGTTGTTTTTCGTGCTTTTTTCCCAGAGAAGTTCATCATTATATATAAAGACTTTGTATTTGATATCTTCACCTAAGGCTTCCCACTTGAATTCTGAGGGGATCGCTTCAGATATAAGTGTGATGGAAACACCCCTGACTGCATCATCACTTACAATAAATTCGGGGGTTTTATGGATCACGTTCGGAATGATACCGAACACTATGATCAGAACCAATGCGGCTGTTGCAACTGCTGATATAAGGGGCTTTGGTGAAAGAAATCCAAATATTTTCTCTCTCACCCGGCTTTTAGACTCTTCTTCGATACGGATATCTTTGAATATTGAGTCCGCTTTATCCTTTACCACCAGAATAAGTTCGTTCCTTTCTTTTGTTTCCTCAAAACAACGGGGACAGTTGAAGAGATGTTCTTCAAATTCTTCCCTTTTCTCCTTGCTCAGTCTTCCGAACAAGTAATCATCGATTAAGTTCTCATATCGGCATTTTCTCATTTGTTTTGCCCCTAAATTAATTTCACTAATTTAGTCGAAGTAAACGCATAATTACGGAAAATTTTATTTTTTCATTAATTTTTTTAGTAATTTTTGTGCATAATGCACTCTTTCGCTTACGTTTCTCGGGGAAATACCCAGTCTTTTTGCCACTTCTTTTCTTGAAAGGTCTTTATAATAATACAGATAGAGGATTGTCTTGTATTTTGGCTTCAGTTCCTCCAATTTTTTGGCCAGAAGCTCAGCTCTTTCCTTATCTTCTATTTGCTCGTGAGGATCAGGGAATGGATCGGAATCCGGAAGATATTTCGTGGCTATTTTCTTTTTTCTTCTAATATAGTCGACGATTCTTCTTCTTGTTATGGTGTAAATAAAGGTTCCTACGGAAGATTCACCTTTGAATTGTCCGGATTTTATCTTTTCTATGGCATTGAGCATTATTTCATTGACGATATCTTCCCATTCAGGTGTGTGGGCCCCAATTGATTTTTTTACTTTAAATGTAACAAGAGGCCGGTATTCAGCCGTAATTTTCTCTAAATCGTAGGAATTATCTTTTTTTTTCACTTTCAGCCATTATAAAACGTGTTTCTTACATTGGCAAGCATCCTGATTTTATTAAAAAGGACCCTTGTTCTATTCTTCGTCCCTTATCTTGTCCCTATAGGACTCAATGCCTACCAGTATTTCTCTGGGCTTGCTTCCTTTGGACGGGCCGACAATCCCCTCAAGCTCCATCTGATCGATGATTCTGGCTGCCCTGGCATATCCCAGCCTCAGTTTCCTTTGAAGATAGGAAGCAGAAGCCTGGCCCGTACTCAAAATAAGTTCAACGGCTGTTTCAAACATTTCATCTTTTTCTTCGGTTTTGTCCCTTGTTTCTCTGGATGGCCTTTTGAGTGTCTTTATGATTTTTTCATCGTAGTCAGGTTTTCTCTGCCCTTTTATGTATTTCAACAGCCGGCTTACTTCCTGAAGGGATATAAAGGAACTGTGAAGCCTTATTATTTTGGGATAGTTAGGGGGCATAAACAGCATATCTCCCCGGCCCAGAAGCTTTTCAGCCCCTCCGGTATCCATGATGATCTGGGAGTCGATTTTTGACGGAACCCTGAATGATATGCGGCATGAGAAGTTGTTCTTGATGGTTCCGGTTATGACGTCTGTTGAAGGACGTTGGGTGGCCACAACCAGATGGATACCCACGGCCCTTGCCAGTTGAGCCAGTCTTCCTATGCAGTACTCCACTTCCTTATCTCCGATCATCATCAACTCCGCTAATTCATCAATAATGATCACGATATAAGGAAGAGGTTTCAGCTTTTCTCTCTCTTTTTCCTCAATCTCGAGCTTCATATTTGGATTGCTTGAAAGTTCCTTGATACGTCTGTTGTACTGGTCAATATTCCGCACCTTTAAACGTCCCAGTGCTTGATATCTCTCATCCATTTTATTTATGGCATCATAAAGGATATTGCTGGCCTTATTGGGATTTTTGACCACCGGGCAAAGAAGATGGGGGATACCGTCGTAGAGAGAAAATTCCAGTCTTTTAGGGTCGATCAATATGACCCTGACTTCTTCAGGGCTTGCTTTATACAGGATGCTCGCAATGATGGAGTTCAAAGCTACGCTTTTTCCTGTTCCCGTGGCCCCTGCTATCAGGAGATGGGGCATTATGGAAAGGTCGGTGATATAAGGTTCTCCGTGGATGTCCTTTCCAAGACCGATGGTGAGCTTGGAGGGAGATTCCATAAATTTTTTCGTTTGGATGATATCCCTGAGTTTGATGATCTCTCTTTTATTGTTCGGTATTTCAATCCCCAGGGAGGATTTTCCGGGTATGCGCTGTATTCTCAGGGATTCTGCGCCCAGGGCAAGGGAAAGGTCTTCCGTCCGGCTGGAGACCTGGCTGACTTTGACTCCCGGGCTTGGGTAGAATTCATAGGTGGTGACGATAGGGCCGGGATGGTATTCTTTCACCTCTCCGATGACCCTGAACTGAGAGAGCTTATCTTCAATGATCTGTTTTTTTTCATACAGCTCGTTTTTGTCTATTTTATCCGCTTCCTTACCCGGGTCCAGGAGGCTTAACGGGGGGAATTGATAGTCCCCCTTGTTTTTCAATTCCGGAAACAGGAATTCCTCCTCAGGAGATGTTGGCTCTTTTTGAGGGGCCGGCTTTTCTACTGGGACGGGTTTTTTTATAATGACCTGTTTTTTTGGTTTTTGTTTTGAATACTTCTCTACGACTCTTTTTCTCATTTTTTCTTTGTTTTTCTGTTTTTTATAGTCAGTGATCCTGATCCTTAGTTCTTTAAACAGGAATTTAAAAAACCTGAGGAAATAATCAAAGATGGTTCTTATCTGTATATGGGTCGAGAAGAGAACAACAACGAGCAGCAGGCCGAATAAGATAAGAAAAGAGCCGAGGTGATTGAAGTATTTTATCAATAAGGAAGATAGCAGATCTCCGATAGCTCCTCCTGCGGAAATGTCACTTCCTTTCCATGAGGCTGTATTGAATATCATGGAGAAAAGAGGGCTGATCAAAAAGCATATAAGAAGGCTTTCTCCTGTCATTGAGAGAAATCCCCCCTTTTTTTTGGGGAAAAACGCTTGAAAGCCAAGGAAAATCAGGGCGATGGAAAGGACGAATGAAGTGAATCCGAGAAACTGAAGGAGTGCTTCTGATAAGGAAGCCCCGACTTTTCCTCCGTAATTGTGGACTTTTTTACTAACCGTTGAAACAGATGCCCATGACGGGTCGTCGGGACTGTAGCTTATAAGGCTTATGAGTATGAAAACAGAAAGAAGAATAAGCAGAACACCTGATACATCCCGCTTTATACGGCTCTGGGCTTCTTTTTTTGTTTTTTTTGCTTTTCTAACCGGTTTTTTTCTTTGCGCCATCTCGAAAATTATACCATATTTATACTTTAAATATTAGAGAAGGTATGGTTCGAAAGACCCAGGTACAAGCAGGCAAAATCATCTATGGATACTTTTTCTGCACGGATATGGGGATCCAAGCCGCACTTCCGGAAGCTTTCTTTCATCTGTTCTAAAGGAAATCCCAGGGGTTTGAGACTGTTTTTTAGTTTTTTCCTTCTTTGTGAAAAAGCCTGTTTTAGAAAGCTTTTAAATCCGTCTGTATTCATGAAGGGATAAAGAGGCGCGCTTCTTTTTTTAAGGGTGATAAACGCTGATCTCACTTTGGGGGGAGGAGTGAAGCTTCCAGGTGAAAGGAGAAACCGGATTTTGGCGGAAAATATGTTTTGCAGGAGAATGGAGAGGGGCGCGTATTTTTTCGTTCCGGGAGACGCGCACACCCTTTCCGCCACTTCTTTCTGCAGCATGAAATGGCATTCCCGGATCATATCAGGCTCCTCGAGCAGTTTGAAAAGGATCTGGGAGGATATGGAGTAAGGAAGATTTCCGGCTAACTTGGTGTTTCCCGGTTTGGCCAGGCGGTTGAAGTCGGTCTCAAGAACATCTTCCTGCCGGATTTCCAGATGAGGCGGTTTGTTTTTTTCAAGATAAGGGACAAGCGATGCGTCTTTTTCCAGGGCAATGACCCGGCCGGCTTTTTCAGCCAATAAATGAGTGAGGGAACCTTTGCCGGCCCCGATTTCTATGATCAGGTCCTTTTTTTGAGGCGCTATACAGTCAATGATCTTGTTGAGTGTGTAGGGATTGGTCAGAAAGTGCTGGCCCATGGCTTTCCGGGGATTTTTTTTCATGACTTTATTTTATGATTATTTCCTCTACTAATCCACCTGAGATTTTTTATTTTAAAAGAGCCACCTTTTAATTTTTATTTGCATTAAAAAAAAGTATAATATGGTTATAAAAGGGATTAATTTCATTTAAAAAGAATATGAGATATATAGTTTTAATAAATATCTTATTATTATTAGTTTTGAATCTCGGGTTCCAAGATATCCAACATGAAGCGGTGGCCATTAACATCGAGGTCCCTGTCCGTGTCTATAAAGGAGATGCATTCATAGACAGCCTGACCATTGAGGATTTTGAAGTCTACGAAGATGGCATTTTACAAAATATCGAAGCGGTTTATCTCATAACAAAGACAGAGGTCCAGAGAAAAGAAAAGGCAGCGCAGATAGAAAAAATCCCTGTTCCCGAGGTTTCGAGGTGTTTCGTACTTGTATTCGAAGTCATTAACTGGCTTCCCCGGATCAATGATTTGATCGATTATTTTTTCGATACGGTTTATCAACCTGGAGATTACTTGATCGTCACAACCCCTGTTAAATCCTATAATCTAAGTAAAAAAGCTTTAAAACAGATGCCCAAAGACCAGATTGCCAGTCAATTGAAGAGCCTTTTAAGGAAAGACATTATAGAAGGATTATTATCTTCTCTACTACACACCCAAAGATTACAAAGCGGATAATAAGTTCCACAAGATAGAAGTGAAAGTCAAAACAGGCCGCTTCAGGATCACTCACCGGGAAGGATACATAGCTGATTGATTTGTCACGTTTCTTAAATCACTGTACCTGATTCCTATCCTTGAAAGGGAGCGGCAATGGTTTATTTGAAAAGAAAAAGTAAAAGAGCCGTCTATAAAATGAGGAAGTAAAAAGTAAAATATTTTCATGGCAACCTTGCAACCTTTTCAGTGTTCTCTCCGTACATATATATGTATCGTATTTCGATAAATGCAGAAAAGAAAAAGAAAAGAGGCTCTCCTTGAAATCCGAAAAGTCTATGAAAACATATGGGACAAAGTCCCTAAAAAGGCCTTAACATAAAGCAACAATGAGTGAACCAAAAAAATCTCCCCGAATTGCAGAATGGATCCTCAAAATCATGCTCCGCCGAAACGAGCAGTGTGAAAAATTGGGAGACTTTGAAGAGGGATTTCAGTATGAACGCCAAAAAAAAGGCACAAAAAGGGCTCAACTGTGGTATTGGTCCCAAACGTTCAAAGCCATCCCTTTTAGTGTTAAAAATTTTGTTTACTGGAGTTTGGAAATGTTAAAAAATTATCTTAAAATCGCTTTGCGTCATATCAAAAGGCACAAAGCCTACTCATTTATCAATATCACAGGGCTGGCCGTAGGGATCACCTGCAGTGTTCTCATGCTCATGTGGGTTCAGGATGAACTCAGCTTCGACCGGTTTCATCAAAACGCTGCCGAGCTTCACCGGATCCTGCTCGATCCTCAGGAAGCAGCCACCACACACGAAGCTGTATCTCCCCCAATTTTAGCAAGAAAGATGAAAGAGGAGTTTCCTGAAGTGGTCAATGCGACCAGAATCACGCCCCACGGACAAATGCTTTTCACTTTCGAGGATAAATCCTTCAACGACCAACGCGGACTTTTAGCCGATCCTTCCTTTTTTGAGATGTTTGACTTTCCTTTTATTCAAGGAGATCCATCGTCCGCATTGACCGAGCTGAACTCAATTGTTCTCACTCAGAAAGTGGCTAACAAGTTTTTCGGGGATGACGATCCTTTGGGCAAGACAATCACAGTGAATAACAATAAGGATTTTACGGTAACCGGAGTCATCGACGATGTCCCCGCCAATTCACACCTGCAGTTCGATTTTGTCCGACCGTTTAAGCTTTTTGGGGAGTCGGGACGGGACCTGGATAGCTGGGGAGATGTCTCTTTCTACACCTATGTCCAGCTGCAGGGGGGAGCCTCTGTCCAAGCGGTCAACAACAAACTCAAGGAGATGGTCGAGAGGGACGACCCTGGTCACAATATGTATTACCTTCAACCGCTGATTCGGATCCACCTTCACTCGAATTTTAATTTCGATTTTGCCTCTCACGGTAATGTCATCTATATCTATATTTTTGCTGCAGCGGCTCTTTTTATCCTTTTGATCGCCTGTATCAATTTTATGAACCTGGCTACAGCCAGATCAGCAATTCGAGCCAAAGAAGTGGGGATGAGGAAAGTCATCGGGGCCCACAAGTCAGATATCATCAAGCAGTTTTACGGAGAATCTATCCTCTCCTCGTTGTTCTCGCTGGCCATCGCTTTTGTTTTGATCCTTCTTTTGTTGCCCGCCTTCAACAATCTTTCCGGAAAAGAGCTTTCTTTTAGCCTGTCCGAAAATACCGAATTGATTCTGGTTTTATTGATTATCGGGATTTTTACAGGCATTCTCTCGGGCAGCTATCCGGCTCTCTTTCTCTCAGCATTCCGTCCGATTGCAATCTTTCGCGGGGCTTTTCGGTCAGGAGTACGCGGAGCTGGCTTTAGGAAAATTCTGGTAGTTACCCAGTTTTCCCTGACGATCATCTTGATCATCGGGACGCTGGTCGTACACCGACAGCTCAGTCATATCAGGGGGACAAACCTGGGCTACGACAAAGAACACGTAGTTGTGTTTGCCCAGCGGGGAGAAATGAGGAAAAACTCCGATACGGTCAAAACTGAACTGCTCAGAAATCCAGATATTTTTAGTGTTACTTTCAGTTCCAGTCTTCCAACCCATATCGGAAGCGGCACATCGGGGGCTTGGTGGGAAGGCAAAGAACAGGGCATCCGGGTGCAGATGCAGATCAACTCTGTCGATTATGACTATATGGACACAATGCGGATGGAAATGGTCCAGGGCCGGTTTTTTTCGAGAGATCACCCCTCGGATAATAAGGCTTTTGTGCTGAATGAAGCAGCCGTAAAAGCGACAGGAATGGAATCTCCCCTAGGGAAGGGATTCCGTGCATTCGGTATAGAAGGTCCCATCATCGGTGTTATCAAAGACTTCCACTACAAATCCCTCCACACCAAAATCGAGCCTCTGATTTTGTTGATTGCTCCACAGGCGTACTATCACGCAACTGTGAGGGTCAATGGCGAGAATCTTAAAAGTGCCTTGGCCTCCGTAGAGGAGTCATGGAAAAAATTTGCTCCAGGTTTTCCTTTCGAGTTTTCTTTCCTCGACGATCGCATCGACAACCTCTACAGGGCCGAACAAAGGATGGGAAAGGTCTTCAATTCTTTTACGGTGCTGGCCATTTTTATCGCCTGCCTCGGCCTTTTTGGCATGGCCTCTTTCAATGCAGAGAGGCGGACAAAAGAGATCGGAATCCGTAAAGTCCTTGGGGCTTCGATCCCCAATATCCTGATCTTGCTGTCAAAAGAGTCCACTTGGCTTATTCTGATCTCTAATATCATTGCCTGGCCGGTAGCTTATCTCATCATGCACCAGTGGCTGCAAAATTTTGCTTACAGGACAAATATTGAACTCTGGATTTTCTTTGCCTCGGCCCTTGCTGCCCTGCTTTTAGCTTTGCTGACCATCTGCCTCCAGTCCATCAAAGCAGCTCTGACAAATCCTGCCGACTCCCTCCGCTACGAATAGGGGGAAAGTAGGGGAAGCAGTTCATCAGTGGTTCGAATGATTTTATACCTACTTTTGATTTTGAATTTTAATGTCAATTAGAGTAAGATAAGTTGACCTCTTAAGGAAGGACCGCATGAAAGAACACAAAGCCAGTGTTCAGAAAGAACTGATCGGGGAAAAATCCGCCTCTCAAAAATACCGGGAGCTCTTTATCGGCCGAAGCGGCCTCTGGAGTTTTATTAGATACGAGCTTATTATCCTGTTGTTCTCCTGGATGCCCGGAGCCCTGGGTATCTTTATGAGAAAGATCTTTTATACGCTTCTGTTTAAAAGAGTAGGAAAGGGAGTAGCTTTTGGCCATCACATCACCATCCGGCATCCTCACAAGATATCCATCTCAGACAATTCGTTCATTGATGACTACTCTGTATTGGATGCCAAAGGGGATGATAATGAAGGGATCAGGATCGGCAAAAACACCTATATCGGCCGCAACACCACGCTGAGCTGTAAAGGCGGGAGCATATTTCTCGGGGATTATTCCAATATTTCCGCAAATTGCTCTCTTCTTTCTGAGACCATTATTGAAGTGGGTGCGTATACTTTTCTTGCCGGTCACTGCTATCTGGTGGCCGGAGGAAACCACCGGTTTGAAAGGACCGATATACCCATTATGCTGCAGCCTTCAATAGACAGGGGAGGGATACGCATAGGGGATGACTGCTGGCTGGGAGCCTCTGTCGTGGTTTTGGATGGGGTCAACATAGAAAAGGGTTCTGTGATCGGAGCCGGAGCTGTGGTCAACAAATCGCTTCCTGAATATTCCATTGCTGTCGGTGTTCCCGCAAGAAAGGTAAAACAAAGAAACAAATCCGGGCAGGACCGTAATTCGTGATTCTCAATAAGGAAAAAAAATGGTTCCCTGCGGCGCTGCTTTTTTTGTTCTTTACTGCCGTGGGTCTTTCCTTTTATTTCTCTATTTGTTTAAAAATTAACTCTATCACCATTGATGACCACGGCTTTCATCCTTCGGTTTTGCTTTTGATCCTGCTGACCGCTGTTTTTTTTATCGCGCTCGTTCTCTTATGGAGGGGCACGGCTTCGTTTGAGAGCCGGTTTTTCAAAAAGGAATTTTCTTTTTTTATCAGGAAGGATCTGTTTTCCTTTATGCCTTTGAGCCTCTCTCTTCTCTCTCCTTTTCTCCTGTCTCATTACCTAACCGCAGGGGATTTAAAGGTCAGGCTGAAAATCCTTGCCGTTTTGATGGTGTTTGGTTTTCTTATCATAAAATGGGTTCAGGTCAGCCGATTGGAAAGGGTGCGTGAATCCTTTGAAAAATTAGGGGGCTGGTTCCGGGCGCTTTCCCTAAGAAAGAAAATATTCACCCTTTTTATAGTGTCCTTTATTATCTATAACCTCTGCAGCTTCGTGCTGATCCGCAACGGAAGGGATTTTACCGGGGATGAGCCCTATTATCTTCTTACGACCCACAGCCTTTATGAGGACCGGGATATCAACGTAGCCAACAATTATCTAAACAGAGATTATTATCATTTTTATTCAAAAGAAAAGTACCCTGATTTGAAGTTGGGGATATACGCCCGTGCCGGAAAAAAGGGGAACCAACACATCTATCCCATAAACCTTCCCGGCATATCCGTTCTGATGCTGCCCCATTACTGGTTGAGCCGTTTTTTTAATGGAGAAGCCCGCACGTTTGTCTTGAGTGTGAGCCTCTCTTTTTGGGCGTGCCTTCTCGGGATCCAGCTTTTTCTTTTTTTCCAGGAGCTCTGGAGAAAAGAAAAGATCTCTCTTTTTTTCTGGTTCCTGTATTCTTTTACAGTACCTGTCCTGTTTTATTCCATACATCTTTATCCGGAAATAGTGGTCGCGTTTTTCTCTTTGTATGTGTTCAGGAAAGTGCGCTCTCAAAAGCCTTTATCTATTTTTCAGCTCGTTTTGTGCGGGCTTTTTCTTTCAACTTTTTTCTGGTTCGGCTTAAAGTACAATATGGTCTTCTGGCCCCTTTTGCTGGTAGCTGTTTATTTTTTACTCAAAGAACACAGGGTCCGGTGGCGAGTCGTCTGTTTTCTGGTTTTCCCGGCCGTATCCGTGGTCCTGTTTTACTCTTTTGTTTATTCACTTTACGGCACTGTCAATCCCATTTCCATATACGAAGGCATTCTAACGCCCGAGAAACTAAAGGCTTTTAAAGACCTGGTTTTGAGTATTCCGGCCTGGCTGAGGATCGACAGTTTTTTTGATTACTTTCTTGACCAGAGAGACGGACTGCTTTTGTACGCCCCTTTTTACTTTTTTTTCTTTGCCGGGATCGTGGAGATGTTCCGGCGCTCCAAAAAAGACCTCATCGCTCTTCTCTTTATCTCCGTGCCCTTTCTTCTGAACTATGCGTTTTTGACTCACAGGCAGGGATTTTGCCCCCAGGGAAGGATTCTGACTCCTTTATCCTGGATCTTGATCGTGTTTGTGGGTTATTTTTTTGTTTATAACAGGAAAAAGGTCTATTCCTGCCTTTTTTCCCTTGGATGTGCGGCCAGTTTCATCATCGCGGTCCTGCTGCTGGTTCATCCATCTTTTCTCTATCAATCCACGACCCATATCCATACATTCAGAGCCGGAGATCTGTTTTTGTTCCTCAGCAGTCTGAATGTCTCTATTCCCGGATTTCTGCCTTCCTTTATTAAAATCAACAATCTGTCCTATGTGCCGAATTACATATGGCTCGGACTCATCATTGTTTTCATTTTGGGATATGTCACCAAGAGGGATTGTTTTTTCAGTAAAAAAATAAGGGCAGCGCCGGTGTTCACCATCATCAGTTTTATCTTTCTTTTTTGGTGGCTGGCGCTTTATCCCAGAGCGGTTCTGATCCACCCTCAGAAGGCGGATTTCCCCGCATTGGAAAAATTGACTTTTTATTCATTAAGCCGTTTGGTTGAAATGCAAAGACCCGGAGAGTTCAGGATCTCTCAAGACAACAGAAATTACCAATTCTTCTTCACCTCATGGCGGGAAATAAAAAAATTAGAGATCGGATTCCGGTCTTTAAGAGGGGAACACAGCGTCGAATGCCGCTATTTTGACAGGGTGTTTTTTAAAGGCAGGACCTCGGAACAGGAGAAATTTTTGGTGCTCACGGAACTCCCCTTCTATTCTTACAGGAACACCCATCTTTACAGGGTGGATATTCAGGTCAACCGGGTCTCTCCTGAGGCCTTGAGAGTGCCCTTTTTTCTGCGGTTCAAACCCCGTTATTAACCAGGTTAAGAGCCTTCTTGTTTTTGAAAGATCATGATTTCAGGATTTATGAGGTTCAGGTTCGTGATTATTTCAATGTCCCGGTCTCCCCTTATTTGATGTTCGGGCAGAAGATTCAACCAGGGAGAAGACTTGTATCTCAAGACCAGTTTGTATTCATCCTCATTATCTATTATTTTCTTATACAGGACAGGGGTTGCGGATTTAACAAGGTTGGAATTGAATACGATATATCGAGAATTAGATTCTCTGATTTGGTTGTAGGTCGGACGGAGAATGTAAGTGACATGGGTGAAGCCTTTGTTGCGTGGCAGAAAATTTATAAAGCCGATGAACATTATGGATTCATGCTTTTTGATATGTTCCTGCATCCATTGTTCCACATAATACCTCGAGTCATTGACCATGATGACGTCTACAGAAAGCGAGTAGGCCGCGGAATTGACAAAGAGAAGAATGACAAGCAGATATTTTATAAATTTGAATCTTCTTGATGAATGGAGAAAGTAGGAAAGGCACAGTCCCCCGAAAAAAGACAGAATGATGTAAATAGGGAGAAGATACCTCACATAATTTCTGCCCAGAACGCTTATGAAAAAAATATAATAAGAAGGGGCGATGAGAAAAACAACAAAGAGGAGGGGATTTTTCTTTTTTCGTGTCAGGGCATAAAGGAAGCCAAGGATACATAGGACAAATATCGGAAAACTCAGGATGAAATTCAAATGCTTTACAGTCTGCCAGAGCATTTGGGAATGACCCGAAATATCATTGCTGAAAATCCTTATGCCTCTGGCTGCGCCTGTGATCAAGGAAAAATGCCTTTTGAATCCTTGAAAATTAAAGGCAAGGTTGTAAATAATGACAAATAAAGAAGTTCCTGTAACAAGGGCTGGTATTGTTTTTTTGTTGAATAAGGATTTGAGAAAACTTTTGTTTTTACTGTGGGCTTTGTTGTACCGGTACAGAGAGATGATGATAATGAACGGAGTCAGAACAAAAAGAGCATAAGCTTGGTCCTTGGTGCAGATGGAGAATACAGCTGCAGCAGCAAAAAGAATATAGTCAAACGTGTGATGGTATTTCAATATCCGTATGAAAAAATAAAGAGCTATGATAAACCAGAAAAGATAGGGGATGTCTGTGTTTGATGTTTTTGAATAATAGACAATGGGAGGGGTCAGGGCCGTGATGAACGAGGCGAAGAGAGCTGATTTTTTCTCAATTATTTCACAGCCGCACAGATAGACCATAAACACAAGGGCTGTCCCCATAAAAACACTGATCAGTCTTCCAATAATAAAAAAGACCGTATTAAGCCGTGAATCCGGCAGGTTTATGATATTCAGGGCATCCAGGGAATAAACAGGGAGATAAAAAAGAGATAGAGTGTAAAAGTGAAGAGGCGGGAATCTGGCTGACCACCCCCTTGAAAAGTTTGTTTCCATCCCGTTTGTCACAGATACCGGTGTTATCTCATCTGGGGCCCATCCCCGGGAGCTGGGACTGGGAAGCCCCCAGTTAATGCCAATGATGTTTAGGGCAAAGCTCAGGATCAGTATCAGGAAAAGTGCTCTTGGGAAAGGCCTTGCCTCTGCAGGAAGCAGGTCTGTTATAGAAAGGTTTGTGAATTTTTTCATGAATAATTAACCTGGGTTAATGGATATATCCCAAAGCTTTCAGTTGTTCCTTTAGTTTTTCATCGATTTCTGTTTTTTCTGACTTTCTTTGTTTTGCCTGGCTGTAGATGTCATTGATTCTCTTGAGGATCGTATTGGCGAGAGCCGGGTTTTTTTCTGCGATGTTGTGTTCTTCCCTTAGATCGTTTAAAAGGTCGAAAAGCTCTATTTGCGCTGTCTTGGGTGGAGGAGTGATGAAATATGTTAAGTCTTCCTCACGGAATTCTTTGTTAAGGATCAATTTGTATTTTCCTTTGCTCATGGAGATCTTCTGCGGGATATGTGAATCCAATACATTGGCACCTATATCCGCAAGAAAAGTCCTGTGTTCCTTCTCCCTGCCTTTGAGCATGGGAAGCAGGCTTTTTCCGTCAATGAGGATATCAGAGCTGTCAATGCGCATCTCTTCCAGAATAGTGGGCATGATATCCACAAGAGAGATAGTGTGGGGGATTTTCACACCGCTGAATTTATCTTCAGGAAATTTTATGATCAACGGGACTCTAATGGATTCGTTGTACAAACTGTGCCCGTGATCCCAAGCCTTATGGTCAAAAAATTCTTCCCCGTGGTCGCTGGTAAATATGATCATTGTTTTTTCATACAGGCCTGTCTCTTTGAGCTTTGATACCAGAGGCCCGATGAGGTTCTCGTCCAGGTAGCTTATTTCTCCGTCATAGAGACCGACAGCGTTATTTCTCTCTGCCTCGGGAAGTGTTTTATAGATTCCGGGTTTGCCGCCGAGATAACCGAGAAAATTCACGTGCTTCCACTGTGCGTTTTCATCAAGGAAGAGAGTGTTGTGCGGGTGAGGACAGACATAAGGATTGTGCGGCTGGTATGTGTGAAGAAAAAGAAAGAATCTTTTTCCCCTGTTGTTATCGATCCAGTTGGAAAAGGAGTCATAGATAAGCTCTGCGGAATTCATATGGAAGACACCTCCCCTTCCTTCATAGTAGGCATCGAATCCTTTGGCAAAGCCGTATTGGGCGCTTACAAATCCGCCGCCTGTAAACGCACAGGTGAAAAAGTCATTCTTTCTTAATAGGTCCGCCAGGGTTAAAACAGAGGGAGCTATTTTTTCACCGCTGTAATAAACCTGGTGATGGATCCCGTACAGAGACGTCATTATCGAGACATGAGAAGGCAGTGTCCACGGGGAGGTGGAAAAGGAGTTCATAAAGAGAGCTCCTTTGGAGGCAAGATTGTCTATTTGAGGGCTCGTGTTTCTTTCGTATCCGTAGCACCCTAAATGATCGGCGCGGAGGGTGTCAATGGAGATCAGGATGACATTCGTTTCCTTATTTCGTTTTCTGTAAATAACCGGATTTATCCAGTAAGCAAAGTAGGGCTTTTTCCCCTTTGTTTTGATAGAAATGAAGGTTTTTTTCGGGCTTTGAGGCAGCTGGATGCTGTGGAATGTTTGAGTAAAGCTGGGATTGTCTGTTTCCGGAGGAGAATGCAGGTATTCTTGAAAGATAATTTTCTCTCCTGCCTCCTTCCCCACTGTGACCAAAAACACGACACCGTCCTCCTGAGAATCTGCGGGGCTTGTTTTTTTTGCCGAGTTTTCATCTCTTGTGATTCCAATGCTGAATTCAAGAATGCTCTCTTCAGGTATTTCGGTCTCGAATCTGTAGTGAGTCTCAGGGGGAGCAAAAAGCGCGCTGACGACTCCGCTTCCCTGTCTTAGTTTTCTTTTCAATTGATAGGGATTTGATCCTGTTCCAAGGTCATTCATGAGGGATGATTTTATCGGGAAAAGCTCATCTGTCAGAGTCTCTGTTTTTTTTAAAGGCGATGCAATAATGTTTTCTTTTTCCAGATGATCGATAAACCTGTATACCTTGAACGGTGATGTTTGTGATTTTTGGCAGCCGGTTGATGCTAGAACGAAAACAGCGAGACATACAAGGAAAAGGCAGTGTTTTCTGTTTTTCATGACAGTATCAATATTGAATTCTAGCTGAATTCGGAAAAGCAATCAATTTTCCTGATGACAAATCCGGGAATATGTTGGTTTCTGGCATTATCCCTATCCTGTCAGAAAGGATATTATGGCATCCTCTTTATAATAAATTTCCACAAGTATTCTTTTGGGACCCCAAGGAGTCCCTTTCTCCAGATTCTGTCGCAGTTGGAACAGGTCTTTAGATCGTCGATGTCTTGTTGAACCAGTTTTTTCCTGAGCTGAACCATGGGACGGCCGTTCCATATCTCTTTGAGAGAATTTTCTTTTACATTGCCTGTGATGTAGGCGCCGAAAAAGTCCTGGGTGCAGGGGGAAACATCTCCGTTCCAGAAAATGATCATGGCATTCCAGGGGAACGGGCATTTGGAGTATTTGCCTTGACTCCCCTTTTTTTCTATCTCGCCTGCCCAGTTATGCAGTTCTTTGGCGATGAAGCTGTCCAAAAGAAGCCCTTTAAATTGATTGAGGAAAATCTCCTTTTCTTTTTTTAACTGCAGCTCGGGAAAATTATCGAAATTTATCACTTCTATGACAGTGAACGGCTTTTTTGAACCCAGTGATTTTTTTATCTCTAAAAACCTTTTTATATTATGGACCGTTTTATTAAAATTACCACCCACTCTTATTTTTTCATAAGTCTCTTTTTTAAAACCATCGAAGGAAAAGGACAGCCTGTCCAAGCCAGAGGATATGATGTCGCGGGCAACTTTTTCGGTAAGCAGGGAGCCGTTTGTATGGAGTTTGGTAAAGATATGATTTTCTTTGGCCAAACGGATCATATCGCCGATTTTTGGGTGAAGGAGAGATTCTCCTCTGTGGGCAAGGTTTATATCAGAAACAAATTCTTTGGCTTCATCGATAATTTTTTTGTAGACATCGAATTCCATAAATCCTTTGTCTTGTTTTTTAAGGTCCTTGTTGGGACACATCACACAGCGGAAGTTGCAGTGACTCGTTGCTTCGATCCAGAGCCGTATGGGGAGGTAAGGGAGATGTACCGAATTCTTTTGATAGTGATAAAACAGTCTCAGAAGGCGGGTCCAATAATTAAGGATATTCATTTATTTCCCTTCTCTTCCAGCTGCTGGATCACAACGGAACACGCCATATTCCCTATGACGTTTGTACTGGTTCTGACCATGTCCAGAAGTCTTTCCACTCCCAGAATGAGAGCTATTCCCTCGAGGGGAATACCCAGCTGTTTCAGGACGAGGGCAAGAGCTATGATCCCGGCCATAGGAACTCCGGCCGCACCGATCGAGGAAAGAACGGCCATAAGCACTATGGTGACCTGCCCGGTGATCCCCAGATGGATGCCGTATATCTGTGCTATAAAAACGGCTGATACTCCCTGATAAAGAGCTGTCCCGTCCATGTTAACCGTGGAACCCAGAGGGATCACAAAACTCGAGTATTCACGCTTGACGCCAATGCTTTCGACATCGTCCATTGCTACGGGGAGGGTGGCCATGGAACTTGATGTGCTGAATGCGATGATTATGGCTTCTTTAACGGCCTTGAAAAAACGAAGAGGGCTCATCCGGCCCAACAGCCTTATGGAAAGGCTGTTGATGCTGACCGTGTAAAGAAAAAGGCCTCCCAGCACGACCAGGGAATACTTGAGAAGCGTTATCAGGATATCCGTACCGAACTGGCCCACCACAGCCGCACTGAGCGCCAGCACGCCGTAAGGGGCCAGTTTCATCACGATGTGAACGACCTGGATGAAAATATCATTGAGTCCATCCAGAAAGGTGATGATAGGTTTTGATTTGTCTTTTTTTATAAGAGTCAGCACCACCCCAAAGAGAAGAGCCATGAATATTATCTGAAGCATGTTTCCATCGATGAAGGCCCTGATGGGATTTTCAGGGACAATATTAACGATGACTTCTATGATCGAAGGCTTCTCTTCCATATGTTTAAGACCGGCCTCTGCTTTGGCTTCGTAGTTTTTGTGGAGCTGTTCCTGGACATCAGGAGAAAGCCCCTTCCCGGGCTGGACCGTATTGGCCAGCGCCAAACCGATAACAATGGCGATAATTGTGGTTATGACAAAATAGACGGCTGTTTTGGCTCCTATCCTTCCAAGCTTTCTGACATCTCCCAGGCTGGCTGTGCCGAGCATCAAGGAAACAAAAACAAGAGGAACGACGATCATTGTGATAAGGTGAAGGAACACAGTGCCTATGGGCTCGATAATGAGGACTTTTTCTCCGAATATAATGCCGGCGATGATCCCAACTACCAGACCCAGGAATATCTTGGTGTGCAGTTTTATTTTTTTCATTGAAATAGAGAGTTATGATATATGTTACAAATATTTAAGTCAATCCAGGCCTTCTGATTCTTTTTATCCTGCAGTGACAAAAACATGGGTGGTCATTTTTTTAACGTTATGATATATTTACCCCGATGAGGAAAAAAAGGAAATGTGATCTGTCCCTGGTTATTCCGGTTTTTAATGAACAGGAAAATCTGGATCAGCTTTATAAGGAGATCACGGCTTCCTGTGAAAAGCTGAACAAATCTTATGAGGTGATTTTTATCGATGACGGAAGTACGGATGATTCATTGAATGTGCTCATCCGGCTGCAGAAGAGAGATTCAAGAATACGCGTTATCCGGCTGAGAAAGAATTTCGGACAGACAGCGGCCCTGTCTGCGGGGTTTGATCATTCATGCGGTGATATTATCATCACTCTTGATGCTGATCTGCAGAATGACCCGAAGGATTTTGGGATGCTTATCGATAAGATGGAAGAGGGATATGATTTGGTAAGCGGCTGGAGGAAAAAAAGGAAAGATAAATTACTCACACGCCGCATACCATCGATGATGGCTAACTGGATCATATCCGTGATAACCCGGGTTAAGCTCCATGATTACGGATGTACATTAAAAGCATTCCGAAGGGATGTGGTTAAGAATATCAATCTATATGGGGAGATGCACCGGTTTATCCCTGCGATCGCCAGCAATATAGGGATAACTATTGCTGAAGTTAAAGTCAATCACCATCCCAGACGTCACGGAAAGTCAAACTACAGCCTGATGCGCTTTATCAAAGTGGTGCTGGACCTTTTAACCGTGAAGTTTATGTTGAGCTACTCTACCAGGCCGCTCCAGATATTCGGGATTTTTGGACTTATAAGCGGCATGGCAGGGGGTGTGATAGGGATCATTCTCTCTTACCAGAGGCTGATTCTGAAACAAGGGATAGCTGACCGTCCCTTACTTCTTTTGGCCGTTCTCCTAATGGTAGTGGGGTTTCAGTTTATCACACTGGGACTTTTGGCTGAAATACTCGTTCGTGCGTATCATGAATCCATTGGGAAAAGGATATATTATATTCGAGACATATACGAATCTGATTCGGAAATAGATTTGAGCTAGACTGGATTCAAATGAAAATTCTTATGTTAGCCCCCGAACCTTATTTTCAATCGAGGGGAACTCCGATAAGCGTGTGTTTCCGTTTAAAAGCGCTGTCTTCCCTGGGACATGAAGTGGATCTGGTGACGTATCATATAGGGGAGGACAGAACCTTCGAAAATGTCAGAATCTACAGGATTGCTGACCTGTTTTCCATAAGAAATATCAAAATAGGGCCTTCATGGGCAAAGATCCCCCTTGATCTCCTGCTTTTTATTAAGGCTTTCTCTCAGCTTATGAGGAAGAGATATGATTTGATATTTTCTCATGAAGAGGCGGCCCTTTTGGGAGTCCTTTTATCCAAAATATGGAATCTTCCCCATATCTATGATATGCATTCCAGCCTTCCCCAGCAGCTCGAAAATTTTGATTTTTCAAAATCAAAATTGATGAAGTCTCTTTTTAACCGGATCGAGGGATTTATATTGAAACACTCCCATTCCGTCATAGTCATATGCAAAGACCTCTATAACCAGCTCGAACGTGCCGGTTATGAAAAGAAAGGAGTGCTGCTGGAAAATTTCCTTGATTTTGAGCCTGCCTCATTATCAGGAGAAGAGGTGATGGAAAAACGCCGTAAAATCTGTTCGAATGAGGATAAAATAGTCCTTTATACGGGAAATTTTCAGGCTTACCAGGGTATAGAACTTCTTCTTGAAGCTGTTTCCGGAGTCCGCAGCAAGAATGTGGTCTTTCTCCTGGTAGGGGGGACCCGCTCATCGGTCGAAAGAATGAAGAAGAAAGCCAAACAGCTGGGAGCTCTTCAAAGGGTTCATTTGACAGGACAGGTGGATCCTTCTGAGATTCCTTTATACATAAGATTGGCCGATGTGCTCGTCTCTCCGCGTTTATCAGGGACAAACACTCCGCTTAAGATCTATTCATATCTTAAATCGGGAAAGCCGCTTGTGGCTACGGACCTGTGGACACATACACAGGTATTGAATGAAAAGATGTGTGTTCTCGTAAAACCGGAGCCGGAAGAGATGGCCAGAGGGATTCAGTTTGCCCTTACCAGTGATGAGGCTGGATCAAGGGCAGAGGCGGCACGGAATATGTCTCAGAAGGATTATACCTTTTCAAAATACAAGCAGAAAATAGGGCAGGTCTTAGAAAAAGCGTATAAATACAAATACGGCTCATAGAGAAAAAGCATGAACGTTTGTGTAACAGGAGCGTCCGGATTCATCGGAAGGGCTCTTGTCAAAGAGCTCATCAGAGAAAAACACAGAGTGGCGGCCTTTGTGCATAAAAGAAGCCTGCCTGAAGAGAATCTATACCATGTGTATAAGGGGGATATCTGTGATTCACGGACATTGAGAAAGGCTCTGGAAAATGTGGATGTGCTTTTCCATCTGGCAGCATCCATGGGCGCATCTCAAGTAAGTGAAAGAGAGTGTATGCGGGTAAATAAGGAAGGGTCAAGAATTGTGTTTGAGACTGCAGGGGAGGCAGGAGTGAAAAGATGTGTTCATTTCAGTTCTGCAGGTGTTCTTGGCTCCGTCAAAGAAGTCCATGGGGTCAAAGAAGATTATATGAGAAATCCGATAAACGTGTATGACAGGAGTAAACTGGAAGGAGAGAACACAGCCCTTGATTTTGCCAGAAAGGGGATGGATGTCGTGGTCATACGGCCGGGATGGGTCTATGGTCCCGGAGACCGGAGAACGCTTAAGCTCATTAGAGCCATTGCCAAAAAGAATTTTGTTTTCGTTACTGGCAAAAAAACCTTTCAAACGCCTGTCTATATCAGTGACCTTGTTCACGGGGCCGTGCTTTGCGCTGATAAAGGGAAAAAAGGAGAGATCTATCACCTTGCAGGAAACGAGATATTGACTGTCAGGGAATTGGCTGAGAACATTGCGGATGCAGCGGGAGTCAGCTTCCCTTCATTCCCTCTACCGCTGTGGTTTGTTAAAATGGTTGCTTTTCTTTTGGAAAACAGTTATAAAATTATTAGCAGAGAAGCTCCTCTTACCATGGGCAAACTGGCTTTTTTTTCACATTCAAAACCCCTGTCCATAAGCAAAGCTGAAAATGAATTGGGTTATTCACCGGAGCATGATTTTAAAACAGGTATCAGAAGAACCATTGAATGGTACAAAGCCAAGGGATGGCTGAGCTCCTGATGGGGATTATTCATGTCGATTGACATTAAAAGATTTGTTTTCTAAAATTTAAGTAGTTAAGAGTGCTCTAATGGCTGGAAAAAAAGTATTGGTCGTTGATTATGACACGGAAAGTCTGGAAGCTCTGTTTAATTTGGTTTCAGGAAAAAACATGGAGGTCATAAAAGCCACTGACGGCCAAAAGGCCTATGAGAAGTACAAGTCAGAGAAGCCTGATTTGATTATCCTTGAGGCGATGCTTCCGAGGCTGCACGGATTTGACCTTACACAGAAGATCTATAAGGAAACCAAGGGCGGAGTTCCGATTATCATTGTAACCGGTTTGTACAAGGGAGCCCAGTACAGGAACGAAGCCATCAGGTCTTTTGGGGCAGCTGCTTATTTTGAGAAGCCTTATGATAAGGAAAAACTGCTGGATGTGGTAAACAGGCTGCTTCATGATGAGGTGAATATCGAGGACGACCTGCCGGAGCCCGAAGCGGTCATTGAAATTGTCAAACAAATGGAAAAGAAGGGAAAATAGGGAATGGGGGACCGCTGGACTCGGTGTAACAGCTGCCGGAGAATTCTTTATAAACAGGATATTTTAGATAATCTTTATGTCTGTCCGGCCTGTGGTTTTCATTTCAGGATATCAGCAAAGAAGAGGCTGGAACTTCTGTATGACAACGGCAAATATGAACTTTATGATGAAAAGATATATTCCACGGATGCCCTTGGATTTAAAGATTCCAAAGACTATTCGAGTCGTCTGAAAGAGCAAAGGAAAAAAACATCTCTCCAGGATGCGGTTTTGAATGCAGAAGGTTTCTTGGGAGGAATCAAAGTCCTCATCTCGGCCATGGACTTTTCTTTTATGGGAGGGAGTATGGGCTCTGTGGTCGGAGAGAAAGTGACCAGGGCTTTTGAGAAGGCGCTCGATGAAAAAATTCCTGTGGTCGTGGTTTCGTGTTCAGGCGGGGCAAGGATGCAGGAAGGGGTTCTGTCTTTGATGCAGATGATGAAGGCAAGCGCTGCTATTGGAAGACTTGATCAGGCAGGAATCCCTTATATTTCCGTGATCACGGATCCCACCACAGGAGGGACGACAGCGAGTTATGCTATGCTGGGGGATATCAATATAGCCGAACCCAACGCATTGATTGGATTTGCAGGCCCGAGAGTTATTGAACAGACCATAAAAGAAAAGCTTCCCAAAGGATTCCAGCGTGCTGAATTTTTGCTTGAACATGGAATGCTGGATGGAGTGGTAGAAAGAAAAGACCTGCGTTCCTATCTAATCCGCGCTCTGCGTGTTTTCCTTAATCAGCCTTCATGAATTACCGGGAATGTCTGGATTATCTAGCCCGTATTCAGTCCCTGGGCATAAAGTTCGGTCTTGATAATGTCCGTGCTGTATTGAACGAATTAGACAATCCTCAAAAAGAATTTAAAACCATCCAGGTCGCCGGTTCGAACGGAAAGGGTTCTGTATGCGCGATGGTCACCAGGATTTTGACCTTACATAAGATTAAATGCGGGCTTTTCACCTCCCCCCATTTGGTTGACATTGAGGAACGGATAAGGATTGGGACGGACCTTATTCCCAAAACAGAATTTTGCCGGCTGCTGTCGTTTTTGAAACAAAAAATCCAAAACCTGATAAACCGGAGTGTACTTAAGACACCTCCTACCTATTTTGAGCTCATGACCATCCTGGCCGTGCTTTATTTTAAAGAGAGTTGTGTTGACATGGCGGTGCTGGAAGTCGGGATGGGGGGAAGATTTGATGCCACTACAGCTGTGGACCCTGTGGTAACGGCGATCACGACCATTTCCGGAGAACACCAGGAATATTTGGGGGAAAGTCTTTCTCAAATCGCTTTTGAAAAGGCAGGAATCATTAAGCCGGGGATTCCCGTTGTCTCGGGTGTCATTGATGAAGGACCGAAGAGGGTCATTCGAGAGAGAGCCGAAGCGCTCAGGGCTCCGTTTTTTAATGTTTTCGGAAAGAATACGAGATTTGTGAAAAAAAGAAGGGAAGACCGGTATGTCTTTGATTATGTTCTCAATGATAAAGTGTACAGATATTCAACAGGTCTCCCCGGATATCATCAGGGGAAAAATGCGGCCGTAGCCATTGGTATTGCTGAACAGGTCCATCAAAGATGCCAAAAGCTGGATAAAAAAAAGATCATTGATGGGATCGAGTCAACAGAATGGCCGGGCAGGCTGGAAATCGTTTCAAGAAAACCTCTGGTCATCATGGATGGCGCCCATAATATCGAGGGAGCCAAGGCTTTGAGAGAGTACCTGGATGAATTCACGGGCTCTGTTTCCGTGCTGGTATTTGCAGTGATGAAAGGAAAGAAAATAAAAGAGATCTCTGATATTTTGTTTCCAAAAGCAGAGAGAGTCATCATCACCAGGTTTCGATTCTACAGAGCGGCTTCTACGGAAGAGATACTGTCCGAGACCCTCCGTCATAAGTATAAAATAACGTGTGAGCCTGATCCGGTTAAGGCATTAAGGTCGGCTGTTCGTTCTGCCGGAAGGACCGGTTCCATATTGATTGCCGGGTCTTTATATATCGTAGGGGAGATGAAAAAAGCTCTAAGGGAAAGCGATATTTTGTCAGGCATCTAAATTTCGTCAGCTCACTTTATTTGCATTGAATTGTCCAAATAAAGCGGATTATTACTCATAGCGGATAGCATCTATAGGATCGGCCAGAGCGGTTTTTATAACCTGATAGCTGATGGTTAGCAGAGCTGCGATAAAAGAAAAGGCCATTGTTGCCAAAAAAACTCCCGCATCCAACTTAGTCTGGTACACAAAGAGACTCAAGAACATTTTCGTGGCAAAATAGGCTAATGGGACCGCAATCAAGTTGGCAATCAGGATGATCTTGAGAAACTTCTTAGAGATTAGGAACATGATTTCTGGTATGGAAGCGCCGAGGATTTTTCGGATGCCGATCTCCTTTTTTCTCTCCGCCAGGAGGAGCGAGGCAAGACCGAACAAACCCAAGCATGAGATGAAAACTGCCAAAAAAGCAAAACTGTTAAAGATCGTATTTATTATCTTCAGAGGAACATAGATCGTCTCAAAAAAATCGTCAAGGAAATGGTAGTCGAACGGAAATTCAGGTGATACTTCCTTGAAGACCTTCTCGATATAGGCAAGGCTTCCAGGTATATCTTCCGGGCTTATCTTGACCAGAAGATCGTAGTACCAGCTGGGCTGGATACCCATGACCATCGGTGAGATATCGAAGATCAGCGGTTTATGGTTGAAATCCTTGACGACACCGATGATTCTTCCCACTCTTCCAGCCAGGGAAACTCGCTTTCCGACCGGGTCGGTCATTCCCATGAAACGGACGGCCGATTCATTAACCAGATAAGCCTCTGTGGCATCTGTGGTGTGCTTCTCAGAAAAATCCCGGCCTTCCACGATTTCCAGATCAAATGTCTCTGCATAATCGTGATCTACATATAAAAAATTTATTTCCACTTCTTTATCCGTAGCCATTCCGTCCCATTCAAAATCATTGACATTGAAAAGGAAATGAGGAGGAGCTGAGGCATATGTAACATTGAGGATACGTGGATCCTGTAGCAGCCTCTCCTTGAATGATTTATGGGAATCTCTTAACTTGTCATTCACCTGTATATGGACGATTTGTTCCCGCGAGAAACCGAGCTCGGCATTTCGGATGTGGTGCATTTGTTTGTAGGCGACAACAGTCATGATGATTAAAAGGATAGAGACAGAAAACTGACTGATAACGAGGATCGTCCGCATTACAGAACCTTGTCTCCCTTTGCTGAAATCTTTTTTCAAGGTTTTTGCAGGTTGGAAAGCAGAGAGAAAAAGAGCTGGATAACTCCCGGCAACAAAACCTGTCACGATTACCATAAAAAGGAGAAATAGGTAGATAGCAATATTCCTTGAACCTAATAAGGAAATCTCTTTGGCTTGCAGTCTGTTGAAAACCGGAAGGACAAGATCAACCAGAACGATAGCCAGAAAAGAAGATATCAAGGTAAAAAACATGGATTCTCCAAGGAATTGTCTGATGATATCCGATCTTCTGGCCCCAACCACCTTGCGCATTCCCACTTCCCGTGCCCGGGTGCCGGAGCGGGCTGTAGTGATATTCATGAAATTAATACAGGCAATGGCCAGGATCAAAACCGCAATCAAGGCAAAGATCAGAACCAATCTTCTGTCACTGCGTCCTCCCTGTGCGATATTTAAATGGGCTTCTCTGACAGGTTGCAGAGAGATGACAAAATCATCCCCAGGATGATGTTTCTGGATAGTGCCGGCAATTTTGCGGCTGACATCTCCGATGGCAACTCTTTCCTGAAGCAGGACATAACAATCGGCTTCGCGTGCCCAGGAAGAAAGCCGTTTGCTTTCAGAAAGCTTTAGTGGTGCCATAAAGTCAAATTGAAGGTGTGAATTGTATGGGATCTTTTCAATGACCCCGGTGACGACAAGGTCGTGTGAGTTATTCCAGCGGAGGACCTTGCCCATCGGATTCTCATTACCGAGATATTTCTGGGCTGCCTCGGCTGTAATCACAACAGAGTTCGGGTTGTTCAAGGCCGTGGCTGGATTCCCTCCGATGAAATTATAAGTAAACATGAAAAAAAAGGAGGGATCAGCAAAGAAAAAGCGCTGTTCATAAAAAGCGATGTCGCCATAACGAAGAGAACTTCTGTATGCCCGGGTTCGAACACGGACTGTCTCAACAATTTCGGGGTGTTCACTCTTAAGGATCCGGGGAAGAATATAGGGCGAACTGGGTATACCCGGATCGCCTGGATCCCCTGCTTTCTTAAGAATAATCCGACAGAGTCTTTCGCTGTGCTCGTGGAATGTGTCGTAATTCAATTCGTCATAAACCCAAAAAAAGATCAGGATGAAGCACGCAATCCCCATGGTCAGTCCTGCGATATTGATGAAGGAATATCCCTTGTGTTTCCTGATGTGCCTGAAAGCTGATTTGAAATAATTTTTAATCATAAAAGCTCCTGTGCCTTGAGGGTCTCTTCTGAGAGCATAGTATTCAGAATTTAATAAGCAAATTTTATGCCAGGATGGGCAGAAGCATGAAAACAGGTTGGGTCAGATACACTATAACGATTTAACTGTTCTAAATTGAACGTTACGTGTTCGTTATTGAACATATCCAAAACTCCAAAGAAAATGTTGTGATTTCGTTTTTCCGTCGATCGATCCCAGGCGTTCACAGTGATTTCTCTGTAGCTTTCCTGTGAGCTGCTAAATATCTCTTATCGATTCTCATCCATAGACGGTTTTTTACTCATAGATAGAGAGTGTCAGGGGCTCAAAAGAGCTCTCAGGGGAAGCCATTTTTGATTATGCATAATAGGTTTTATCTTTTTAACTTCTGAGACTTCATTTATCCGCAAAACCCTCTTCCGGTGAATCATCGAAGTTAGAGACAAGGTTTTCTGGGGTCACGTTTTTGGGGTCTTTGAGTTCTTGCTTTTTTAGGGAAAAAGTGGTACATTTCCCCTTTAATTTTTATTGCTATAATCTGATTATAAAATGATTTCGGTAGACATAAGTTTAGTAGTCGTTTTTATTCTCATATGGATTCTCTTGGCTGTTCTCACCAGAATATATTTCAACCCGGTCCGCAGGGTAATGAAGGAAAGGGATTCAAAAATATCAGATGACACAAAAGCCGGGAAAAATGCGGATGAAAAATATGAGAAAATCATAGAAAAAATCGAAGAAGACCTTAAGGCAGCAAAAAATTCTTCTGCTCAGGTAAAAGATAGCTTTGAAAAGCAAGCCCTGAAAGAAAAAGAAAAAATGATGTCAGATATATCTTCAGAGTGTCGGGCTCAGGTCAAGGAAGCACAAAGAGCGCTGGACGAACAGATAAGTGAGTTGAAAAAAAAGATCCATAAAGAGAGTGGAGACCTGGCAAAAAAAATAGGAGACAAGATATTAGAGTGATGTCCAATAAAAACGTTTTTTGGATTCTTTTATTCATTATTCCCCTTTTCTTATGCATGTCTCCTGAAAACACAGGCCATTCGTCAAATTCAGGGGAATTTTTGGGGAAAGTGGTCAATTTCGCAGTGCTCTTCGGAGGGCTTTTTTTACTCCTCAGAAAACCCATAAAAAATTATCTTAATGAGAGAAGTAAAAAGGTAGACCTGTCCATAAAAGAGGCTGCGGAAGCCAGGAAAGGATCGGAAAAGCAGTTGAGGGGAGCTCTGGGGAGGTTGGAGGAGATTTCCGAAGAAGTCAAAAGGATTAAGGAAGAAGCCGAATCAGAAGGGGAAAAGCAAAAAGAAAGAATCATCGAGAGCGCCAGGCAGGAGGCCCAACGCCTGAAAGAACTGACTAAACAGGAAATCGATTCTCTTTATGCTTCAGGAATAAAAGAGCTCAGAGTGTATGCAGCGGAAATAACAACCAAAGCGGCCGCAGACAGGATAAAGCAAAGGATGACCCCGGAGCTTCAGTCTGCTATTATTGATAATTCCATTGAAAGGCTTGATGAGTTACATGAAAACACAGATTATCGTTAAAAGATATACCCAGGGACTTGTGGATTCCATTAAGGATGATAGGGAATTCTCCCGGATTCTAAAGGAACTGGAATATTTCAATGAGCTCGTGATTTCCCGAAAGGACCTGCATGATGCCCTGTTAAAGCCTTTTATCCCTCCTTCAAAGGCAAAAAAGATTGCGGAAGAATTATTAAAGAAAGCCAAGGCAAGCCAAAAAACAGTCCGATTCCTCTTGCTGTTGATAGAAAAAGAGAGATTCACCCTACTTGATGATATCCTGTCCATTTTGCCGGACGCCTGGAACGAGAAAAGGGGCATAGTGACTTTGGAGGTTTCTACGGTCATTCCTTTAAATAAAAATCAGGAAAAGAGATTAAAGGAAAAGTTAGAGAAGATAGAGAAAAAGCCGGTTTCGCTCAAATATAAGATAGACAAAGATTTAATGGGAGGTCTTTCCATACGCAAAGAAAATGAATTATTAGATATTTCCGTAAGGGGAGACCTGATGAATCTTGGAGAGAAAATCAAAGAAGGATAGAAAAATGGAAATAAAAGCCGATGAAATAAGTAAAATCATCCAACAGCAGATCGAGGGATACGAGACAGATATCAATATAAAAGAAGTGGGATCCGTGACTTCTGTAGGGGATGGTATCGCCAGGGTCTACGGGCTGGATCATGTGATGGCCAACGAGTTGGTGGAATTTCCGAATGAAGTGTTCGGGCTGGCTTTAAATCTTGAGGAAGACAATGTGGGTGTCGTTCTTCTGGGAGAGAGTCAGCTTATTAAAGAAGGTGATATTGTCAAGCGCACACACAAGATCATGCAGGTCCCTTCGGGTCCGGCCATGACAGGAAGGATTGTGGACCCTCTCGGGAGGCCGCTCGATGAAAAGGGCCCTATAAAATCTGAAAACCTAATGAATATAGAGCGGCTTGCTCCGGGTGTCATTGAACGCATGAAGGTGAAAGAACCTCTCCAGACAGGTCTGGTGTCCATTGACAGTATGATCCCAATTGGCAGAGGGCAGAGAGAATTGATTATCGGGGACCGGCAAACCGGGAAAACAGCCATAGCTGTTGACACAATCATCAATCAAAAAGGAAAAGGTGTTATCTGTATCTATGTGGCCATAGGGCAGAAGAATTCCACCATTGCTTATATTATTAAAGCCCTGGAAGATCATGGGGCTATGGACTATTCCATAGTTGTCTCTTCCTCGGCCAGCGATCCGTCTCCCCTTCAGTATCTGGCTCCTTACAGCGGCTGTGCCATCGGTGAGTATTTCAGGGATAAGGGAGAACACGCTCTGGTCGTGTATGATGACCTTTCAAAACATGCGGTTGCCTATAGAGAGATATCTCTTCTCTTGCGCCGTCCTCCCGGAAGAGAGGCTTTTCCCGGGGATGTTTTCTATCTGCACTCCAGGCTTCTTGAGAGAGCTGCGAAGTATTCAGAAGAAATGGGAGGAGGATCTCTTACCGCCCTTCCGATTATTGAGACCCAGGCTGGGGACGTCTCAGGATACATTCCGACCAATGTTATTTCCATCACAGACGGGCAGATTTACCTTGAACCCGAGCTTTTTAATGCGGGTGTGCGTCCGGCTATTAATATTGGAATTTCCGTATCACGGGTGGGTGGAAATGCCCAGATAAAGGCGATGAAACAAGTGGCTGGAAAACTGAGGTTGGACCTGGCTCAGTACAGGGAGTTGGTTACTTTCGCCCAATTCGGGACCGAACTGGACAAGACAAGTCAAGCGCAGCTTGACAGAGGAAAAAGGCTTACGGAGATCTTAAAGCAGGAACAGTATAAACCTTTACCTGTGGAGCTGCAGGTAGTGATAATCTATGCTGGGAACCGAGGATTTCTGGATAGTTATGAAGTGGAAGACATCAAAGAATACAAGCAGAGACTTTTTGAATACGCTCAAAAAGAGGGAGCCCACATTTTAAAAAAAATAGCCGAGAAGAAGGAAATAACTCAGGAGATGGATGAAGCCATAGAGTCTCTATTGAAAGATTTTGATAAGGAATTCAAAAAGAAGAAAGATGTAAAAGAAGAACCTGATGAGGGAGAAGAAGGAAAACCTGATGAGGAAGAGAAAAAAGATGAACCTGAGAAAACAGGGGCTTCAAAAAAAAAGAAGAAAGAGAGAAAAAATTCCAAAAGAACTAGAAAAGAGAAAAAAAAACCAAGAAAAGAAAAGGTCTCTAAAAAAAAGAGCAGACAAACAAAAGAAAATAGAAAATGACAGAATTAATAGAACTGAGAAGAAGAGTCAAAAGCGTAAAGAATACGCAGCAGATAACCAGGGCTATGAAGACAGTGTCTTCGGCAAAATTCAAAAAAGCTCAGAGAGATGTCTTAGAGGGGAGACCTTACTGGCTTAATTATCCGGAACTTATTTCATCTGTGACCTCCCACCTCAAACGTTCCTTGCATCCTCTTCTTGAAAAAAGAACAGAACAGAGAGTTTTTGCTTTGGTCCTGACTTCAGATAAGGGCTTAGCCGGAGCGCTCAATTCCAATCTACTGGAAGAAGGCTTTCGTTTTCTGGAGGAAAAAGCAAAAAGGTGCAGTGTAAAATTGGTTTTAACGGGGAAGAAAGCCGTTGTTTTTTTCAATAAAAAGGATTTTGAAGTCGTGAAAAGGTATTCTGGCAATGTACAAAAATTTACAGATCAAGAACTCCAGGAAATAACAGAAAGTATTATGCAGGAGTATCTGTTTGCCAGAAGTGATTCTGTTTATGCCGTATATAATGAATTTAAATCTATATTGAGGCCTAAGCCGAGCATAGCCAAGATTTTACCTGTTGAACTGAGTGAGGATGAGAAAAAAGATCCGGGGATGTCGTATGATTGGGAGCCGGGCGGGGAAAGGCTGGTCAAGACTTTACTCCCCCTTTATGTTAGAAACCAAATACGGCATTTTTATTTTGAATCCATTGCCTCTGAACATGCGGCAAGGATGATGGCAATGGAGAATGCAACCAAAAACGCTCAGGATCTGATAAAAGATCTGACTCTAAGAATGAATAAGATCAGGCAGGCATCGATCACAAAAGAACTTTTAGAAATAATAACAGCCGTTGATGCGCTTAAGTAAAAACAGTGAATATGGAGAGAAAAAATGACAAAGGAAGCAAAAAAGTCACAAAGCAAGAGCCAGGGGAAAAAGAAAAAAGAGCAAGAAAAGAAAAAAGCAAAAAAAAAGCAGAATGTAGGAAGAGTCGTCCAGGTTTTAGGGCCTGTTGTAGAGGTAGAGTTTAAAGACATTAATCTGCCCGAAATTTATAACGCGGTCCGGGTTACCAGTGAAGGATTTGAAACCGATTATCCCATTGATATCATACTTGAAGTCGAGCAGCATATGGGAGAGGATAAGGTCAGATGTGTGTCCATGCATCCTACAGAGGGAGTCGCTAGAGGCATGAAAGCCATAGACCTTGGAACCCCCATTCAGGTCCCTGTAGGAGAAGAGACTTTAGGCCGGATTATGAATGTCATAGGAGAGCCGGTAGACAATAAAGGCCCTATAAAGACCAAAAAGAAGTACCATATTCATCGTAAATCCCCATCACTGGAACAGCAGAGCACAGAACTGGAGATGTTTGAAACAGGTATAAAGGTCATTGACCTTATCCAGCCTTTTTTAAAGGGCGGGAAAATCGGCCTTTTCGGAGGAGCCGGAGTCGGGAAGACCGTCATTATTATGGAATTGATACACAATGTCGGCCAGAAGCACGGAGGGTATTCTGTTTTTGCCGGAGTGGGCGAAAGGACCCGAGAAGGCAATGACCTCTGGCTTGAGATGAATCATTCAGGGGTTATCAACAAAACAGTGCTTGTCTTCGGACAGATGACAGAGCCTCCGGGTGCACGGCTGCGTGTGGGCCTTGCAGCCCTTTCTGTGGCAGAATATTTCCGTGACGAGATGAATCAGGACATCTTGCTGTTTATAGATAATATATTTCGATTTGTACAGGCGGGTTCTGAGGTATCCGCGCTTATGGGGCGCATGCCTTCGGCTGTGGGATACCAGCCAAATCTGTCTACAGAGCTTGGAGAGCTGGAAGAGAGAATCACATCCACAAAAAAAGGATCTATCACTTCAGTACAGGCCATTTATGTGCCTGCTGATGATTTCACTGATCCTGCCTCTGCAACCACGTTCTCGCATTTGGATGCCACCACTAACCTTTCCCGGGCTCTTACGGAAAAGGGAATCTACCCGGCTGTGGATGCTCTTTCCTCCTACTCAAGGATTTTGGACCCCAGAGTCATAGGAGAGGAGCATTATCGAGTCGCCCGGGGAGTCAAGGAAATATTGCAGAGGTATAAAGACCTCCAGGATATCATTACCATCCTTGGGATCGAAGAGCTTTCAGAGGAAGACAAGCTGACCGTCAGCAGAGCCCGCAAGATTGAAAGGTTCCTGTCACAGCCTTTTTATGTGGCCGAAGAATTCACGGGCAGAGAAGGAAAATATGTTCCTGTAGAAGAGACCGTGAAAGGATTCAAAGAGATCGTTGAAGGAAAACACGATGATAAGCCCGAACAGGCCTTTTATATGGCCGGAGCCATAGAGGACGTGATGGAAAAGGCAGAGGAGCTGGGTTCAGAATGAGTCATGAAATCCCTTCCTCAATAAAGCTGAAAGTCATTTCACCCAGCAGACTTGTGTTTGACGGCGAAGTTGCGGAGGTGACCATCCCCGGGCTTGACGGATATCTGGGGATACTTCCGGGTCACAGGCCTTTGTTCATGGCTTTAGGAGAAGGAGAACTGGCCTTTCATCGGTCCGGAAGGAAGAGAACCATTCCTGTCAGGGGAGGCTATGCTGAAGTGACGCAAAGGTCGGTTCTTATCTTTATGAATCCTGGTAAACATGAAAATGAACATTTCAATAAAGAAAGATGATGAGACCCTGGATGCATTCTATCACGGAAAAATCCGCATCATACAGAAAAGTCGAGGGTACCGGTTTTCAATTGAAGCCCCTCTTCTTGCTGACTTCATAGAAACGCTCCCTGAAGATGAATTGCTTGAACTTGGCACAGCAAATGGTATTATATCTTTACTGGTAAGCATCAAACCGTTTAAAAGTCTCTTGGCATTGGAAATTCAGGAGCCGCTTGCTGAGTTAGCCTGCAGGAATGTTGCGTTAAACAACCTGCAGGACCGCATTGAAGTCATGTGCCAGGATTTAAGGATGTTTAGTCCGGGTAGTAAGTATGATGTTGTGTTTGCAAATCCACCTTATCATGAAAAAAATACGGGGCGGATGAGCCAGTCATTGGAAATATCCATTGCCAAACATGAAGTAAAATGTAACATTTTTGATGTGATGAACAAAACAGCCGAATTACTGCACGAAGACGGAAGAGCCTACTTTGTTTTTTCATTCAGGCGGAGGGATGATTTTATTGCGGCAGTTCATAAGAACGGATTTAAAATAAAAAAGGAAAGGCATATCCTGCCGTATAAGGGAGAGGAGCCCAATCTGTTTTTATCTGAGTGTGATTTCATGTCAGAAAAAAAGAGTTATTTGAAACCTTTAATCCTCTATAATATGGATGGCCGTTATTCTGAAGAGGCCGAAAAGATTTTTTCCGGGAGAGCGCATGCTTCGCCTGATAAAAAAATTTAAAGGCTTGTACAAATACAGAGTCCTCATCCGGACTCTTGTTGGACGGGAGCTCAAAGCGCGCTACAGAGGGACTGTGTTGGGCTTTGTGTGGTCTTTTGTGAATCCTTTATTACTGCTTACCGTCTATACTTTTGTGTTTGGATTTATTCTAAGGCCCAGAGACCCCAGTTTCGATGCGTCTCCCTGGTCCTATGCTCTTTTTCTTTTTTGCGGTATCCTGCCATGGCAGGTCTGGTTTGCCGCTTCGTCACAGGAATCAGCCAATATTCTCATAGCGCAGGGGAATCTTATCAAAAAGATGCTGTTCCCGACAGAGATCCTTCCTATTGTTTCTGTGACAAGTAACTTTATTCATTTTCTTTTCGGGCTCCCCATTCTTTTGTTGTTCGTGCCTTTAATGGGAAAGACCTACACACCTTATCTTTTGTTTTTGCCTCTTGTCATCTTGGTCCAGTATATATTCACCCTGGGATTCTGTTTTTTGATTTCAGCTCTGACCGTCCATTTCCGTGACATCAAGGATATCTTAACAAATCTTTTGACATTCTGGTTTTTCTCGACCCCCATCATTTATGCTATGACTTTCGAGCCAATCCAGAAACATCCCTTACTCAAGTTGTTCCTTAATCTAAATCCCATGACTCATATCATGGGGGGATACCAGAGCTGTGTTTATTATGGAGAGCTGATACACTGGAAGCGGTTCGGAGTGACTTTTTTGGTTTCCATGCTTTTGTTTTTTATCGGGTATTATGTGTTTGACAGACTTCGAGATTCGTTTCCGGAGGAGGTTTGATTGCCTGCTATAGAAGTTGAAAACCTAACCAGAATATACAAGAAATATTCGGAGCAGCACCGGTTCAAGACATTTAAAAGCGCTATTTTAAAGGGAGATCTGTTTAAGTCCCTCAAATCTGATGAAAAAGTCATGGCTCTGGATAATATCAGTTTCAAAGTGGAAAAAGGCACCACATTTGGGGTTATAGGGGAAAATGGTTCCGGAAAAAGCACGCTGCTGAAAGTGGTTTCCGGTATAGCCAAGCCCACCTCAGGGCGTCTTCTTGTCAAGGGAAAAGTATCGGCCCTCATCGAACTCGGTGCAGGGTTTCATCCCGAGATAACGGGCCGTGAGAACATATACATCAATGGAGTGATGCTGGGTTTGAGTAGAGAGGAGATAGACAGGAAATTCACTGATATCGTCAAGTTCGCTGAACTGGAGGATTTTATTGATGCGCCTGTCAAGACCTATTCTTCAGGGATGTACATGCGGCTTGGCTTTTCCATTGCCATCAATGTCAATCCGGATGTTCTGCTTGTGGATGAGGTGCTGGCGGTTGGGGATGCTTCCTTTGTTCCCAGGTGCCTGGAGCGTATAGACGAGTTCCGACGGAAGAAAAAGACCATCCTTTTCGTCAGCCATGACCTTATAACTGTAGAAAAAATATGCGATAGAGTGGCCTGGTTGAAAAACGGAAAAATGAAAGCTCTGGGGGACCCGAAAAGGGTCATAGATGAGTATGTCCAGGATGTGAAATCCAAAAAAGAGAAAGATTTTGAAAAAGAACGGCATGAAGAAGAGGCTCAAGGGGATCTGGAACAGGAACGGAGAGAAAACAGATGGGGTAACAGGGAGATAGAGATCAAAAAAGTCAGGTTCATGGACCTGAAAGGGAAGGAAAAACACGTGTTTTCTCCCTCTGAAGGTATGGTCATAGAAGTAGATTTCTATGCAAAAAATTCCATAAAAGATTTTGTTTTTGGGATAGGAATGTTTAATTCTCAAGGCGTGTGCTGTTATGGTACGAATACGGTCCTTGAAGGTTTTAAAAGTGAATCAGTCAAGGGCAGCGGGAAGGTCTCTTTTCAATTAAAATCTCTCGACCTTATAAACGGCACATATTATCTGGATGTGGCAGTGCACAGGCAGGATGGACTCCCTTATGATTATCACCGCAATCTGTATTCCTTTATGATTTCGTCCAAATTTATTGACAGCGGTGTTTATCGGCCGCCACACTCCTGGAAGTTTTCTTCCGGCATAAAAATCAATAAAAAGAAGTGATCAAGAACAGGGAAACAGCATGGGGAGAAAAATAAAAACAGTTGAGGAACTCCTCAAAATCAGGAAAAACTTAAAAAGCTCAGGGAAAAAGGTCGTGATGACAAACGGATGTTTTGACCTTTTGCACGGAGGTCATATCCATTTGTTCAGAAAAGCGAAAAAATACGGGGATATCCTTATCGTTGCCCTTAATGACGATGCTTCCATAACAAAGATAAAAGGTCCTAATAGACCCATTTTTAAACTCAGTGAGAGAATCGAAATTCTGGAAGCGGTGGAAACCATAGATTTTATTGTATCCTTTAAAGAAGAAACACCGAAAAGGCTGATTTCCCTTATCCTTCCTGATGTTTTAATCAAAGGGGGGGATTGGGGAGAAGATGAGATCGTGGGAAGAGAAGAGGTCGAGTCAGCGGGAGGAAAGGTAGTGCTGGCTCCTTATCTTCCCGGTTATTCCACAAGCGAAATCATTGACAAGGTTATCCGGCTCGTGAATAACAAGAATTAGTATTCACATTTGATCTTTAATTTTACTCTGATGGAATTCTTTGAGGCTTTCATAGAACCAGGACCAGATTTTTTTGTGAAAGGAAAAGCTGGGCGGAGAGTTTTTCAGGGTTTCCAGAGGGATGAATTCTTTTTCATCCTGGGGTGAAAAGAGAAAAGAAGCCTCCGGGTCCCAGAGAAGGGGAAATTCCGGATGAAATTGGATTCCCAGGACATTTCTGTATTTTTCGTGCTGTATGGCTTCGATGATATTTTCGTCAAGGGCCGTGGCGCAAACCTTCATTCCTTTTCCGAGGCTGTCCACCGCCTGGTGGTGGGAGCTGCAAATAAGAGGCGTTTCCTGTGGACCGAATCCGAATTCCATGATAAAAATGCCTTCCGGGGAAAGTCTGATGGGATGAAGATTTTGACGGAAAAGGTTTTTTTCAGGATAAAGCCTTGAGTAGGGATTGTAATGCCAGTTGTTTTTGTGGAGAGACAGGACATCCTCCAGGGAATATTTTTCATAATTTTCTGACCATATATCCTGGATCATGCTCCCTCCGGTGCCTACATTCAGGGTCTGTTCCCCGAGACATATCCCGAGAACGGGAAAGTCCGGATGTGATTCCAGAAGAGGAACAAAATCACTGTTTTGATAACCTCCCAAGAGGTGGAACACAAAAGACAGCTCGAGAAAATGCCTTATCGGCGTGCTTATGGAAGTAAGCAGATTTGTTTTCTCTCCGTATATATAAGGGGGGATATCAGCTCCTCCGAAGAAGATCATTCCATCGGAGTGGGCAACGATTTTTTTAAATTCAGATGTCAGATCGTTTTCTTGAAAAAGATGGTCTTTAGTAAGGTTTCCTTTTAACCTGTGGAATTTTATCCAGTCCAGATTTTTTTCTTCGACCAGGGCCAGGGATCTTTGATAATCCGTACGTTCATCTTCATGAAAAACACCCACTATCTCTAAATTTTCATCGCCGAATACCCCTCTCTCCTTAAGTTTGATCAGGGAGTCCAGGCTGCCTGGAGAGGGATAGAGTATAGCTAATCGTATCTTTTCTGTAGAAAGGGAGTCTCCGTCAAAATAATTTAATTTATTTTCGGGAGTCGGGGTTCCGCAGAAAAGAAAAAAAGCCAGTAATATTAAAAGCAGACCGTTCACACTGTATCTTTTTGTCATGTTACACCTCATTTTTTATTATTCGTCTGTGTGCTTTCCCTTCTCTTCAAAAGCACTGATCCTATATGTTTTTCCGGAATCAAAGACTTTGATGGAATAGGTCTTGGTCTCTGTTTCGCAAACAAACAGATTGTATCGCTTTCCTGATTTGAAATCTGTTATTCTCTTTTGTTCCGTTATTCTTTTTATGGCGTATTCTTTTTCTCCGATGGTTATTGACCTTGGAGTCTCATAGCTTTTAGAACCGGAATAAAATTGAACATGGAGCTTATCCGCCTTGGGATTCGAATCTTTTTTCACTTTCATAAGATCCCTGGCTCTTTCAATCAAAACATTACACGTTTCAAGCCCCTCTTTCAACTATTATTACCCGTCACAGAGGCAACACCTCTAGCCTCTAAAACAAAAATCTTTTATAATGAGTCACTTATGAGTATTGATTTTATAAAAAAGACAGAAGAATTTAAGAAGCTGATAAGCGGATTAGACAAAGGGAAAGCCCTCAGTGTATCTGGGGTCATCGATGCGGCAAAACCTTATTTGTTGTCTTTAATAAAGAGGGAGACAGAGAAAAACATTGTGTTTCTCTGTTCTGTGAGCTCATCGCTGTCAAACGTTAAGGAAAAATGCGATTTTTTTCTTTCCCGGTTATCGATGAACAAGGAGTCTGATATTTTTCCTCATCTGGCTGACAGCCCTTATCAGGATACGCCTTATTCTATGGATTCAGTTTCGTCAAGAATGAGGTTTTTTCGGAAGTGGGAGCAGGAACAGAACTCCATAGTCATAACCAATCTGCTTGCGCTGTTGACTCCGGTTCCCTGTAAAAAAACCCTGAAGAAATTGTTTTTGGAGATAGAAAGTGGGATCACATTGGATCGTGAGGTCCTGATCGATACTCTTGGAAACTTTGGATACGAAAGACAGGATATCATCAATTCGCATGGAGAATATGCCTTCAGGGGCGGGATTGTTGATGTTTTTTCTCCTCTGGAATCATACCCTTTCCGCATTGAATTTAGTGGAGAGAGAGTCAGGTCTCTCAGGAAATTTGAGACATCTTCCCAGCGTTCGGTCGAGAAAATTGATTATCTGCACATACCTTCCATGAGAGAATTCCCGGGTACAAAGGATTTGAGGCCCTCCTTTGTTTTCCACAGCAAAGTCAGTGAGCCGCCCTTCTGCCGTTTGAAAGAATATCTCAGAGACTGTGTTTATGTCATTGATGATTATGATGAGGTCAAGAAGGAGTGGGACCAGCTCCGGAAAGATTTTAAGGAACAGCATGAAAAGCTCAGGAAAAAACATATTTTCTCTTTACCTCCCGAAGAAATTTTTGAATTACCGTTCTGGGATGAGGTTAAGAACAGCGCTGTCTTTCTGAATGAAATATCCTCCTCGGGCCAAAAGGGACATATTGCTTTTTCCTTTCAGTCTGTTCCCAGATTTAACAATAAGATACCCTTCTTTCTCACCTATTTGAAGAAGCTGCAGAAGGAGTCAGAGAGAAGCACGATTTATATTTCCAGCAGAGGAGTAAGGGAAAAGGTCTCTCTCCTTTTATCGGAAAATGAGATTCCGTTCCTGGAAGCAGACCATTCTTTTGTTGAGGCAAAGGATGGATCTGTTGTCTTACTGGTAGGCAAAATGGGCCGTGGTTTCAGTTATCCTGAGCTGAAAGTCAATTATTTTTCCGAGAATGATATCTTTACTGAAGAGAAGGTTCTGGTAAGCCGTCCGAGAACCAAAGCCTTTCTTTCCCATTTTCAGGACTTAAAGACTGGTGACTATGTGGTGCATACTGATTACGGTGTGGGGATCTTTAAGGGTTTAGTAGAGATGGGAGTGGACGGCGGGAAGCAGGAGTTTATAGAAATCAATTATAGGGATGATGACAAACTGTTTGTTCCTGTGCAGGATTTGAACTTAGTCCAGAGATATTCAAAAGTCGGTGCCGCTTTTCCTATCCTGAGCAAGCTCGGTTCCCCACAGTGGATCAAATCAAAGGAGAGGGTCAGGAAAGGCATTGAAAAGATGGCCAAGGAGCTTCTGCATCTCTATGCCAAAAGGAAAGCTCAGGAAGGGTATGCCTTTAGCCAGAAAGGAATGTGGCAGTCTGATTTTGAAAAAACCTTTGAATATGAGGAAACCGATGACCAGGAACTCGCAATAAAGGAAGTGATGATTGATATGGAGTCATCTCTGCCCATGGATCGGCTCTTGTGCGGAGATGTTGGATATGGAAAAACCGAAATCGCTTTAAGAGCTGCTTTTAAAGCGGTCATGGACGGCAAACAGGTCGCTGTCCTTTGCCCCACTACTGTTCTCTCCAGCCAGCATTCAAAGACCTTCCAGAACCGGATGCTCCTTTTTCCGGTGAGGGTTGAAGGATTAACAAGGCTGCAGTCTCAAAGTGTCCAGAAAAATATCGTGAGAGATATAAAAAAAGGTCTGGTCGATATCGTCATAGGCACTCACAGACTGATTTCCGGGGATGTGGAGTTTAAAGACCTTGGATTGCTAGTCGTTGATGAGGAGCAGAGATTCGGAGTGAAGCATAAAGAGAAAATAATGAAGATAAAGTCAGATATAGATGTTTTGACAATGACAGCGACTCCTATCCCGAGGACTTTAAATTTTTCCCTGAGCGGCCTCAAAGACATCAGTCTGATCGAAACTCCTCCCAAGGACAGATTGGCTATCCATACCATCGTGACTCTTTACAGTAAAAAATTGATATCATCTGCTATAAGAAGGGAATTGAACAGGAACGGGCAGGTTTATTTTGTTCATAATAGAGTTGAGGATATAGATACAATGGCTGAAAGGATAAAAAAGTGGGTTCCCCAGGCCAATGTGGTCACGGTCCATGGGAAAATGAAAGGGGCTCAATTAGAGAAAAGAATGCTTGATTTTATTCAGGGAAAATACAATGTCCTTATCTCCACGACAATCATTGAAAACGGGATTGATATCCCGATGGTGAACACTCTCATCGTCAACAGGGCGGACAGGTTTGGATTGGCCCAGCTGTACCAACTGCGGGGAAGAGTGGGGCGTTCGTCACGCCAGGCATTTGCTTATTTTTTGATCCCGCCTTTTTCCGAACTCACGAGAAAGGCCAAGGAAAGGCTGAACGCCATACAGGAGTTCGCTGAACTGGGCTCAGGTTTCAGGCTGGCTGCCAAAGACCTCGAAATAAGAGGAGCCGGAAATTTTCTCGGGGAGAAACAGCATGGATTTATGGAAGCAGTGGGATTTGAATATTACATGTTCCTTCTGGACCAAACAGTTAAGAAGCTTAGAGGAGAGCAGATAGATATCAGAAAGAGCCGGATTGATTTGAAAGTCAATATAAGGATACCTGAAGCGTACATTCCCCAGCTCAGCCTGAGGATGGATCTGTACAAACGCATCTCATCTATAGAAGAACTCTCTGAACTGGATAAGATAAAAGAGGAAATAAGGGATAGGTACGGTTCTTTTTCTCAAAGCGTCATGAATCTGTTTGATTACGGAAAAATAAAATTTCTTGCCCAAAAAGCAGGAATAGAGACTATAGACAGAATGAGAAACAAGATCGTTCTTAAGTTTTTTGAGGATTCGACCGCCGATGTTTTAAAACTAATAGGTCTGGTTAAAAAATATTCCGGGTCCATGACCCCGCAGGGAATAGTGACATTGATGTTGGGATCGGAAAAAGAGTCAAACATACTGTATGAAACGATATGCATCTTGAAGCAGTTAACTCTATTGTAATATAATGAGGCTGGACTCTTGATATTATGAGAAAGGAAATGAGTTTATTTCAGTTGAAGAAGGGCGCTTTGCTGGTAGTGATCAGCTTTGTGCTTATAACATGTGCGGGAGAAGTTCCGGAAGAAAAGGCTGTCAACGCTTCTCATTATAATGCCCAGGAGAATGAGGTTATCTTGAAGATAGAGAATTCCTTTTACACAAATTCTGATTTTAAGGATTATCTTTTATTGACCGTGGGAGAGAGTTATGAAGAGATGCCGGATTTGAGTTTAAGCAGGCTGGCGGATAGTTTCGTAGAGGAAAAACTCTTATTAGAGGCTGCAAAAGGCAAGGGAATATTTTTGACTGACGAAGAGAAAAAATCATATATAGCCCGGCTGTCCAATGAATTTAGGCTGAGTGAGGGAATGATTCAAAAAGAGGTCAGGATAGACACACTTTTGGAGAAACTGCTCATAGAAAAGTTCACTCTTGAGCTTGTGGAGGATGTAAGTGTGACCCTCGAGGAAATACGGGAATATTACAGCTCAAACAAAAGAGAGTTTTTGCAGAATGAACAGAGGCGGGTCAGTCAGATCCTTCTGAAGACCGAAGAAAGAGCCATAGAAATATATAAAGTGGTGAGAGGGACCTCAGAAGAGAGATTCAAGCAGATCGCCAGAGAAGAGTCTGAAGGAGTGGAAGCTTCCCGGGAAGGAGTGATGGGCCTTTTTGAATTAGGCCAGCTCCCTGTGGAGATGGATAAAGTGGTCTTCTCTTTGAAACAGGGACAGGTAAGTCAGGTCATAGAATCTGAATACGGTTATCACATTTTTCGTGTTGATGAGATCATAAAAAGCGCTCCTTTACCTGATAAACCCGATGAGGAGATTTCTTCAAAAATAGAAATGAAGATACTTGATCAGAAGATAAGTGAATTTATGCACAATTACCAAGATAAGTTGAAATCAGATCTTGACTGGAATTTTTATCCTGACAGGCTGAGCTTTTCTTATCAGAGGAATGGATATGAATCAAAAGATTAAAAAAGCGGTCATTTTAGTGGTTCTGATATGTGCAGGATTGAAAGTCAGTGGAAATGAAATCATAGATACCATCGTCGCCGTCGTTAACGGGGATATTATCACTTTATCTGATTTCAAGAAGCAGGATGAAACACTGTACCAATCTTTGGCATCTCAATACCAGGGAGAGGAACTCAGGGAAGTATATGAAAAGAGCAAAAAAAATCTTCTGGATGGAATGATCACGGATCTCCTGCTTATCCAGGAAGCAAAAAAGCAGGAAATTGATGTGAGCGGACAGCTGGAAAAAATGGTGGAAGACCTGAAAGAACAGTATGGCTTTAATTCCATTGAAGATCTTAGAGAGGCGATGGAGCAGCAGGGGGTCGATTTTGATATTTGGCTGGATTACCAAGAGAGAGAGCTTTTAAAAGAGGGGGTTCTGTTTTATTCGTTCGGCAAAGACATTGTAGTGGATGATACAGAGGTCATTAATTACTACAGCCAGCATCAGGAGGAATTCATAGAGCCGGCCAATTTTGAGCTCAAAGCCATATATCTTTCTGATGCAGGGAAGGTTCAAGAGGAACTCAACGGAAAGAAGGATGAGATCAAAGGCAAATTAGAGGCTGGAGAGCTGTTCGAGGAAATGGCGGAAAAATATTCTGAAGGTCCCTATAAAGAGAACCGGGGAGAATTAGGAAGTTTCAAAAAGGGGACCTTGGAAAGGACCCTGGAGCAAGAGGTGGAGGAACTTGAGGTTGGAGAAGTCACGCCTTGGATACAAACAAGCAACGGGTGGTATTTGCTGAAGCTGGTTGATAAAGAGGAAGAACACGTTAAGGATTTTGATGAAGTCAGAGCTGCGATCGAAAACAGAATCTTTCAGAGGGAGCGTCAGGAAAAGACGATTAAATACCTGGAGGAACTCAGAGAAAAAAGTTATATAGAGATTAAAATACAGGATCCTTATAAAGAATTCCCAGAGCTGTTTAATTCTTCTTTTCTTTAAGGCACCCGGCAGCCCAAAGCATCCCTCTTTTCACGATTTCCCTGGCTTCCGGCACATCAAAATCTTTTGAGACATGGCCGAGGGATGTGTAAAAGACCCGGCCCTTTCCATATTTTTTTGTCCATACCACGGGCATGACAACGCCTTTGATCCAGGAGGCGTGCTGGTCGGAAAAGGTGGTGGCGGCAAGGACATTATTTATGGGATCTACATGCATGTAATACTGTTCCGAGTGCATTTTAAAATCGGATAGGCCTCTGGTTATGGGGTGTTCTTTGTTTGATATATTGACTTCATAGTCGATGACCCCTCCCGGATGAGCCACCCACTGGCCGCCGACCATGAATTGATACTCTGTGTTCTGCCGGAATGAATCGGCGAGGCCTCCGTGCCATCCTGCTAATCCCACACCGCTTTTGACCGCTTCCAGCAGTCCTTTTTCCTGCTCGGAAGTGATGGAGGCCATGGTAACAACTTGAACGATGAGGTCCATTGATTTCAATTTTTCAACATCAAGATAAGAATCCAGGTTGTGTGATATCTCAACGTCAAATCCCTGTTTTTCAAGCCAGGGAGCAAAAATATCAACGCATTGTTTTGGTTCGTGTCCTTCCCATCCTCCCCAGACGAAAAGGGCTTTTTTCTGTTCTGTACTTTGATTTTCATAAGATGTGAGACTGACAACGGTCCATAATAAGATAAAAAGGACTGCGCATATTCTTTTCATTTCACGCTCCTTATGGATTTGAAATGGTTAGCCTTCTCATATTATTTTTTTTTCATTCCCAATTCAAGGTTATAAAATCAAGACCTCTCATAATAAGCTTTTTTACTCAATAAAATTCAGGAATGGCTTGTGCTCCCTTCATATTTTTAACGCCATTCTACTTCGTTTTTCTCGGCTCCTGCGTAACTCCCCCCGTCCGTGGGTCAGACATACTCGGAGCCCGGCTTTGCCGGGTACCCTCGAAAAGCCTCATCCGAAGGCTAAATCTTCAATGTCGCCACGTCCACACCTGAATTTCAATCATTGATTTTTTTTATGTAATAAATAAACTATAAAAGTGTACAATCAAGAGTTGTAAGGATTCTGAAATGCTAGGAAGAAACAGATCGGTCAGCCGCAGACGGTTTTTAAAAAAGGGAATCCAGACTGCGGCAGCAGCCGTCATTGTCCCCAGGGTTGTTTTGGGCGGGAAGGGATTCACTTCCCCGAGTGATCAACTGACCAAAGCGGTCATAGGTGTGGGAGGTATGGGAAAAGCCCATTTGAGTTACCCTGGAGCGAGGCTGGTGGCTGTCTGTGATGTGGATGAGAATCACCTGAAACTTGCTTTAGAGATAGCGGGATTGGATGTTAAGGGTTACAAGGACTTTCGTGAAGTACTGGAAAGAAGCGATATAGATATCGTCCATATAGCCACACCTCCTCATTGGCATGGCCTTATATCCAAAACCGCTGCTGAAGCAGGAAAGGACATTTGGTGTGAGAAGCCCATGACCCGCACCATAGACGAAGGGAGAAAAGTCGTCCGGGCTGTTCAGAAGAACGGACGGATCTTCAGGGTGAATACGTGGTTCAGATTCAGAGATCCTTTTTATGAATTGGGCTCCACTGTGCAGCCCATCAAAAAAGCAGTGATGAACCGGATGCTGGGTTGGCCTTTGAAAGTGACGGTGAGCGGTGTCACAGGTTTTGATTGGAAATTTTACTGGAAGGGAAGGACAGACTTAAAGCCTCAGCGCGTACCAAAGGAGCTTGATTACAATTTTTGGCTCGGGCCTGCTCCTTTGAAGCCTTATCACCCTCACCGGGTCCATACCACTTTCCGGGGTTACTGGGATTATGACGGAGGAGGTCTTGGAGATATGGGAATGCATTACATTGACCCGGTGCAGTACATTCTGGAGAAAGACGGGACCAGCCCCGGGGAAATAGAGGCTGACTGCTCTCAGCAGCATCCTGATGCCTGCCTCACATGGCGGAGGATCGAGCTGAAATATGCGGATGGATGTAAGATCATCCTGGATGGAGAGAACAGGGATAAAAAAGCCCCTTTTATTGAAGGGCCTGAAGGAAAGATATTCAGAGGAATTCGATCAGATATTTCGAATTTCAAACAAAGATTAGCCCGGCTTCCTGACCCTGAGCCGCAGGAAACGGATTTTTCACAGGCTGTCAGAAAGAGAAACAAATTTGCTTTGAATGAGGAAAACGGGCATCGGTCATGCACGCTCGTGAATCTCAGCAAGATCGCCGTGCGCTTAGGAAGGCCTCTGAGGTTTGATCCTGACAAGCAGCGCTTTATCGGAGACCCGCAGGCCGACAGGCTTCTCCATCAGCCCATGAGGGCGCCATGGCATATGTAATGCTTTCTCTGCAAACCGGAGATGCGTAGATGAGAAGACGAATACAAACAGTATCCGTTCTATTAGCCCTCGTTTTTATGACCGCCTCTGTATACGGCTTGGCGGTCAAAAGAACATTCCAAGAAGATATCATTGATATCCTGGCTGGATTTCCTGCTGAGAGTTCCGCTGATATGGAAGAACTGACTTCGGAAATCTTGGCACTCGGCAGAGACGGGATCGTTGATCTTTGTTTGATGCTTGAGAGCGATGAAGAGACAAACAGGACAAGAGCGGAATATGCGGTTCACGGCCTGGCGGTCTCAACAGCAAGGCTTTTGAGAGAGGATGACCGGTTTTTAGTTTCCAGGGCCTTCATCAAATCTTTAAAATTTTTAGAAGACAAAAACACAAAGGGATTTATCCTCAGTCAGCTCCAGCTTATCGGAAAAAGAGAGGCGGTGAAGCCTGCCGCCCGGTATTTGACAGACAGTAAACTGTGTGAGCCTGCGGCCAGAGTCCTGCTTTCCATAGGAACGGAGAGAGCGGAAAAGGCTCTCCTTAAATCCCTGAATACATCTTCCGGTGATCGGCTTATCACGGTGATCAAAGCCCTGGGTGAGCTCCGCAGCCAAAAAGCCGTTAATAAAATAGTGCCGTATGCTTCGAGCAAGGACAGCGATCTCCGGAGAGTATCTCTCTATGCCTTGGCAAACACAGGAGACCCTTCCTGTATGGATTTGATGGGAAAGGCAAGGATCAGGTCATCCGTCTATGAAAGAAAAAGGGCTCCCCTCGTTTATCTTCTTTATGTAAGCCGCCTCGCAGAGGCTGGTTATAAAGAGATAAGCATGAATATTTGCAGGGACATGATAGCCGCTTATACGGCAGAGGATGAAAGCCAGATCCCGTGTTCCGCTCTGGATCTTCTTGTCGATACGGTCGGGGAAGAGGCCATGGATGACCTTTTGGAAGCTGCGGGAAGCCAGAGTGTGAAACTGCGGCGGAAGGCTCTTGAACTGTCTCTGGACCTGTACAGTGTTGAAATGAGGGAGATATGGATACGGAAAACAGAGGAAGTGTCTCCTGAAGTACAGGCCGAAATCCTGACCATGCTCGGGAAAACAGATGACAAATCTTTGGCTCCTTATTTTCAAAAAAAACTCCACAGTGAAAGCCATATCATTAGAATGGCGGCTGTGATGCCGTTGTGTGTCTTCAAAGGGGAAAAGGCGGTTACAGATCTATTCGAACTTCTGCGCTCCGGTAATGAGGAGGAGATAAAGCTTGTCAAACAGGCGCTTCTTGGTTTTAGGGCCGAGGCTGTCATTCCGGAAATAAAAACAAGGTTTAGAGAAATGCCTGTGAAGCCCTGCATGGCTCTTATGGAGGTGATCTCCGAAAAACGTGCTTTTGACTGCATTGATCTGGTTGTTTCTCAGATTGAGAGCGGAGATGAGGATTTAAGAAGGACCGCTCTTTTGAGCCTGGAGAGCATTGTGGATGAAGACGATATTTCAATGCTCATTGATCTGATGAGGCAGACAGATGACAAGAAAGAGATACTTTGGCTCCAAAATGCGGTGCAGTCTGCCTGTTGTTTCATTGAGGCGCCGGAGATGCGGGCTGAGAAGATAATTAACGCTTTGGCTGAAGCAGAGGGTATCGAAAAGATGCTCTTTCTCAGGCCTCTCTCTGGAATCGGAGGGAAAAAAGCTCTGGATGTTGTTTTAGAGGCGCGGCAGAGTGAAAACCCGGATGTGCGCATTGAAGCCTTCTCGGCTCTGGTGCAGTGGAAAGGACTTGAAGCCGCAGAAGAACTGCTTGCCGCAAGCAGGGAAACCACTGATAAAAAGATCAGATATCTGGCGTTAAGGTCTTATATCCGGCTTGCAACTGAATCAGAACTGGATGAAGAAGAAAAATTGGCCATGATGCGCAGCGTCAAAGACATCCTGCAGGAGGCCGAAGAGAAAAGACTCTTCCTTTCAGGTCTGGGAGAGATAAAGACGCTTGGTTCCATGAAAGAGGCGGCTTTTTTTCTGGAAAATGAGGGATTGAGGGAAAAGGCGGCAGGAGTGATGGTAAAAATCGCCCTGCCCGAGCCTCTCCACAACGGGCTTTCAGGAGATGAAGTGGTATCTTTGCTGGAGAAAGTATTGCTTTTTGTTGATGATGAGTATCAGAGAGAGCGGATTGCCGATTATATTGATGATATAAAAAAATAATAAAGGAATGGATGGAAAGTTGATAAAAAAAATTGAAATAAATATAATGAGTCTAATGTATCCACGATATTTTTCCCCAATTTTATAAAGGAGTAATAAAATGAAAAAGTTGTTTATTATGGTCATAATCGCTTGTCTCTGTGCGGTCACCTGCACCAAACAGGAAAAGAATCCGTTTTTTAGTGAGTGGAAGACTGAATTTGAGGTCCCTCCGTTTGACCAGATAGGTAAAGAGCATTACGTCCCTGCTTTTCAAGAGGGAATTGAACAGCAAAAAAAAGATATTGAGGCTGTTGTGGCCGACCAGAGCGAGCCTACTTTTGAGAACACCATTGAAGCTTTGGAAGAAAGCGGGACTCTGCTGAGGAAAGTGTCCAATGTTTTCAGTGTATTGAACGGATCCATGACAGATGATGAGATGCAGAAAATCGACGAGCAGATTACACCTCTTTTATCCAATCATAGGGATGATATCCTGTTTAACGCAGCGCTTTTCCAGCGCATCAAAACAGTTTATGACCAGAGAGCGGAGCTTGATTTGACTAAGGAACAGTCCACTCTTCTTGAAAAATACTATCTGGATTTTGTTCGGGGCGGTGCCAATCTGAGCGAGGAAGACAAAGCTGAATTGAGAAAAATCAATGAGGAGCTCTCAAATCTCACTATGAAGTTCGGTCAGCATGTACTGAAGGAAAACAACCGTTATGAATTGATTATAGAGAGCGAAGAAGACATGGCCGGCCTTCCCCAATCTGTGATTGATGGAGCAGCCAAAGCAGCCAGAGACAGAGGTCATGAAGGGAAATGGGTGTTTACCCTTCACAGGTCAAGCATCACTCCGTTTTTGACCTATTCGGAAAAGCGAGGCTTGAGAGAAGAGATTTTCAAAGCTTATATAAACAAAGGCAATCACGGTGATGAACTGGACAACAGGGCCATCGCATCCCGGATCGCCTATCTTCGGGTAAAAAGGGCTCGTATTCTCGGATATGAAACGCATGCGCACTATGTGTTGGAAGAAAATATGGCCGGGAAACCGGGGAATGTGTATGACCTGCTGCTCAAGATATGGGAGCCTGCTCTGGAAAAAGCAAAAAAGGAAAGCAGCGAGCTCCAGGAATTGATTTATGAGGAAGGCAAAGATTTTAAACTCGAGCCCTGGGACTGGTGGTATTGCACGGAGAAATTAAAAAAGAAAAAATTCGATCTGTCTGACGAGATGACCAAACCCTATTTTGAACTGAACAATGTGAGGGAAGGAGCCTTTTACGTAGCCAATCAGCTTTACGGTATCCAGTTTGTTGAAAGGACGGACTTGCCTACATACCATCCCGATGTCAAAGTGTTTGAGGTCAAAGAGGCAGACGGATCCCATATCGGAATCTTTTTTGCCGATTATTATTCCAGGGCTTCCAAGAGAGGCGGAGCATGGATGAACAGTTTCCGGAAGCAGTACAGGCTGGGAGGAAAAGAGACCACTCCTGTTGTGACAAATAATTTGAATCTCACCAAACCCAGCGGCGAAAGCCCCACACTTCTGACATTTGATGAGGCGTCCACCCTTTTTCACGAATTCGGGCATGCGCTCCATGGCCTGCTTTCTGACTGCGTTTATCCGAGACTTTCCGGTACTTCCGTTTCCAGGGATTTTGTAGAGCTTCCCTCTCAGATTATGGAGCACTGGGCAGCGGAACCGGATGTGCTGAAAATTTATGCAAAGCACTATGAGACCGGAGAGCCGATTCCGCAGGAATTGATTGATAAGATCGAAAAAGCCGGACATTTCAATCAGGGATTTGTCACTGTGGAATATGTCGCAGCTTCCCTGCTGGATATGGATTGGCACACATTATCCGAGCCCGTGGAACACGATGCTTTGGAATTTGAAGACAATGCCATGGAGAAGATCGGAATGATTCCGGAGATCGTAGTGCGCTACAGGACTCCTTACTTCCAGCATATCTTTGCTGGAGGGTATTCCTCCGGGTACTACAGCTATATTTGGTCAGAAGTTCTTGACTGCGATGCTTTTCATGCCTTTAAGGAGACAAGCCTTTTTGATAAGGAAACAGCGCTTTCATTTAGAACCAATGTTCTTGAAAAAGGCGGGACTCAGGATCCCATGGTACTGTACATGAACTTCAGGGGAAAAGAGCCTGATGTCCGATATCTGCTGGAGAAGAGAGGACTCAACTAGCCTGGCCTTTTTTTACACTTTAAGCCAGAATTTTAATTCGCTGTTTTTCTTATGTGATATATATGATAATTTTGTTGACTCGAGCTTTTTAAACTATATATATTATAGTTATCATTAAACTTGATTTATAGAATTTTAGATGAAAGAAGGGTGATTATGAAAAAAAAGAAAGAAAAAAGTGAATCAAAAGAAACCTTAACCAGGAGAGAATTCATAGGACGCAGTGCGGCCACTGCCGCGGGGTTTATGATCATTCCCCGTCATGTCCTGGGAGGAACCGGATATAAAGCGCCCAGCGACACCTTAAATATAGCCAGTGTCGGAGTGGGAGGAAAGGGCTCTTCTGATATACGCAGCGTGAGTACGGAAAATATTGTGGCTTTGTGTGATGTTGATGACAGGGAGATGGCCAAATTCCTGGGATCAGAACATAACACCCCTGAACAAAAGGCGCTGTATGAAAAGGCGAACAAGTATCAAGATTTCCGGGTGCTTCTGGACAAAGAGAAAAATATCGATGCGGTTACGGTTACGACGCCGGATCACACCCATGCTGTGATCGCCATGAGTGCCATAAAAAGAGGAAAGCACGTCTTTGTTCAAAAGCCTTTGACCCACACCATAAAAGAAGCAAGGCTGCTGGCTCAAGCTGCTAAAAAAGCAGGCATCGTCAGCCAGATGGGCAACCAAGGGCACGCCGGAGAAGGAGGCCGTCTGATCAATGAATGGATCTGGGACGGAGCCATAGGCGATGTCAGGGAAGTCCACTGCTGGACAAACCGGCCTATATGGCCTCAAGGCATCGATGCTCCCAAAGACACGCCTCCTGTTCCTGATGAATTGGCCTGGGATATATGGCTGGGACCGGCTTCTTACAGGCCGTATAATCCGGCTTATCATCCTTTTAGCTGGAGAGGATGGTGGGATTTCGGAACAGGAGCTCTGGGAGATATGGGAGCCCATATACTGGACCACCCCTTTTGGGCCCTGAAGCTGGGGCACCCCACATCTATTCAGGCCAGTTCCTCTCAATTCACCAAGGATGCCTATCCTGTTGCAGAAGTGGTGACTTATGAATTTCCGGCCCGGGGAAAAATGCCGCCTGTTACCCTCAAATGGTATGACGGAGGGATCACGCCTCCCAGACCGGTTGAACTGAAAGACGGACGAATGATGGGCGACTCCGGAGGCGGAGGATTGTTTGTGGGTGATAAAGGGACATTGATGTATAGCACTTATGGGAACAATCCGCGTATTATTCCGGAATCAAAGATGCAGGAATACAAAAGACCGGAAAAGACCATTCCGCGCTCTCCGGGCATCCATGAAGAATGGGTGGAAGCCATAAAAAAAGGCGAAAAATCCACCACGGATTTTTCATACTCAGGAACCTTGACTGAAGTCATGCTTCTGGGGAATGTGGCGGTAGCCACAAAGGCAAAAAATACCAAGCTGGAATGGGACGGGAAGAAAATGGAATTCAAAAACCTTCCGGAAGCCAACAATTTTCTCCATACAGAATACCGAAAAGGTTGGTCCCTGTAAGCCAAAAGGAGTTCATCATGAAAAAAGCAGTGGGTTTTTTGCTGTTGGTTTCTGTTTTTTTTCTTTTTATTGTCATTAACTGTCAGGAGAGTGAAAAAGTGAGTTCGGAAATGGCTTCTGTAAAGAAGTGGAAAATACACGACAAAGACAGGCCTTTGCCCCCGGTTGTGGATCCGGGCCCTTCGATTCTTCCTGTTCCAGCGCCTTCTGATGCGGAAGTCCTGTTTGACGGGAAAGACCTTTCCCAATGGGAGGACAGCAAAGGAAACGAGGCCCAGTGGAAGGTGGAAAACGGATATATGGAAGTCGTGAAAAAAACAGGCTCCATCCAGACAAAAAAAGGGTTTGGAAGCTGCCAGCTCCATATCGAATGGGCTGCGCCTGCGGAAGTATCCGGAGAAGGGCAGGGCCGTGGAAACAGCGGTGTTTTCTTAATGGGGCTCTATGAATTGCAGGTGCTGGATAACTATGAAAACAAGACCTATGCGGACGGCATGGCCGGAGCTGTGTACGGGCAGTATCCTCCTCTCTTTAACGTGTGCCGTCCTCCGGGAGAATGGCAGTGTTTTGATATTATATTTGTGGCTCCCCTTTTTGATGAGAACGGGCAATTGCAAGAGCCAGCCAGTATGACCGTGTTTCACAACTATGTTTGTATCCATCATGATGTGGTGCTGACAGGTCCTACGGCCTGGAAAAAAAGGCCTTCCTATAAAGCTCATCCGGAGAAACTTCCTCTTTCGCTTCAGGACCACGGAAACCCGGTTCGTTACAGGAATATCTGGATCCGTAATTTCTAGGGGACGCTCCATAAGGTGCCACCCTATTTTTATACCTATTTTGGGGGTCGGACCGTAGTAAATTATTTATAAACAATAAATTAAGTGGAAATAATTGCATTTTTATCCTCTTAAAAGGGACTTTTGCCCCCCAAAAACAGCCCATAAAATAACATTAATTATAGTAATATCAACATTATAGCTTGGTCCGACCCCATAATTTCAACCATAATTTCAACCCCATAATTTCCATCTTTAAGATAAATTCTGTTGTTTTCCCTTGTGCACAGGCGATTCGCGGATCATGGCGGCCAGAACGATGCAGATGACAGCAAGTCCTGCCAGGATAAGGAGGGAGGCTGTCATCTCTCCGCTGGCAGGCGCTTTGAGCGCATCCATGCCAAAGATAAATATGATGCCCGAGATCTGGCCTACCACAAGAAGCAGAATATTCGATGTGCCTTCAGGAGCGGGATGGGTGAGCTCTGCGCCGTACTGAAAGCCGACCGGCCCAGCGCTGAGTAAGAAAAATCCAAAAGCAAAACCCGAAAGAAGCAGCAACCAGTAGCTGGTTATATACGTCATTCCTATCAAGCCAGGGATAAGGCCAATGAGTGCCATAATGATGAACGGCTTGCGATGGCGGGATTGATCGGAAATGATGGAGATAATGACGGCACCGATGATCCCACCCAAGAGCATCAACCCGCCGAGCACTCCGGCCTGAGAGATGGAAAAGCCTCGGGGCCGGATGATGTCTTCTATCCAGGTCGAGACGCTGTTGAACATGCCCAGCCCGACGAAAAAGATGATCATAAGAAAAATGAAGTCGCGTTGCCGGAGCATGGACTTGAAGCCGTCGAGCATCAAGGTGCGCTCATCCGGTCCTGCCGGCGTTGGAGGATGCTCGCGGGCCACGAGAAGGAAAAAGACGGCAGCGGCGGCTGAGACGATTCCGTAGGCCAACAGCATTCTGGCTATCCCGATACGGAGGACTAGCAATGGCGTGATAAGCATGGCCAGCAGAGGGCCGAGATAGAGGGCCAGTGTGCCAAATCCAGAAGCTGTCGTTCGCTCCTCGATCGGAAACCAGCGGGCGGCAATTTTAGTAATGGCACCGATGACAAAGGGCTGGCCGATGGCGATCCCGATTTGGGAGATAAGGACAAGGGTGAAGTTTGAGGCGAAGATCCCACGGCTGAGGCCGAAAACCGCGGTCAGGATAGCGCCGATGCCGACGGCCTTTTTGAAACCCCAGGTATCGATCACGTACGCCGAAGGAAAGAAAACAAAGATAAAGACGATCATGAAGCTCACAGACAGCAAGCCGATCATCAGGTCGGAAGTGTGGTAGAACTGTGCTGCCGCGCTCGTAATAGGAGCAAAAGTGATCCAGAGGACTTGGGTCATGACCGCAATGATGACAAAGGCAAGAAGGACCATCCAACGATAGCCGTAGGCTTTAAATTGCGCTTCTTGTTTCAAACTCTCCTCCTCTTCAGCCCCTCAGCCCATCAAAATTGCACGGCGCTCTTCTGGCGTGCTTTCAGGCATCAGGCGCATCTTGAAAGATAATAATTTGGTTTTTTTGTTGCTGTTGATTTTCACTCCATTTCATCAAATTGCCATTCCCTGAGTGAATTCATCACCCATAATACACATAAGAAGAAAGCCCTGTCAAACTTAGGATTCCTCTTTTTTGCCGATCTTTCTTACCTTAAAAAGGTCTCTGAGCACCTCTCTGGCTTCAGAGGCTGGCCGCAGGCGGGAGTCCAGGTCGCAGGTCCATTCCACAGGAAATTCAGTGATGCTGTAGCCTTGCCTGAGGGCCCGGATCAATATCTCCAGGTCAAAAAGAAAACCGTGGAGCCCACACTGACTGTAGAGCTCTCTGGCGGTGTCTCCATTATAAATTTTAAATCCGCATTGAGAGTCTGTGATTTTTTTGGGAAGACCGGCTATTAAAACCGCAGCCCAGTGAAAGAGTCTGGAAAGGATGCGCCTGGGGAGAGGGCGCTTTCTGCGGATGACTGTGCCTTTGGCGTAGCGGGATGCCAGGGCGATATCCACTTCTCCAGCCTTTATTTTCTTGATAGGGGGAAGGGCGTTTCTATAGGGGATGCAGGTCCCGCTGTCCGCAAAAATCACGATTTCACCTTTGGATGCCAGTATTCCTGTTTTTACCGCAAAGCCTTTGCCTTTGTTTTTCTCAAGCCGGATGACTTTCACTTCGACCGAGGGGCTTGTTTGAGCTTTGGAAGCAGCGGCAGAAGTGTTGTCACGGCTTCCGTCATCCACGACAATGACTTCTCCCTTTGTGCAGTGTTCCTTTAGAAAAAAGGCGGCTTCCTCTACATCTTTTTTGATTTTGTTTTCTTCATTAAACGCCGGGATCACAATTGAAAGTTCAGTCATTTCAGCGCCTATTTTCGAGAAAACGGTCCCATAGATCAAGTCTTATATGGACGGACAGTAGCACTTCATTCCTCAGCCCGTAAAATTCGGATAAATACTGGTCCCGGATCAAAGGCCAGATTTGTTCTGTTTGTTCTATGGAGCTGATAATAACGGGTGTTCCTGCGATGGTCCCCGCCTCTTCGGTTTCCGCCCAGTAACCCACCCGTTTGAATTCCCGGAGATACCAGGGAAGAGGCCATATCATATGAGGATCGGCGATCACTTTGATCAGCATGTTCTCGTGTTCCGGATGGACTTCTGCAATATGGTTTACTCTGCGGATCAAGTTAAGAAAATCCGTACTGGTTTGCGCATAGACATAGGGATTCCGGACGTCTGCATAATAGATAAAATTGGCCCTCCAGCTCTGCCAGCCCAGATTAAGGATTCCGATGAAAATCAAGGATAAGACCGCTGACTTAAGCCAGATTTTTTGGCATAAGTCACTAAGGAAGGAGATTCCGCATCCGGCGAGGACCAGCATTCCCAGATAAAAAGGAATGATGTTCCAGGGGGTTTTATATGAAATAAGATAAAAAATGAGGGTAGAAAGGAGGGTATAGAAAAAGACAAAGCGGATAAAAGCGGCATCATGGCGCGCTTTGGCCTTTTTGGTGAATGCGGAGACACTCCCTATGAGGGCAGAAACCAGGACCAGAGCCTCGCTCCACAGAGGTCCGTTACCGTATTGAGAAAAGGCCAGCATTTTGAGATAGTAATACCAGGGATGAGCGTGCGCTCCGGCCTCACCGGCGCGCTTGAAATAGACTCCTAAAGAACGAATGGAGTCCCAGAGTCCGTTTATGTTGTGGAAAAAGGAGGAATAGAAAAGCAGCCAGACAGAAAAGGCCGCTCCGAGAAAAAAAAGAATATTACGTGAAAAGAGGGAAGGGGAGATGTGTTGGCTCTTTGACCCGGAGGGGTAGAAAAACTTTAAAAGAATGAGTGCACCAAGCAGGGAACCGAAGAGGATAAGGGAGGTCTCCTTGGTGGCGAACATAAAGCCGGCCATGAATCCGGCTGTTATATACCAGTGAATTTTTTTTGTATCCAGGCTCAGCCATAGGGATATGATAAATCCGAGGGTAAAAAAGGCGAGAAGCATTTCCTGAATGTAAAAGCGGCTGAAAAAAACCATTATGGGAGAGAGGCTTATAAAAAGAGCAGAAAACAGAACCGCCTTTGAGCCCAACCGGCTCTTTAGAAGGAGAAGGAGAAGAAGGAGTCCTGATCCGAAGAGGGCCGGCAGAAAACGGAGCGTGCTTTCGTTGAGATCGGCAAAGTCTTTTCCTGTGGAGGCCAGGGCCAGAGGGAGGGTCAAATAATAGAGAGAAGGTCCGTGGTGGTCAAAATGATCGTATGTGTATTCTCCTCTTTCCAGAAGAGCGCCGAATTTGACAGCCTGATTCGCCTCGTCATGATGCATGGGACGAAGATCGAGTTGAGAGAAGCGAAAGAACAATCCCAGCAGCACTATGAGGGCAAACAGGCCGGCAAAAACTTTTTTGCTCATTTCACCTCAGTGCCGTAGACCTCCACTTCAACATAATGGTTCATATCATTGGATGTGTTGCCGCCGCTGTAAAGCCGCACATAGCGCCCGCTGACTCCCCTTGGATCCATGAGCCGTCCTTCATTGGTCTCGATATATTCCTTGTCCCTTCCTATCCCCAGTCCGGAAGAGTTGTCATGGTCGTTGTTGAAGACGGTTTTGACTTCAGATATAAAATCAGGGTCATCACTTACCTGCACTACCACATCTCTGTACACCCTGGCCTGGCTGTGGTAATGCCACACAAGTATGGCATGCATGGTATAAGAGGCGCCCAGGTCTATCTGAACGTACTGGGAACCCGGACCGAGCTCCACATAATAACCGGCTTCTCCTGATTTTTCTCCGTCTGTCACGTATTCGATCTCTCCTATGATGGGCATCATATCGCTGGAGGTCACGGGTTTATCGAGAGAAAGGAGCTTGGTTCCTTTGGGAACATAAAACGGACCCCGCCTTTTTCCTGTTATCTTCTCAAGGTTTGGCGTGCGGATATTGGTGGGTGTCCCCACGAACATGGGTTTGGGAAGCTCCAGTTCCAGGACTTCTTTTTCATCCTGTTTTACCTCACCGGATAATCCTGTGACTCCGGAAAAGGACAGAAAGAGGATCACTGTGAAGAGGGATAAACAAATTCTCTTTATCATGACACACTCCTTTAAAAGTCATTATATACTATTTTGGTTAAAAATTTTATAGCGCCCTTCATTTGTTAACACAGCGGCCCAGACCTGCTTGTTTTTGAGGCAGAATGTCTTGACTTCCTGGGTCTTCATCACCATAAAAGCCGTGGACAGGGCATCGGCTGTGGCTGCGGAGGGATGAGACACCCATGCGGCCTCATGACCTGAGGCAGGGGCTCCTGTTCTGGGATTGATGATGTGTTCCCCTTTTACCTGCTTTCCAGAGCCGCTGACAGCGCGGTTTTTGACCATGATTTTACCGGGAACAAATGGACCGCTCCCGTTTCCTGTGACGCCTACGGCCCATCCTTCCTTACCCCTGGGAGCTCCTACGGCCAGTGCCGTACTGGTGCCGCTGTGGAGCAGGGCTTCGGAGACATCCCAGTCCAGCAAAAGGCCCGCGGCTTTGTCCAGGGCAAAACCCTTGCCGATGCCCCCCAGGTCGAGCTTGAGGCTTTCTGTTCCTGAGAAATCCTCTCTTTTTTCAAAGGATACGTTAAATCTCCCCGGGGAAAGGAACATCTTTAAAGGGAGGCCGGCTGTTTTTTGCTTCTTTAGGTATCGCAGAGAGGAAGCATAATTTATGGCAAAGGCGTCCCCGGTCTCATGCTGGATACGGCATGCTTTTTGAAGGCATTCAAACACATCCACCTGAACAGCGCAGGACTGCCCTGGTCTCAGATTGTTTATCTGTCCGATGTCACTGCTCGGATCGAACCGGGAGAGCAGGCGCTCTAATCTGTCTATTTCCTTAAAAACAGCCTGTGAGACCTGCCGGAAATAATCCTGGTCTCTATCAATGAGAAGGATTTCAAAAAGGGTTCCCATGGCCTCGTGGGAAAAACGGAGAACGGACTTATCCCCGATTTTTTCTTTTTTCATTTTTTGAGAAAGCCGTGTACAGAAAGAGGACAGCGCTAAGAGTCGCTGTGAGCGCGCTGTATCTGTGAAGCTCGAAGAGGAAAAGCTGTGTTCGGTACGTAAAGAGGGGGAACATCATGCATAAGGAAGTGCCGGCAAGAAAAAGGCCGGATAGCATGAAAACCCAGAAGAGGATATTTTCGAAGCTGAATGACAATGGAGAGCTGAACTTTTTGGCAGAGAGAAACAAACAAACACAAAGAAACAGTGCAAAAAGGCCGCCAAGCACGATATGAAACATAAGAGGGATTCCAAACATCCGGTGCAGACTGAAGAGAGAGAAAAAGAATCCGCTCAGGAAAAGATAAAGGAAACTGAGCAAAAGGCCTCCCCAGATAATTTTTTCGGTTATGGATCGTTCTGAGATGAGATATTTCCGGTCGATTTTTTTTATCCGGTCCTTAAGGGAAGTTTTAAAAAAAGAACGGAATCCTTTGATAAGCCAGCCTGAAAAATTTGGGACTTGCTTTTTATCCGGGCTTTCTTTATTGGCCTTTTTCTGTTTTGTGTAACTGAAGTATATCAGGAAAGCGGCCACCAATATAAAGAGAGCGGAACTTATCATTGAGAACATGTGGATTTATCTCCTTTTCTCAAGCAGGCCTGTGAGAAAGCCCATAGTTTTTACGAACATTATGATAAGGATAGATCCCAGGAAAAGTGCGGCGATAAAGAGAAGGGCCTTTAAAAAAGGACGGGCATAAAAGGAAAGGCCGAATATTTTTTGATAAAGGCCACCCAATCCCATAAAGGAATGAGCGGAGCGCTCAACCGGATTTTTTGTATTTAGAGGGCCCGAAGCCGTTACATCAGCGAAGAAAAAATTCGAATTCCATGAGTGGCAGTCTGAACATCCGTTGATTCCAAGGGATTGCTGGACAGGCCTTACCTGATGGGCCAGGGGCCATAAGACAGGTTCTGCAGCCGGATGTTCGGAGGCTTCCAGAAAACCCTGCCGGTTGATCCTCCACATCTTCCCGTTGGATATATAAACATATTCTTTGTTTGCTTCAGAAAGGGCTGTGAGGATTTTCTTCACCTGCTCCTCAGTAAGAAGTTCGGAGTAACCCACGGTTTCCTTAATGGCATTCAGATTGAATTCAGAAACCAGGTTTTTTATCTCATTGTCTTTAAGCCAGCAGAGCCTCGGACTGTCCTGTTGTTCCCCATTCCATTCCTTTGTTTCAAAGTATCCTCCGGATATTTGATAGACCTTGTTTCCATAGATCAGGACAGGCTCATAAGGCAGCTTTTTGGCGTTATTTAAAGCTTCCAGAGTATCTTGGATCCTGTATTCTATATCCCTGTCAAGGGGGTCTGATTCCCTGTCAAAATCGGGAATGAGAGGAGACAGGGAATTGTTCTTCTTGAGTGCCCAGAACAATTGAGCTTCAGGCATCTCTCCGGAATATTCAGAGGCATCCAGTCCTCCGTCAAAGTTTAATTCATAGACTCTCCCGGAGGAGACAAAAACCGGAGTGGCTTCAAGATTAGGGATCATGGAGAGTGCGGATAAGATCTCGGCAGCCTCTGATTCCGGATAGAGGATCTGACCGGCTGCTTTTTTTACAGTGTCGGGCCTCAGAGGCCTGATCTCTTCTCCCTCAATGCAGCCCCAGAAACAGGGCCAGACAAGGCGGTTTGGAGTCAGCCTTCCGTTAGGGTCTCTTTGAAACACAGGTTCATGAACGGCAGGAAAGTCCATGTCCCAGCGGGCAATACCATAGATGCCCAGGCGGTTGGCCCGCGAGGTCTTTACCCGTGTCAAATTCTTTTGAGGAAGGGATCCCGAGTGGCAGGCTGTGCAGGAGAGTTTTTCAATATGGATCGGAGGGATTTTTTTATGAATGGGATAAGGTGCTCCCAAACGGCCGGAAGAAACACCTTGTTTTTGTGATTTTTTTTCTCTTAAATGACAGCCGCGGCATGTGAAATCAGAGGCAGGCGGGTTTCCATATTGCTCGGATTCCCCCTCATAGCCTCTTATCATGGTATGCGTTATATCGTTTCTATGGCAGTCCGCGCATTGGATGCCTGCGGCGGTGTGCACATCGCTTTCTGCCAGAAACTGGCTTTGCGAAGCAGGAGAAACAGAGTGGCAGGCAAGACAGCGTTCGTCATCGGGTCTGTGGTTGATGTCAAAGAACACCTCGTGCTTGCTGTTGAACTGGGTTTGGTCATACCGGACATAAGGAGCAATGGCGTATTCGGAGTCATCCGGGTTGGGCCCGTCATAGATATCCCATGTACCGGGTAATCTCGAAGCCATGCCTCCCACTTCTCCCAGGGCGGAAGAAGCGACGGCTGCCCAGCGAAAATTATGACGGAGTATTTGGAAAGCCCATTCACTGTGGCTTTGTTTTCTGGAGTTATTGTGGCAGGCCAAACAGTTGATTTCAAGAGTCCCGGATACACTCCACCTTGAATCAGGGCTCCTCTCATCCTCGGCCGGCTCACCGACGCCCCCACCGGTCATATGCCTTCCGAAAAGCAAGGTGAATTCCCAGAAAGTCAGGCCAAGTTCCTCAGGCTGAAAGACTCCCGGCCAGTTCCGGTTGGAAAGAGGGATTGCTGTTCCCGTATCCCTGTCAACCCATATCCATGGTTCTCCAGGTCTTCCGTGATTGTCAGAAGAGAGGGCATTGAAATGGAGTCCCTGGCTGATCTGGCTGTACACATGACAGGGTGCGCATGTATATCTGGAAGAATAAGGAAGGGGAAAAGACTCTGTAGGGATGATTGTTTCATCGAATTCGTCCTTTAAGGGAATATTGTGCACAGGGACCGTTCTGCTGCCGTCCCAGGGTATTTTTTCCTTTTTCTGTGCGAATGCATGCGAAAGACCGAGCAATAAAAAAAGCAGGATCAGTATTTGTATGGATTTTTGTTTCATGCTTTGAACTGTTCTTTTTGAAATCTGATCTGCCTTGGTGATTCAACAGCTTTATTGGTGGTTAAGACTACCAGAGCTGTTTCATAGCCAATTTCTCCGGGACATGTTAAAGGAGTCCCGGCTCTTATGGCGCTGAAAAAACTTTCAAGATGCGGCTGGTGCGGGGGTTTGGCCAGTTCCACCGGGAGCGGCCATCTGCCGGCTTCCTGTGTCACCCTCACATCGAGGAATACGTTTTTGGTATCCACTTTCTGAATAGGCGCGGTTTCTGATTCCAAAAGGCCGTCTTTTACCAGGGAATCCCATTCCGGAGCATGGGCTTCTCTCATAGCCCAGTTTCCGAATTCAGGGACTTCTGAAAGCACGATAGTCCCGTTGTCTCCCATGAAGGCTTCGTAGAAACCTCCGTATTTGGTGGTCGTCTGGACTTGATAAAGGGCCCGGCATATCCCTTGGGGAGTCTTGAATTCATAGATCGCCATCACATTATCGTACCATTCCCTTTTATCATAATAATCGGTTCCCCCGCAGGAAGTGACAGAGGAGGGATTGGTGCCAAAGACCCACGAAAAAAGGTCTATTTGGTGAGATCCCAGGTCCACGATAGGTCCTCCACCGTATTTTTTGAACCACCGCCAGTTCCTGAATTCGGTCATGGACCCGTATCCGTATTTCTCGAGCTTTTCGGGTGATATCGTGTATTGTTTGGGCCAGCCCAGCATATCACTTTTAGACCTGTTCCATTGAGCGTATGACTGGGATACCCGGCCTAAAAGCTGTTTTTCATGAATCAACCGGTCTATGGCATGGATGTATCTGGGATTGCTACGGCGCTGGTGGCCGATCTGAAGAAGCTTCCCTGTTTGCCTTGATGTCCTGACCATGCTTTGTGCTTTTTCCAGGGAGTTAGACATCTCTTTTTCACAATAAACATGAAGTCCCTGCTCCATACAAGCGTTGGCGTGTTCAGCATGCATCCAATCCGGAGTGGCGACGATCACCGCATCAAGCCCTTTTTCTTTTTCCAGAAGCTGTCTGTAGTCTTCATAGACATTGACCTTGTATCCGTATTTCTGCAGAAAGCGGCTGGCATAGATTTGGCTGTATTCCCAGATATCGCAGATGGCTTGAAAATGAATATCAGGAATGCGCAGGCATGATTCCATCAGCACCCTGCCCTGAGTTCCCGCTCCGATAACAGCGATATTGATTCTGCCAGAGGATTCTTGAGAAGACAGTGCGGCTACGGGTGGCTTTGCTTTCAGCGTCTGGGAAGAAAGAGCTGTTCCAAGGCCTGCCCAGGCAGATGATTTGAGAAAATCTCTTCTGGACAGGGAGCCGGTTTTTTTGTATTTGTTTTTGTCAGACATCTTTCCTTTCCTTATTTCTATTCCGGGCCGGTCGTTGAATAAGGCGGTCCTTATTTTTCAGTTTTCATGTCTTTATCAAAAGCGACTTCTGAAGGCGAAAAATTGATGCTCTTGACAAATATGACAGACTCCTGTGCCCCGTACTCCCGGTCCATGCCGTTATCTTCCCATTCCACTGATAGAGGGCCTGTGTAGCCGGCATCATTTAATTCCCTTATGATCTCTTCAAAGTCAACATCTCCGTGGCCGAGTGACCTGAAGTTCCATCCCCTCCTGAGGTCTCCAAACGGAAGGTGAGAGCCCAGTATGCCGGATTTTCCGTCAAGGGTCACGGCCACGTCTTTCATATGGACATGATAGATTCGATCGGGAAATTCCCGTATGAAAAGTTTCGGGTCCATTCCCTGCCAGACCAGATGACTGGGGTCAAAGTTCAATCCGAGGGCTGGTCTGTGTTCGAAAACTTCAAACAGTTTTTGCGTGGTATAGAAATCAAACGCAATCTCAGTAGGATGGACTTCCAGAGCGAACTTGACTTTGTGGCGGTCGAATTCATCTAAAATCGGGGTCCAGAGTTTTTTTATCTCTTTAAAGCCCTCTTCAATCATTTGTTCTGTAGTCTGGGGGAATGAATACCAGAACCTCCATATAGGGGAACCCATGAAACCGTTGACCACCGAGCATCCCATATCTTTGGCGACTTTGGCTGTTGTTTTCATCTGCTCAATGGCCCAAGCTCTCATTTTTTCAGGATTTCCTTTTACTTTATCCGGGGCGAATCCGTCCAGACGGTCATCATAGAGGTCTCCCACACACTGGCCTGCCAGATGAGCACTGAGAGCCCAGCACTTCAGCCCGTTTTTTTTCAGTATTTGTTTTTTCTGGCTGATATAATCAGGGTCTTTATCCGCTTTGTTCACTTCCATATGATCGCCCCAGCAGGCGATCTCAAGGCCTTCATAACCCCATTTTTTTGCTTTTTTGCAGATATCCTCGAAAGCCATATCTGCCCATTGTCCGGTAAATAATGTGACGGGTCTTTTCAATTTATCCTCCTTTTGTGAGCGTTTTAAAAATCAACCCAAACAACTCCTTTTTGGGAGCTTTCGACACATTTTTCTATAAATCTCACGCCCTGGTATCCTTCTTTGACACCCGGATAGTCTGCGTCCTCTTCCGCCATAGGTTTTTTGTTGATTTTTTTGTCAAGCGCTGTGATGAATGTGCTGTATATATTGGCAAAAGCTTCGAAATAGCCTTCCGGATGACCTGCCGGAACACGCGATACTCTTTCTGCGGCAGGGTACATCTTGTCTCTTCCCCGTGATAGGATCTCAGTGGGTTTATCAAGATAAGATATCCTGAAGGAGTTGGGATTTTCTTGGAGCCATTCAATGGAGGCTTTTTCCCCGTATATCCTGACTCTCAGTCCGTTATCATGCCCTATAGCGACCTGGCTGCTCCAGTAGAGGCCTTTGGCCCCGCTGTCATATTCCACCAGTATGGATGCATTGTCGTCAAGGATCCTGCCTTCCACAAAGGTATCCAGCCGGGCACAAAGAGATGTGATTTTTAAGCCCGTAAGATAAGAGACCATGTTTTCTATATGGCTCCCTATATCTCCCACGCAGTTTGAGGCGCCGGATTGGGAAGGATCCGTTCTCCATACGGATTGTTTCTGCCCTGTTTTTTCTATCGACTTTGCCAGCCATTCCTGAGGGTATTCTGCGTTTATGAAGCGGATTTCTCCCAGTTCTCCGTTGGCTATCATTGTTTTTATCTGCTTGACCATGGGGTAGCCGGTATAGGTGTAGGTAACACAGAACAAGAGGCCTTTTTCATCGGATATCTCAGCCAGTTGTTCAGATTCACGGCTTGTTATGGTGAGGGGTTTGTCACACACCACATGGATTCCGTGCTCCAGGGCTGCTTTTGAAATGGGAAAGTGGGTGTTATTGGGTGTGACAATGACCGCAAAGTCAATGCCGTCCTCCCTTTGTCTCTCCTTTTCAAACATATCATTGTATGTGGGGTATAACCGGCTGCTGTCCAATCCCAGCGTTTCCCCTGTGTTTTTGGTGTTCTCAAAATCCCTGGAGAAACATCCTGCAGCAAGTTCTGCTTTTCCGTCCATGGAAATGGCTTTGCGGTGGACTTCTCCGATAAAAGCCCCTTCTCCTCCTCCGACCATGCCGTATGTCAGTTTTTTAGGATTTTTGTTGTGTTTTTTTATTTGGGTCATTATGCGACCTCCTGCTCATAGGATAAAAAAACTTATTACAGAGGTTATTAGTCTAATCCATCTCCTCAAATTTTTCAAAATTTTTAAAGTGTTATTTTCCCTCTTTCTTTAATTTTTCATTAATAAGAATAAGTGTTTTTTGGGCTTCTTGTTCAACATCCCTGTCTTTTGTGAGCCGCTCCGCAACGTTGGCAGCGCGGTCGCATGCGAATTTTTGAAGCGCTCCCAGGATCATCATCTTTTCTTGGGCCCCTTGAGCGAGGTTCAGAGCGGTTTCCAGGGATCGGACCGCAGCTTCAGGCCTTTGATAAGGCTCCATTCCAACCATTCTTATATAGGCCCTGAGGCAGAGGATCCGGTGTTCCGGTTTATCGGATGTTTCGGCAATATAGAGAGCGTCTTCTGCGGCTGTGGAAGTGGGCCAGCTGGCAAAGGCTCTCACAACTGCGTCATGAACCATCCCGTTTTTTTCGCTCAATCCTGACCGAAGTACGGGAAGAGTGCTGTCATCGCCTATCCTTCCGAGAAGAAGATAAAGGGATGAACGGGTAAGGGGGTCTTTGACTTCAGGGAGGACTGTTGTGACAGGCTCACCTCTGAGCAGGGGGTCCTGTGTTTTCAAAGCTGTGAAAGCAATGGTGTTTATCATTTCATTCCTGTCCGGATCATTTTCCGTTTTTATGAGGAATTCCAGGAGCCTCGGGATATCCTCCGGAGAGGATATTTGCTTTATGGATTTGATAGCCTGAAGGCGTACTTCCGGATTTGAGGAACTGAGTGTGTCAAGAACAACATCTTTCCCTGAATACATGCGCCTTTGTTCCACGGCTTTGATGTATTCTATCTGAATCTCAGGATTTTTTTCGCTGTTCAGGTTTGAGATGACGGTGCTGCCGATATCATTCCCTTTAAGGCCCCAAAGGCTGGCCCGGGCCTGAAGCTTTTCCTCTCCTTTGGAGGAAGCCGCATGTTGGGCGAGAAAAGCTATTGTGGAAGAGTTGCCGATTTGTTTCAGAGTTTTCAGAGAAGCGATTCTTACTTCCGTGGAACGGCTCTCTGCTGAATCAAGGACAGCCTGCCGCACGCCTTTTTCCGGGTAAAGGGAAAGGACTGAGATCAATTGGACTTTTGCCGATGGAGGCAGTGTGGGGAGCAGAGCGCACACACTGGCGATATTTGAGGAATCAAAATATTCCGGAATCATCTCAATATAGGACGGATTGATGTCTTTTCCTTTGTTTTTAAGGGCTTCAAGAATGTACTCTGTTCCCTTTTCACCCGCTGCATTTATTTTTCCTCTGACCGCACTGTTGTGCAGGGATGACGGCAGGTCTGCGGTGAGGATCCGGTCATAGATACGGGCGGCTTCTTCATTCTCTCCATCTGATAGAAACTGTTCCGCGCATTTTAAGAGCGATCCTGTTACTTGAACCTTCAGTTCTCCTTCAGTCTGGGAAAGTGCTTGGGAAAGTGCTTGTGCGGCTTCAGGGTTTTGTATATGACCCAGGGCTGCGGTAGCAGCAAGGGAGAGGGATAAATCAGCGTTTTCATTCAGGATCTCTTTAAGGGAGGGAACCGCTCCGGAGACTTTCCTATGCCCTAAAGAGGAGATGATCCCTGCTTTAATGGGACCGCTGCTGTGGGGCAGGGCGCTTAACAGGGCCTCATCGGAAGCTGTATCCGGTATTTTTTCCAGAGCATATCTGGCCATATCTGTGGTTTCCTTATTTAGCAGCATGTCTTTGAGTACAGGAATTGATTCTTTAGTTCCGATGATTCTCAAGTGCCGGCAGGCCAGCATCTTTGCGGTTTCCGAGGCATCTGTTTTGAGGAAAGACAGGAGCTGGCGTTCGCATTCCAGCCGTTGTTGTTTTGTGGCTCTGTGAGAGCGGATATAGGCGTTTAATTCAAGGACAAGGTGGTCGTTTTCACCCTCTTCATATCTTTTAAGCTGTTTGAGAAGCGATGAAAGCTCATTTTCCTGGGCTGAATAAAGAAAAGCTCCTGCGGATCCAAAGAGCAGGATACCGGCTAGGATTAAATGCATTATATTGTTTTTTCTTCTTTTCATTTTTCACCTCTTTGATATCGGATCCCGTTCATTCCGGAAGTCCCCAGGGTTTACGGAAGGAACGGCTCAGCAGGCGTTGAGCTTCCGGGTCATTCTTTATGGTCTCGGTTTCAGGGTCAAAGTGTATTTTGCGTCCTGTTTCAATGGCGATCACTCCCAGATGGCCCACACTCGCGGACCTGTGAGCGGTTTCGGCAGGGGTTATGGTCGTTTTTCTTGTTTTCACGCAGTCCAGAAAGTTTTGATAATGGTCACTGCTTTGATACAGTTTTATCTCATCAGGGCCAATGAATTCCCTGATCAGCGATGCAGGATGGGTTTCAAAACCGCCCCGATCGCACCACACCCATCCGTGTTCGCCGATCCATTTTGTACCGCTCCGGATTTCAGGATGACCGCCGGCCACGGTCATGGGAGTGCCGTCCGCATATTTGAGTTCGAGATAATACCGGGTCGGACTGTTCCAGACTCCGGCGCGACCGTACTGCGCGGTTCCTTTGATTTCAACAGGTCCTGTCGAATCATATCCCATTCCCCAGTGAGCGATGTCCAGGTGGTGGCCCACCCAGTCCATGAGCTGGCCTCCACCATAATCCATATTCCATCTCCAGTTTCTGTGCACCCGCGCCGGGCAGTAAGGGGCATAGGGAGCTGGCCCGAGCCAGAGGTCATAGTCCAGATGACCCGGCGGAGGCCCCATTGTTTCCTGGCCCTTTGTTCCGGCAAAGTCATAGTGACCCTGGGGAAGGCCGACTTCGATCTTTTTCACTTTACCTATACGTCCGTTGCGGACAAGTTCGGCTGATTTGTGAAAATTGGCAACCGATCTCTGCCAGCTTCCGGTCTGCCAGATGCAGCCGTATCGTTTGATGGCATTGCAAACGGCACGGCCTTCCACAAGGCTGTGGGTGAAAGGCTTTTCTCCGTATATATCAAATCCTGCCCGGGCGCAGTATATGGCGGTGATCGCATGCCAGTGGTCCGGTAAAGCCAGACAAACAGCATCGATATCCTCTCTTGTGCAAAGCTCCTTGAAATCATGATAAGTGGTGCAGTCTTTATTTCCGTATTTCTCATTCACAATATCCCTAGCTTGAGTGAGATGATTCTGGTCTATATCACAAACAGCGACCCACTTCACCTCATCCTTGCTCAAAAAACTTTGCATATTTGGGATACCCATCATTCCAAAGCCAATCCCGGCCATGACTATTTTATCGCTGGGAGGCGTGTTTTTCCCTAATCCCATCACAGAAGAGGGTATGATATAAGGAGATACAGCCAGTCCGGCTGCTGCCAGTGATGCGTTCTTTAAAAATCTTCTTCTGCTGATTTTCTTTGTTTTATTACCCATGGTTCACTTTCCCTTATTTTATTTTTCAGGATTCTTCTTTTTTTCTTCTTTTTCATCCATGCCCACTGGTTCCGGTTCTTTAAAATTGATCTTTTTTGATATGGTGTATTCATCCAGAAGGACGTACTGAGAGCCTTTTGATTTGGAAAATATCCTTACCTCGGCTGTTTTCCATTCAGGATTGTTTTTAAAATGGTTCACATTGTCGCCTTCCACACCAAAGTTGCTCTGCAGTGTAATGACCTCACTTGTCTCTCCGGGCATAAGAGGTTTCCCGTGAATACCCACTAGGAAATTATCTCCTATGTTTTCTTTTTCTCCAATAAAACGGAATATCCCGTTGAAGTAGATATAGGATAGAGACTCTTCTCCTGTGTTTTTGACTTTGAAACTGATGGCAGGGACCAGAATCAGTTTGGGAGGCCAGGGCTGGTAATATTTTTTTTCCCATCTTGTTTCGATATCCGTAAGTTCAATGGAAGATTTCAATTCTTCAGGACTCATTGATTTCGCACAATTGTTTCCCAGGATCATTAATATTGTTGAAAGGAAAAAGAGGGAAATGACGGTGGTTAACGTGCTTCTTTTTTTCATTTTTTCCTCCTTATCATTAAATATAGATAAAGCTTTGTCATTTAGCAAATACTTAATCCAGATCAACAACCATAATCTGTTCAATGGACTATTTTAGATGCAAACACAAGACTTACGTTATACTTTTCTGCCTTATGTATGTTTTCCTTTAAAACTTTCATGGTCTCCGGGAAGGGATGACATATACCCAAGGCTTTTCCATTTTTTTCAGCTGTTTTGAAAAGTTTGATGAGCTGATTCTTTATATATTCCGGTTCGATTTCACTATCAAGAAAAATATGCCGGTAGGCAGAAGGGATATTCATTTTTTGGGCCACTTCATAGGCTACTGAATCGGCCGTGGTTCGGCTGTCTACGAAATAAAGGTCTCTCTCTTTTATGTTTTCAAGAATAATCCCCATAAGCATTTTGTCTTTGGTCACTTTAGACCCCATATGGGTGTTGACACCCGAGATGAAAGGGATTTGTTTCAGATTTGAATCCAAAATATCTATGATTTCCTCCTGGCTCATCCTGGAATTTATGAGCCCTTCCGTGTGTTCGTTATCATATGTATTGTTCATTGATTCAAGAGGCAGATGAAGGATGATTTCAATGCCGTTTTTTCTGGCAAACTCAGCCGTCTCTTCAGCAAGGGGGCTGAATGGAAGGATGGCGATGGTCAGGTCTTTTCTCATTAAACAGATATCTTCTATATTTTCCATGGAATAGCCCATGTCATCTATGATGAGAGCAGCCTGGTTTTGGGGTATCTGTATTTTTTCAGGCTTTTCTTTCTCTTTTTCGGGTTTAATGGAAAAAAGGAGGGAGAGAGGAGTTTCTCCTTCTTTATCCACCTCCCATAGAAGATACTTTTTATCCTCTTTTTGCTGCTCGCTTTTTTTTTCGATGGAGGCATTTATTTTGCGGAATTTTTCTTCAAGGGTTTTTTCAAAAAGACCGTATTTTTCCTTATCGAGGCCGATCATTATATGGCATATTCCATATTCATCCGTATATTTGTTTATGTTTTTTTGCGGGATCTGAGTGGCCAGGAGTGCTTGTTCGACAATACGGATCAGATTTTTTTTGTTCTCAGGGATTTTTTCCTTCCGGGGTAAAGCGGAAAAAAAAACCGACGTGTTTCCTTTTCTTGAGTCTATATAATCAAGGCCCAAAAACGAGACCAGGGCCAAACCAATCAATACCAGGTAGAGAGTCTGGATTTTATGATTGTCTCTATTCAATTGAGTTTTATGTTTTTGAAAGTGACTTAAGGGAAGCTTCAAGATAGGCTTTTAAATTTAAGTCAGCTCTTTTCAGTGTTATGTCAGGATTGACTCCTTGGTTCCATGATTCAGGTTTTGAAAAAGGATGAAAGATTCCCGTAGTTAGGAGAATCCCCGTTCCATCGCTTAAGGAGATGAGTCTTTCATCCGACATAAGGCCCGGTGTCTTTACTCCGATTACTGTGGCATCTCTGTATTTCTGTAAAACAGAGGCCGCTGCTTCAGAAGCTCCTATAGTGGACTGGTTTGTCCATAGAAGAATGGGAGTGTCTGGAAGCAGTGCGGTTTCCAGACAGTGGATAACTTCTTTTTTGTTTCCGTTTGTTTCCATGTATCCGATGTTCTTTTTTTGCATGAAAATGTTTATAAGGCCCCATGCTTCTCCGAGGGTTCCTTCATGACAGCATCTCAGATCAATGATTAAAGGGGAGTTGTTGGTTGAAATTTGAGGGATCACTTTCTTTTTTATCTCTTTGACTGCAGGCGGGAACAGAGCGTGGATCTTCAGGATCCCTCCAGGTCCTTTATCAGGATCAAAGGAATAGAGAGTTGGGTTCACTCTTTCTCTCTTGAGTGTGATTTCTTCATCCTCTGTTCTTTTAAGGATTTTTATGGTAATTCTGTCGGATTTTTCGCTTTTTTGTGACAGATTAGCCTCTATCATACTCATTTCTAAAGTGGATATCCCGTTGATCGTCCCAACGGTCTCTCCCAGTTCTATTCCCTGTTTTTCAGCCGGGGAGTTTTCTTTGATCCCTATGACCACGGGAAAAGAGTTATAGGTTTTGTACAGCACCAGGCCGGTTTCATGCGCCGTAGTTCCATTGAGGCGTCTGAATTTTTCCTCGCTCTTCTTATCCAGATAGCTGGAACGGACGTCAAGGGAATTGACCAATCCTTTAAAAGCTCCTTCCATTGTTTTGCCGGGGGGTGGCTCCTCAACATACTCACTTCTGATGAGATTTATGGCTCTTGCCAGGATAATAAAACTGTTATCTGATTCCAGCAGTGTGTTCGGATTTTTTAAAAGATTCCCTTCCAGAATAAAAAACAAGCTGACAGCACCTAATAGCGTAAAAAGGAATATTCTATTTTTTGTAAAACTCATAGTCTCGCATCCTCGTTGCTATCTGATTTTAACATCTTTATTTCAACCATTTCAAGGGGTCTAGAGGTTTGGTCTTATAGCGAACCTCAAAATACAGGCTTTTTCCGGATAGAGAGCTGGTATCTCCCGCTATGGCGATGGGCTGGCCTGAGTTCACTGCATCGCCTTTAGCAACGACGAAATTCGAGCAATGACCGTAAAGAGAATAATAAGACATCCCGTGGTCTATGATGATAAGATTGCCGTATCCTTGGAAATAATCTGTATACACGACTATGCCCGGATGTATACATTTGACTACAGAATTTTTCCCAGGGGATATCTCTATCCCGTTGTTTTTTGTTATGGTGTTGAATTTCGGATGCCTTTTGATTCCGAATGATGATATGACTTTTCCTTGTATGGGCCACGGCAAGGATCCTCTTTTTTCGTACATGGGGGAAAGGTTAACTGGGAAGGAACTCGGATTTTTAAGTATTTTCTCCATAAGATTCTGCAGTTGTTCAGATCTCTCTTGAAGTTCATTTATGGTCTTTTGATAGGATTCTTTGCTGCTGTTTATTTTGTTTATAAGTGATCTGTAGTTCTTTTCCTGTGCGATGAGTTCTCGGTTTTTTTGCTCTGAGCTGAGGACCAGAGCCTTTATATCTTTTTTCTTTTTTTCTGCTTCGGCAAGAGATTCGTTTAATTCATCCAGAGTATCAAGATACTCGGATATTTTTTTTTCTTGATGCTTTGCTATAAGGGTGAGATGTTTGTTTTCAATGAGAAAGTCAGCGGCATTTTTAACTTTGAGCATGAGTTCAAAATAGTCAATTTTCCCGAGCTTATACAGAGTTTCCAGTATTTTCTCAATAGCCAGTTTTTCTGTTTCCAGTTTTTTTTGAATGGAGGGAATTTTTTTCTCTAAAGCCGAAAGTTCCTGATTCGATTTTCTTAGTTTTGTCTGGTTCAGGATGATTTCGTTCCTAAGTAATTTTTTTTGGAATCCGATTTGACTCAACTGGGAAAGCATGGATGATTTTCTTCTTTCTTCGTCCTTGATTTTTTTCTTAATGCTTTCTATTTGCGTGGTGATCTCGGCAAGACGTTTTTCGTATTCTGATATATCCTGGGCTCTGGCAGGAACAGCTCTCAACAGCCAAAAAAAGAGAAGAAAAGCAAGGAGGAAGGATGTGCTTTTGACTCCTTTTTTCATCTGCCTGCGTTATAAATTTATTTTCTGGTTACATATATTATAGCACCAATGACTCCTAAGATAAGCATAAAGGCGACGTCTATGAGAGCGAAGGAGAAAGCCGACTCAGGAGCAATGCCGTAGAATTTAAATATCTCTATATAAGCTCCTTCTCTGAGCCCAAGTCCGTTTATAGTTATGGGGATCAACTGAATCAACAAGACTATAGGGATAAAAACAAGATAGTCTATGATTTTTATGTTCAGGTGCAGGGCTTTTCCGATGAGAAAAAAATGAAGGATCACATTGGCCTGAAGCAGGAACGCCCATAAAAATGCTTTGAATAAGGCTGTTTTTTTCGTTTTGTAAAAAATGATAGTGCTGCGGAATTCGATTGTCTTTTGGATGATTTTTTTTAAAAGGCCTTTTGAGGGGATTTTGTTGATTATTTTTTCTATAAAAGGAGTGAAGAACAAAAGGACGGCTATCAATCCGGAGAAACCGATGACCAATGAGACCCAGATAACCGGGACTTTTTGTGCCATGTCCAGACGAAAGAGGGCTGCAGCAAAGGCAAAGAGAAAGAGAACGATGATTCCTGTGAGCCGCTCAACAAGGATGATGGCAGAAGATTTCAGCAAAGTCTTTGAATATCTGGAGCCATCCCATATACGAACCACGTCGCCGCCGATACGGGAAGGGAGAATGGTGTTAAAGAAATTTCCCACCAGATAAGATTTAACCAGAAAGGAAAGGGGAACGCTGTCTCCCTGAGCTTTTACAAGGATCTGCCATCTGATGGCGCTTATCAACAAACCTAATCCGTGAAGAGAGAAAGAGACAACAAGCCACCATATGTTTACATTTATTAGTGTATTGAGAACATCTTTTATAGAAGTCTTGAAAATCAAAATCAGTGAGAGTATGGCTGCGCTCACTAAAAGTTTCAGGGAGAATGTCAGTGGATTTAATTTCCTTCGAGGTGTGTTATCCAAACAAAGGCCTCCTCTATTAAGGATTGTGAGAATAGGTTTTTTCTATCATAAAATGTTTTTCATAACAATAAAAACAATGATAAGAATAACAGCCGCCGGTGCCAGATATTTGATGTTAAAGGTCCACAAGGCCTTCAACTTAAAGCTTTTGCTTCCGATGCGTATTTCTTTGAGAGAATTTCTAACCTTCCAGGAATAGGCTAAGAAGAGGCATATCAGAACGCCTCCCACGGCGAGCATGATGTTGCCGAACACCAGGTCCATTATGACCATGAAATTGGCTTTTGTCAGGAAACGGACGCCTCCATTTGAAAGAGCTGAAGGGATGCCCAGTACAAAGGCTATGGCTCCAATAAAAACAGCGGCATTTTTTCTTTTCCAATTTTTTTCATCCACCAGATAGGAGGTGGGTACTTCCAGCATGGATATAGTGGACGTGAGAGCAGCAATGAGAAGGAGTATGAAAAAAAGGATTCCGAATATATATCCTCCGGGCATTTTCGAAATGATAACGGGAAAAGCCTGGAACATAAGCCCGGTGCTCACCTCAAATTCCTGTTTGAACTGTTCCGGGGTCAAATGCAGGGAATGAAAGAGGGTGGGAAAGATTATGATTCCTGCAAGAAGCGCCACAAGCGTTGTGGAAAAACACACCCATCCTGCTGATGAGACGAGATTTTCTTTTTTTGTTATGTAGCTTCCGTATACGGTCATGGTCCCCATTCCCAAACTTAAAGAAAAGAACGCCTGTCCTATAGCATAAAAAAGCACATTGAGGTTGAATGCGGAAAAGTCAGGTTTTAAGTAAAAAGCAAGTCCGGTTCCTGATCCGGGGAGAGTGACAGCCCGTATGGAAAGTATGATGATGAGGATGAAAAGCACAGGCATGAGAATCTTTGACCATTTTTCAATACCGCCTTTAACGCCCTTGGATATAACAAAGGTGGTGATGACAATGATGACGAACAGGCAGATGACCACGGCCGGAGGGTCGGCCGCAAAACTTCTGAATAGGGAATCGGATGCCTTCCAGGTGACCTCTCCTCTGAAAGCACCTGTTATGGTTTTGTATAGATATCCGACAGCCCATCCTGCGACCACAGAGTAGTAGGATAGAATAAAGACACCTGTAATGATGCCCATATAACCCACACCTTTCCAGGGAGTCCCGGGTTTTATGAGTTTCATGGCTCCAACAAGATTTTTTTGAGAATGGCGGCCGATGGCCAGCTCTGCAAGGAGCACGGTGAATCCAATGAAAAAGACGGATAAAAGGTAACACAGCACAAATATGGCCCCTCCGTTTAGTCCCACCATAATAGGGAAGCGCCATATGCTTCCCAGCCCAATAGCTGAACCGGAGGCGGCAAAGACAAAGGCGGCTTTAGATCCCCAATTTCCTCTGTCAAATTTATCCTGGCTTTCCATTCTGAACTCCTCTAATTTCAGCTTTTCATAATTCTCTATTATGTATCATAAATCAGGCATCCAGGTAAAGAGATGAAAATCAGGTATGGTTTGTGCTCCCTTCAGATTTTTAACGCCATTCTTCTTCGTTTTTCTCGGCTCCTGCGTAACTCCCCCCGTCCGTGGGTCAGACATACTCGGAGCCCGGCTTCGCCGGATTCCCTCGAAAAGCCTCATTCGAAGGCTAAATCTTCAATGTCGCTTCAGCCACACCTGATTTTCTTAGGGTCAAGTGGTTGTGTGGATTGAGTGAAATTTAACGTAAAATTAACCAAACGTTTATTCCTTTTTAACAATGACCCAGCATAATCCCAATAGCTTTTTTAAATTAATTTTAACGGAGGTTTTTATGAAAAAGCTCAGTTTATTGGTGTGTGTTGTGCTCGCGTTGAGTCTGCTTTCCGGTTTTTCCTATGCCCAGGGAAGCTTCAAAGGGTACATGTTCGGTGACTATTATTATGTGGCGTCTCATAATAATGAAGACTATGAAGGGAGAAACGGATTGTGGTTCCGCAGGATCTACTTCACCTACGACAACAAGCTCACGGAAAAGATCAAGATGAGACTCAGATTGGAAATGGCCAGTTCCGGAGATTTCGATGAAAAGGGCACGTTGAACCCGGTTGTCAAAGACGCCTGGCTGAATGCCGATATAGGCGGCGGGCAGAATTTGGTGTTTGGTATTGTCAGCACTCCTACTTTCGGAAGCAATGTGGAAGATGTATGGGGCTACAGGCATTTGGAAAAAACTCCTCTGGACCTAATGAAATTCGCTCCTTCCAGGGATTTTGGTATTGGACTCCAGGGAGACCTGGATAAGAACGGAATAGTGTCCTATTATCTCCTATTTGCAAACGGATCCTCCAACAAATCAGAAACCAACAAAGGGAAAAGATTCTACGGCTCGCTCGCTTTTAAACCTGTCGAAGGACTGATTCTGGAAGCTTATGGCGATTATGAAACCACGACGGACAAGAAGAATTACTATGTCTATCAGGGATTTGCTTCGTACCAGGGGGACTGGGGACGGATCGGGCTTCTCTATGCCAACCGCCACTATGACCATGAGGATACGGAAAAAGACTGGACTATGCTTTCCGGATTCGCTGTTATTTCAGCATCAAAGAAATTGGATTTTATTGCCCGCTATGACAAGATGCTGGGTGAACCTATAGCATCGACCATTTCCTACATCCCTTTTTCCACTGCAGCGCCGTCTAACCTCATTATCGGCGGTATCAGCTACGAGATTGCCAAGAGCATCTGGATCATTCCCAATGTCAAGTATGTGTTCTACGACGAGCCGGACGAAGGTGAGACTCCGGGGGATGATGCTTATATCAACCTTACTTTCTTCTGGAAATTTAAATAACAGGATGGAATAAATAAAAATAAAAGGAGAATTTCACATGTTTAAAAGCAAGATAGCTATTACGGTCCTGGCAGCCGTGTTGTGTGTGGGATTGATGATCAGTGTCCCCACATTTGCTGCCAAGAGTTTGACAATTAAGGGATCGACAACGGTTCTTCCCATTGCGCAGTCCTGTGCTGAGGCCTTTATGGATATGCATTCGGACGTGAACATTTCCGTGCAAGGCGGAGGTTCTGGAGTGGGAATCGCGTCTCTGATCGACGGCACCTGTGATATCGCGGATGCATCACGGCCCATCAAGGATAAGGAATTGGTAAAAGCCAAAGAAAACGGTGTCCAGGCTTATGAAAATGTAGTGGCTTTGGACGGTATCGCCGTGATCGTTCATCCCTCCAATCCGGTCGACGGTCTTTCTATTGAACAGATAAAAAAAATCTATACCGGTGAGATATCAAATTGGAATGAAGTGGGTGGAAAAAACATGAAGATCACGGTTATATCCCGCGACAGTGCCAGCGGTACTTTTGAGACATTCAATGAACTGGCTTTGGATAAAGAAAAAGTGAGAGCCGATGCTCTGCTGCAGGCTTCTAACCAGGCAGTTGCCCAGGCAGTCTCCAGGACACCCGGTGCTATCGGTTACGTGGGTCTCGGATATCTGTCTTCTTCAGTCAAGGGAGTTGATGTTGACGGAGTGGAACCAACGAAAGAAAATGTTGTTAACGGATCTTATAACCTTGCCAGAAAGCTGTTTATGTATACCAATGGGGCTCCTGCAGGAGTCGTGAAAGCATTCATTGATTTTGTTCTGAGTGAAAAGGGACAGGAACTAGTAGAAAAAGCTGGATACGTACCCCTTATATAACGGATAATATGTCTGCGGCAAAGACCAGGGGATGAAATGCACCGGATAAGAGAAAGAATCTACAAGGTCTTGTTCACTCTTCTGGCCTTTGCCTCTCTTCTTTTTCTCGTCGGGATCACCTTAACTTTGTTTATTGAAGGACTTCCTGTGTTCAAGGAAGTGGGTTTTTTCGACTTTGTATTGGGGAAGAGCTGGTATCCGACCTATGAGCCGCCCGATTTCGGTATTTTGCCTCTGATTCTGGGATCTCTTTGGGTGACAGCCGGAGCTGTGCTGTTCTGTGTTCCTGTTGGAGTGGGCAGTGCGCTGTTCATAAACGAGCTGGCCGGGAAAAGACTGAAAGCAGTGCTCAAACCCATCATCGAGATCTTGGCCGGGATTCCGTCCATAGTCTATGGTTTTTTTGGAATAGTGGTGATCGCGCCCTTTATCCAAAGGCTTTTAAATCTTCCGGTAGGTCTGACCGCTTTTACGGGAAGTCTTATGCTCGGTATCATGGCCACTCCCACTGTATGCAGCATATCCGAAGATGCGCTCAGTTTTGTCCCCCGCAGTTTCCGGGAGGCTTCTCTGGCAGTGGGGGCTAACAGATGGCAGACCTTGACCAGAGTGGTTTTCCCTGCGTCTGCTTCAGGGATCTCGACATCTATTATACTTGGAATGAGCCGGGCTGTTGGAGAGACCATGACTGTTTTAATGGTTACGGGAGGAGCCGCGGTGATTCCCCATACCTTATTTCAGCCCGTAAGGCCTATGACGTCGACCATTGCGGCGGAAATGGGGGAAGCGGTCATGGGGAGCACGCACTATCATTCCCTTTTTGCCATAGGGCTCATTTTGTTTTTTATTACCCTTATTTTCAATGTGATCGCAGAACTTGTAAGCCGAAGGTTCCGTAAAAAACTGGGGTTGGGAAGATGAAAAAACAGCTCGGTCAAAACATGGGATTCGGGCTTTTGTTTCTCTGCATAAGCACAGCTATCTTTTTTCTGGGTTCCATTATTTACTTTATCACCATCAGAGGTTTCAAAATAGTGTCCTGGGATTTTATCACCCAGGTGCCGCGTGAGGCTATGACGGCTGGAGGCGTTGCTCCTGCCATAGTGGGAACCTTTTATCTGACAATGGGAGCCATCCTTTTTTCTCTTCCCCTGGGTGTGGCTTGTGCGGTCTATTTGACAGAGTATTCTCCCAAGAGTTTTGTCATTAACATTATACGTATGAGCATAAACAATCTGGCCGGAGTGCCGTCCGTTGTTTTCGGGCTTTTCGGATTGGCCATATTTGTTAAACTTTTCGGATTTGGCGTCTCGATACTGGCCGGATGCCTCACTTTAGGTATACTGGTGCTTCCTCAGATCATCTCGGCCTCCCAGGAGGCGCTGTTAGCTGTGCCTCAGTCATACAGGGAAGCCTCACTGGCTCTGGGTGCGACTCACTGGCAGACCATAAGGAGCACGGTGCTTCCCGCAGCTCTTCCGGGGATACTGACAGGAGTTATTTTAAGTATCGGCCGTGTGGCAGGGGAGACAGCTCCCATACTTTTTACAGCCGCCACTTTTTATAACAGAGGATTTCCCAAGTCCATTTTTTCTGAGGTCATGGCTTTGCCTTACCATATATACGCTCTCATGACCGAAGGAACGCATCCTCAGGAGCAGACACAGATTGCTTATGGATGCGCATTGATACTTCTTGCGTTGGTCCTTGCGATTTCAGCAGCAGCGATTATAATACGCCAAAAACACAGGAAAGCATATGAGCAATAAAGTAAAAATCAAGGTTGAGAACATAAATTTTTTCTACGGAAAGTCCTGTGCTTTGAAAAACATAAGCATGGATATCTATGAGAACCTGGTCACAGCCATTATCGGTCCTTCGGGCTGCGGAAAGTCCACGTTCATTCGTTTGTTCAACCGTATGAACGACCTGATTCCACGGATGCGGTTTGAAGGGAAGATCTGTTTGGATGGTGAGGATATCTACAGGCCGAAAGTGGATATAGTGGATATAAGAAGACGGGTGGGTATGGTTTTCCAGAAACCAAACCCTTTTCCCAAAAGTATTTTCGATAATATCAGCTACGGGCTCAAGGTCAATGGGATGAAAGATAAAAATGCTATTGAAGAGAGAGTGGTCAAGTCCCTTAAGGATGCCGCTATATGGAATGAAGTGAAAGACAGGCTTCATGAAAATGCCCTGGGTCTTTCCGGGGGTCAGCAGCAGAGGCTCTGTATCGCACGATGCCTGGCCGTAGAGCCGGAGGTGATACTTTTTGATGAGCCTGCCGCAAGCCTTGACCCTATTTCAACAAAAAAAATTGAAGAGCTCATAGAAGAGCTCAGAAAAGATTACACCATTGTGATCGTCACACATAACATGCAGCAGGCTGCCAGGATTTCTCAATACACGGTTTTTCTTTATCTGGGGGAGTTGATTGAATACGCGCCCACCGATGAACTGTTTACCGTACCCAAAAATAAGATGACCGAGGATTATTTGACGGGAAAGTTCGGATAGAACTTTTTATATTTTATAGAAGTGATGACAGGAGGAGACAATGCTGGAAACAGAACTGGTTTCTTTAAAAAAGAGAATTGTGGAGTATGCGGCTTTGGTGGAACAGATGATAAAGCAAAGTATCCAGGGATTGATGGAAAAAAAGAGATCTCTGCTTACGGAGGTCATAGAAAAACTAGAACCCAGAGCCAATGAAGAGGAGATAAATATTGAAGAGCAGGGCACAGTTGTCATGGCAAAATTTCAGCCGACAGCAAAAGATCTCCGTATCATACTGATGATATTAAAGATGAACAATGATTTGGAAAGAATGGCTGACCATGCGGTTAATATTGCCGAAAGAGGCCTTTTCCTCATAAAAAATCCCATGGTAAAACCTCTTATAGATATTCCGAAAACAGCTGATATAACCATACACATGCTCAAAGACAGTATTGATTCCTTTGTTAAAGAAGACCCTGGTTTAGCAAAAAGTGTGTGTGAAAGGGACAGCAAGATAGACAGCCTGAACAATCAAATATTCAGGGAACTGATTACTTATATGTTTTCGGATCCTTCGACAATAGAGCGGTCCATTAAACTTATTCAGATTTCCAATAATTTTGAGCGCATAGCCGATTTGGCCACAAATATATGTGAAGATGTGATCTATATTGTAGAGGGAAGGGTTATCAAGCATCATAAAGATACAGAGTGAATCTGTAATGTAATATGGGGACGTCCCATTAGGTACCACCCTATAAAATCCCGCATTTATGTACGTGGCTTACTACCAGAATGCAGTCTTCCCTTATCCTGCCTCATCAGAACCCACTCTATATAGGGACTTACGTCTGCAGGATTGCGGTGGTGTATTAAATCAGAGGGAGACAATCTGGAATATTTTTTAATATTCAACAGATTCTGTAATATAGGGTGGTACCTAATGGAGCGTCCCCAATACTTGACTCGTTCATCATCCAGGATAATAATAAAAGCTGGATTATCCGGGAAAGGAAGGTCACTTTGGATCTGTTAAAAAGCGCCAAGCAGATATACTCGGCTGCATTGAGTGCGGTATCTCCTGAGAAACTGGTGAGGGATTCGGTTTCTGTTAAAAAGAGCCAGCTTTTTATCTCCGGAAAAAAGTTTGATCTGTCACAGTTCAGGAATATTTACGCGGTTGCGTTAGGGAAATCAGCTCCTCAGATGGCCGAAACAGTGCTTGAGATTTTTGGAGGAAGAGTCAAGGAGGGTGTTTTCTTGAGTCAGGAATGCGAAAAAAAGAGCCTGCCTCCTCTGGTCTGCATGATAGCTTCCCATCCTTATCCTGATTCAAACAGCATCCGGGCGGCAAAAAAGATCCTGTCTCTGGCTGGAAAAATGAAAAAGGATGACCTTTTGATCGCCCTGATTTCAGGAGGAGGCTCTTCGCATATATGTCTCCCCCCGCATGAAGTGAGTCTGGAAGAGAAAAGGAATGCTGTAAAAGGCCTGCTTTTGGCAGGAGCGGATATCAGGGAGCTCAATGCGGTGCGGAAGCATATCTCCCTTATAAAGGGAGGCCGGCTGGCAAAAGCCGCCTTTCCCGCTTCGGTCATAAGCATCATGATATCGGATGTTATAGGGAATGAATTGGAGACCATTGCTTCCGGGCCCACTTATTGGGATTCTTCGACATACAAAACGGCCAGGGATATCTTAAATAAGTACGGTTTATGGAGGACTTCCCCTGAATCTGTACGAAGAGTGTTGGAAAGAGGAATTCAAGGGCACGAGGCTGAGAGTGTAAAAAAAGGCGATCCGGTTCTGAGGAGAACACATAATTTTGTCATAGGTGATAATGAAACAGCCTTGAGAGCAGCGGCTAAGAGAGCTTCGGAGATGGGATTTGAGGTTTTGATTCTATCTTCATCAGAACAGGGTGAGGCAAGAGAAAGGGCGAAAGACTATATGCCTTTATTGTTGAGCATGAAAGAAAAGGCCCATAAATACTCCAGGCCCGTATGCCTGCTTTCCGGAGGGGAATTAACGGTTACAGTGAGAGGCCGGGGAAAAGGAGGACGGAATCAGGAGTTTGTCCTTGCTTTTCTTAATGAAGCCGTCAGGCTTGGAATAAAAGAGGGAGATTGGATCATCTTAAGCCTGGGAACCGACGGAATTGATGGCCCTACGGATGCAGCGGGAGCCTGGGCAACCAGTGATACTCTGAACAGAGCGAATGAGTTCTGTTTGGAATCCGACCGTTTTCTTGCCAATAACGACTCTTATCATTTTTTTAAAAAAACAGGTGGGTTACTCGTGACCGGCCCCACAGGGACCAATGTGATGGATATCAGAATACTGATTGTGAAATAACCTGGGATAATTTTGTCTTGTATATTCTCCTGAAATTTATTATGTTAAAATAACCGAAACCTGGAAAATTCAGGATGAAATTGATTGTTGAGGAGAGTCATGGCAGGAGATTGGAAAGTCGAATTAGCAAATTTTTTTGAAGAATTAAGAATCCTGAAAGAAAGCAAACTGGAAGCATTGAAAGATTTTAACCAGTTTTGTGAATTTGTTGTAGAAACGGCATTTGAGACTTTAGGGGATGAGCTTATTCATTACGGCCTTAAAACAAAGATCATAAAGGTTGTGGGAAGGTCCATTGCCTTTCAGATAAATTTTGGCAAGTCAAGAATAAGCCATTTCAAATATACCATATATCTTCCCAAAGGATCTCTGGATCTCAAACTAAAGCTGAAGTTGAGGGGAAGGAAATCAAAAAACAGCGAAGCGGAAGAAAAGGAAATAGATTTCAAAAAAGAAATAAGTCCGAACCATATTCTTGATATAGAGAAAGAGGACATCATTTATGATGTTATCGAGAAATACAAAAATTTCATCTTTGAGTCTGAAGCTGTCATAGAATAAGCCTCAGTTGTTTTAAGCCGAATAAAAGCCAGGCACTGTTGAGAGGAGTACAGGCCCAAGCTGGATTTTGGAGGAACCTGCCTGAATGGAAGAGATGATGTGGTTGAACAAATCAGAAAAGACAATCCAGGTCCCACAGCTAAAGAAACTTCCGTTTCTTGTCCATGGATTCGGCACAAGATATCTCACAAAAGAATCTTTAGACAAAAGCCCTCGTTATAAAAAATTCAGGAAGTTTTATCTTGATCAAAAACACTCGGATATCATACATTGTATGGACGGGAAAGTACGCGAGGAGCTCAAAGGGGATGGCATGGTCACAGACATCACCGATATTCTTCTTGTCATTAAGACGGCTGACTGTCTTCCTGTTTTGCTCGCAGACACTCATCATAAAGTAATAGGGGCTGTTCACTGCGGATGGAGGGGATCGGGATTGAGAATTTTACAAAAGGCTTTAATAACGATGAAAGAAAAATACTCCTGCCAGCCCTCTTCATTATTTGCAGCTATGGGGCCGTGTATTTGTCAAAAATGCTATGAAGTAGGGGAAGACGTGTATCTTTTTTTTAAAGAAATGAATATCCCTCTGGATATTTTCAAGAACCATCCTGATCGTGAAAAAAAATATTTTCTTGATTTAAGGAAGACGAACCAGTTACAATTGCAAGAAATTGGTTTAGGGAAAGATAAGATACTGAATGTCGATAAGTGCACCTATGGCGATAAAATGTTTCTTTCTTATAGACGAGATGGAAAGAACAATGCCAGGATGCTGAGCTTTATAGGCCTATCATTCTGACCGCTTTGAATAAAATGATGTCATGAGGTTGAAATGAGCAAACAATATTCTGATATAGACATACCTGATTTAAAACTCTTTAAGAAAGGAAAGGTCAGGGATATTTATAAGATTGAGGATAAGCTGCTTTTTGTGGCATCAGACAGGATATCCGCTTTCGATTATGTGCTTCCTTCCGTTATCCCTGATAAAGGCAAAGTACTGACCCAGCTTTCTAAATTTTGGTTTGAGTTTACCTCTTTGGTCTGTCCGAATCATATGATTTCCAGTGATTTTGATGAGTTTCCCGGGTCTCTGAGAAAGTACAGACACATTTTGGATAAGCGGTCTATGTTGGTTGAAAAAGCTGAAGTGATACCCATGGAATGCATAGTCAGGGGTTATATTTCTGGCTCAGCATGGAAGGATTACCAGAGGGATGGGAAAATAAGCGGGATAAAGCTTCCATCAGGACTAAAAGAATCAGACAGACTTGATGATGTGGTTTTCACTCCGTCTACAAAATCGGACCAGGGGCATGATGAAAACATTTCATTTAAACAGATGCAGAAAAAAATAGGTACGGAGAAGGCACAAAAAATAAAGGATGTCAGTATTGCGCTTTATCAAAAAGCCTCTCTCCATGCGTTATCAAAAGGAATACTCATAGCTGACACAAAGTTTGAATTTGGTTTAAAGGAGGGAGAGCTGATTTTGATAGATGAGATTTTTACTCCGGATTCGTCAAGATTTTGGCCTGTGGAGAGTTATTCCCCCGGAGGATCTCAGCCTAGCCTTGATAAGCAGTTTGTCAGAGACTATCTTGAGAGTACAGACTGGGATAAAAATTCTCCCCCTCCTCAACTTCCTGATTCTATTATTAAGCAGACGGCTGAAAGGTATAGGGAAATCTATTTTAAGTTAACTGAAAAAGATAAATTATAAAACCTCATATCCCGTTTGGGAGACATTGTATGGATGAGGGATTGAGGGACAGGAGGAATTTATGGTTTTCAATTGGCTGGATGTGATACTGCTTCTAATCCTGATTGTTACAGTCATCCTGGGGACAATTAAGGGTCTGGTGAGACAATTAATCGGGATATTAGCTGTAATAGTGGGAGTCATCCTTGCACTGGCTTATTATCCATATGTCTCGCAGATATTGAAACCTCTGTTCTCCAATGAAGTCATAGCTCATTTTTTAGGATTTATGCTCATATTTATTGTGACCCTTATTCTGGGATGGGTGCTGGGACGGCTGTTTTCAAAAGCGATGAAAGGCTCTTTAAAATTCCTTAATCATTTGCTGGGCGGAGGGCTCGGACTTATTAAAGGTGTTTTGATTTGCGGTATCATCATTTTTGCATTGATGGTTTTTCCTGTCCAAAACAAAGCTTTAGAGAGGTCAGAGTTGGCTCCTTACTGCCTTAAAATCACTCAGGCGGCCATTGACCTCATTCCTTTAGAGCTTAAAGAAAAATTTAATAAAGCTTATAACGAGATCATAAATAAAAATGAAGGAGAGGAAGATGCAAAAAGAATTTAAGAATCTTTCTCTTCACTATAAGATGGAAATACTGATCGAAGAGCTGATCGATAATGAGATTCCCATAAAGGAAGCACTGAAAGAGTTTGAGAAAATTTATATAGAAACAGCAAAGAAAAAATACAACGGCAATAAGACTAAAACAGCGGAAGCCCTTGGAGTCCACCGTAATACTCTGTATAATTTGTGCAAAGCTCTGAAAATAGAATAAACCTGCATTATTCATAAAACCCGTGAATAATACAGGCAATAAAAGGATTCTCATGATATTAGCAGTCTGCCGCAAGGACTGCTAAAAAAATCCCTTTTTCTGTTGACATATTGATACTTTTTAGTTATATTAGCAGCCGCTATAAAAGATTGCTAAAAAACCAAAAAAGGAGGTCTAAATGAAGGTTAGTCCTTTATACGACAGAGTTCTTTTAAGGCGTCTTGAGGAAAAAGAGACAAAAAAAGGCGGGATCATTATCCCGGATACAGCCAAAGAAAAACCACTTGAAGCAGAGGTTATAGAAGTTGGTAAAGGTAGAGTCGAAGGAGAAAAAGTCGTTCCTCTTGAAGTTAAAAAGGGGGATAAAGTACTGGTAGGAAAATTCAGCGGAACCGAGATTAATATTGATGATGTGGAGTACCTGATTGTTCGCGAAGAAGAAATTTTGGCTAAAGTCAAATAGTTTGGAAAGGAGAAAATTCAAATGGCAAAAAAAATAACATTAGGCCCGGAAGCAAGACAGGCCCTTTTAAAGGGTGTAAATGCTTTGAGTAACGCTGTGAAGCAAACCCTCGGTCCAAGGGGAAGAAACATTGTGTTGGAGAAGAAATTCGGGTCACCAATAAGCACGAAAGACGGAGTTACCGTTGCGAAAGAGATCGATCTTGAAGATCCTTTAGAAAATATGGGTGCTCAGCTTGTTAAGGAGGTGGCTTCAAAAACATCTGATGTTGCAGGGGACGGAACAACAACAGCTACTATTTTGGCTCAGGCCATCTATTCCGAAGGATTGAAATATGTCACAGCCGGCGCGAATCCAAGTCTTATCAAAAAAGGAATCGACATGGCAGTTGAGGTGGTCGTGGATGACATGAAGAAACTGAGCCGCAATGTGAGTGGCGAGATGATCGCTCAGGTCGGTGCCATATCTGCGAACAACGATGAGTCCATTGGAAAGATCATTGCCGAAGCCATGGATAAAGTCGGAAAAGATGGAGTCATAACTGTTGAAGAAGCCAAAGGACTTGAAACCACTATGGAGATCGTTGAAGGGATGCAGTTTGACCGCGGATATCTCTCGCCATATTTCGTCACTGATCCTGACAGGATGGAATGCATTCTCGAGAATCCGGTTATTCTTCTTCATGAGAAAAAAATCAGTAATCTAAGGGAACTGCTTCCGCTCTTGGAAAATATTGCCAAGATGAACAGACCTCTGCTTGTTATATCCGAGGATGTCGAAGGAGAGGCCCTGGCCACACTTGTTGTTAATAAATTGAAGGGAACCTTCCAATGCGCAGCGGTTAAAGCCCCTGGTTTTGGTGATAGACGCAAAGCCATGCTAGAAGATATCGCCATTCTTACAGGAGGCCAGGTTATAACAGAAGATATCGGTGTTAAGCTTGAAAATGTATCCGTGGATTGGCTGGGTGAAGCCAATAAAATAGTCATTGATAAAGACAACACCACCATTGTGGAAGGAAAAGGAAAATCCGAAGATGTGAAAGCACGTGTGAGGCAGATCAGGACTCAAATCGAAGAGACAACTTCCGATTATGATAAAGAAAAACTTCAGGAGAGACTGGCTAAGATGGTAGGAGGAGTTGCTTTGATCAAGGTGGGAGCGGCTACTGAGACAGAGCTTAAGGAGAAAAAGGCTCGCGTCGAAGATGCCATGCATGCCACTAAAGCTGCCGTAGAGGAAGGGATTGTTCCCGGAGGCGGAGTTGCTCTTCTCAGAGCTCAGAAGTCTCTTGATTCTGTTAAATTAAAGGATGATTCTAAGATCGGTGTGGATATTGTCAGGCGTGCTATAGAAGAGCCCCTGCGCCAGATTGCCCATAATGCTGGTTTTGAAGGTTCCATTGTGGTTGAAAAGGTCAGAGAAAAAGAAAAAGATATGGGCTTTAATGCCTTGACCGAAAAATATGAAGACCTGGTTAAGAGCGGCGTCCTTGATCCCACTAAGGTGGTGCGGAGCGCTCTTCAAAACGCATCAAGTATAGCCGGAGTACTGCTTACAACCGAAGGACTCATATCTGAAATTCCTGAAGAAAACGAAGGTTCCGGCCAGCCTCCCATGCCTCCAGGAGGAGGGATGTATTAATAGGTCGTAGTTGGTACGTCACATCAAGCCCCTTTCCGTTATCGGAGAGGGGCTTTTTTTTTGAAACACTTGACTTCCCTATTGGCTACATAAGCAGGATTGTGGTATAAAAAGCATGTGCTGAAACTGTTTGACAGATATATTCTAAAAGAAATAACTCCTCCTTTTGTTATTGGACTCACTGCTTACACATTTGTGTTGCTGATGAATCAGATTTTACTTCTTTCCGAGATGTTTATAGCAAGAGGGGTTCCCTTTAGTACGGTCTTATCTCTTCTTCTTTACCTAATACCTGCTATGCTTGCCTTTACCATTCCCATGTCAGTTTTAATGGGGATTCTTGCCGGCTTGAGCCGCCTTTCTTCAGATGCAGAGATAACAGCTTTCCGGACTCTTGGAATAGGCCAGGGTCAGATTTTGAGGCCGGTTTTGATATTCTCGTTTTGCGGCTGGCTTGTCACTTCTTTGTTCACACTTTATTTAGCTCCGCAAGCTAATTATAAATGGATAAAAACCCTTTCCAAGTCTGTGAGAGTTGAAGCCCAGTTTAAAATGAATCCCAGGGAGTTTTATGATAGGATCCCTCAAACGACCCTCTTTGTCCAGGATATTACGGAAGGGGATTTATGGGAGAACATATTTGTTCATTTTTCCCGTCCCCCCCAGGAACCCAGGATCATATTTGCTGAGAAGGGGAGGTTGAATGTATTTCCAGAAAAAAAGAGGGCGACTCTTGAGCTGCAAAACGGAATAATTCATTCTTATAATGTTTCCTCTCCGGAAAACTACAGCATGACCTCATTTAAAAAGCTGGAGGAGGAACTGGATGTAAAAAGCATTTTTGCAGAAATTTCAGCAGAAAAAAAGGCAAGAGAGAAAGATATAAAAGAACTGCTTAATGATATAAAAAGGGTTAAGAGTGATTTGAAGCACTCAGTCGATTCAGATAAAAATTCACTCATATTTAAACAGAAACAAAGAAGTCTGACAAAATATCTGGTAGAGGCGCACAAAAAGTTTGCGCTTCCTTTTGCATGTATTATATTTGCGTTTCTGGGTATTTCTTTGGGAGTCAGCACAAGAAAAGGGGGGCGAACAAGCGGATTTACCCTGAGTATTGTCATTATCGTGGTCTATTATATTTTGATTACCGCTGGAGAAAACATGGCCGTTAACGGCAGTCTGAGTCCCTGGTTAGGCATGTGGGGGCCAAATATTCTATTGACTGTTTTGAGTGTTTATGCCTTTACCTATTCACGAAGAGAAAACCGTTTTTTAAGCTCTGTTTACACTATTTTTTCAAAAAAAAGAAGGACAGAAGTAAAGAGAAAAAGAAGCAGGGCCTCTTCTCTTGTGCCGCGGATATATATCCGTTTTCCTAACATTATCGATCGGTATATCATCAGGAAATACACATCCATTTTTTTACTTGTATTCATGAGCCTGCTCTGTGTTTTTATTATTATTACTTTTTTTGAGAGCATAGATAATGTCTATGAACACGAGAAGTCCCTGAATCTTTTTTATGAGTTTATATGGTTTAAAATACCTGAATTCATCCATTATATACTTCCCGTGGCCGTTCTTTCTTCAGCGCTCTTATGTCTCGGGATATTGACCAAATTTAACGAGATAACAGCCATGAAGACTTCAGGCATGAGTGTGTACCGGATCATAGTCCCTGTGCTGGTGTTATCCGTCGTAATCAGTTTTTTTTCGTTTTACATACAGGAAAATATCATTCCTTTCTCAAGCAAGAAAGCGGATGCCACATGGAGTAAGATCAATGATATATCCCCCCCTAATTATAACCGTCTGGACAGGCGGTGGATCGCAGGGAAAAAGGGGGACAAGCTGTATTATTACAGATATTTTGATCAGGACAAGGCTTTTTTCAGAAACATGACCATATTGGACATTGATAGGACATCATGGGTACTGAAGAGAAGAATCTATGCTGAGAAGGCGGAGTTAAGCGGAAACAAACTCATTTTGAACGACTTATGGGAGAGACGGTTTGAACAGAACAGGCCTGTTTCTTTTGATAAGAAGGAAAGCCTGGGGCTTACCCTGGATGAAGAGAAAAGCCATTTTGTTAAGGGCGTTAAAAAGGCAGATCAGATGCATTTCGGGGAGCTTAGGGAATATATAGGAGAATTAAAGGAAAGCCATTTCGAGACAACCAGATTCAGAGTAGATCTGCACTATAAGATATCTTTTCCTCTCGCATGTTTGGTCGTGGTTTTGCTTGGGATCCCTTTTGCGTTCACCATGGGAAAGAGAGGGACATTGGTGGGGATAGGCCTGAGTTTCGTCATTGCCATTGTATACTGGGGTGCGATAGGTATCTTTAAAAGTCTTGGTTATGCCGGTTATTTGAGTCCGTTTATCGGTGCCTGGGGGCCCAATCTCGTTTTTGGTTTGATCGGGCTTTATCTTATTTTTAATCTAAGGACCTGACCAGGTTAAAACGGTTTTACAGTATTCGGGAACTGCAATCACATCTTATATTTTCCGAAATCTTCGGGTTTCAGATTTTCAAGCCATTTTCTCAGTTTTTCGGAATCTTCCAGCTTTTCGTCAAATTTCAAGCTCTGGGCTTTTTCAATAACTTGGTCATTTACATAAATAGGAGTGTTTGTCCGGAGGGAAATGGCAATGGCATCCGAGGGGCGGGAGTCAATGGTTATTGATTTGTTGTTGTGGTTGCAGTATATGGTCGCATAGAAAGTGCTGTCTCTAATATCGTTTATTACGATTTTTTCCAATTTTGTGTCAAGGTTAGAGAGAATGTTTTTTATAAGGTCATGGGTCATAGGCCGGGGGGTTTCAATTTTTTCTATTTGCAGGGATATGGCATTTGCCTCGAAAACACCTATCCATATGGGGAGCATCCTCTCCATTTTAGGGTCCTCGAGGACAACGATGGGCATCCTTGATATAGGATCTATGACCAGTCCTTTTATTCTCATTTTTATTTCCATAACTCCCTCCAGAACTAAATCTAAATATAAGTCTGGAAGCTGATAATGTCAAGAGACGTCCGCGATGAAGGGTCTGCTCTGTATAGAAAGGTGGTATCGATTTAATGAAGAAAGGAATTTAGTGGGATTCTGTCTATATGATGTTTATTACCACATCTTTAGTAACTGTTTTCCCCGAAACATTGTCTTTGATATCCAGTCTGAGGATATACTGCCCTGGTTCTAGATCTCTCGTCTCCTGCTTTTCTTCAATGACCTCATCCCCTTTTTTCTTCTGGATGAGGATGGTTCTTTCGAATTTCAAAGGCTGAGGGATGATAGGGGAATCATAGGTCCCTTCGGCAAAACGGATCAAAGGCTCTTCCTGGCCTTCTTTGAGAACCTGATAATTAACGGTGTAGTCATATCTTTGAGTATTGGGATTGGGGGAGCCTCCCATCACATAGAAGAAGATTTCACTGGAATCTCCGGGATTGAACGTGTTGTTGAGGACGGGCTTAAATTTGAGAATTGAATAGGTGAAAAAGCCCTTATGCACATAGGTCCGGTTTTCGGCTTGCTCCATTTTTTGAGTGTCATCAATGAAAAAAACGGGCGCGACTTCAAGTGTATCTCCAAGATTGACAGGGTCTTTTAGCTCAAATTCAAAATACTGGGTCCCGATTTTTTGATAATTGTTTTGAGCAATGGCCATTGCAAGCAGATACTTTCCAGGAGGAAGAATATATCCTGTTGAATACATTTCTTCTTTTTCCGGGTCATATGCGTTTTGATTCACCTGGAAACCTGCGGGGATAAACACTTCCTTGGTGTATTCTCCGTCTATCTGATTGAACAGAAGAAAAACATCAAACCGGCTCTGGAGCACTTCCGGACTTTTCTCAACAAAGGCCTGCTGTTCTTGTTTTTCCTCTGTTTGAATAGGAGCAAGCGGTGTGTAGCCCAGGTCAGCATTCTTAGCATTGAAGAGCAGAATGAAAAAGAGATTTTGGCTTGCGGGAAGATAATAATAGTCTGTGATGGAAAAGGGAATATCCATCCTTGCTTCTCTGGATTCCATGCCCTGCATCAATACGTTTTTTACTTCGTCCGGAATGGGTTTTGGTTGAGCTTTTTCTTCCTGGGCATTCAATTCTGGTATGAAGACTACAGCGATCATGATGAGTATCATTAAGACCGGAGTAATAAATTTTTTCACTTTCATCGTTCCTCCTTGAGAATAAGAATTCTCTCTCTAATAATTGAAATACAAATTATATCATTTATTGCATAAAAAACAATAATATATCAGAATCGGAAAAGCATTTCCATAGAAAATTTGCAAGTCCGCCTGTTGCTTGTTTATCTTTTTATTTGAAATTCAATGACAGCTCTCTGGTGTTCTTTAAAAGTGGAGCTGAATTTGTGCGTTCCGTCATTTTTTGATACGAAGTAGAGGTAGTTGGTTTTTAAAGGAAAGAGGGCTGCTTTAAGGGATTCCTTCCCTGGATTTGATATAGGTCCCGGGGGAAGTCCGTTATGTAAATAGGTATTATAAGGCGAGTTCAGTTTTAAGTCCTTGTTTCTGAGCCTTCCCTGATACTCATTTTTATTCTTAAGGGCATATATGATGGTTGGGTCACAGTCCAGCTTCATGCCTAACTTCAAACGGTTGTGAAATACTGAGGAGACTAAAGGTTTTTCTTCAGGAACCGATGTTTCTTCTTCAATCAAAGAAGCCAAGGTTACAATATCTCTTATTTCCATTCCCATTTCTTCGGCTCTTTCTTTCCAGAGAGGCTCGAAAGTTTTTCTGAATTGGTTGACCATTATTTCAATCAGCTCAGCTTCTGATGTGTTTTTTGGAATATGATACGTTTCCGGGAGCAGATATCCTTCAAGGTCCTGAGCTTGAGCATCAAGAGAAGACAACAGCTGTGGGTTTTGTGTATGACGGAGTATCTTTTCCTTGTTGAAAGAATATTTCTGAGATAAAAGGTCAGCTGTTTCGGTTATGGTCAATCCCTCAGGGATCGTCACCGGGTGAAGTATGATATCTCCCTGTATTATTTTTTTAAGAACCTCTTTCACAGAGAGAGGAGGGTTGAATTCGTATTCTCCTGCAATGAGTTTTTCTTTAGGATAAAATAATCTGTATGCGGCCAGAAAAGGCCATTTCTTTTCGATGATATTTTCTTTTTTGAGTTTCCGTGCAATCAACGAGGCACTGCTGCCTCTCTCAATTTCAAATACAGTGCCGGGGGAGAGCCGGTTTCTGGGGTGATTGTATTCCCATAAAAACCAGCTAAAACAGAAAAGAAAAAGAACCACAGCCATCATCAGAGCTGTTATTATTGTTTTTTTTATTGTGATCGATTTCATAAGCTGTTCAGATAAGTTGAAAGGATCAAAACCGCAGAGATCTGGTCCACAAGCTCTTTTTTCTTCTTGTTGCTCAATCTGTTTTCTTGCATAATTCGCAGGGCCTGTTTTGTGGTAAGGCGTTCGTCCCAGTAAACAACAGGTATATTGAGTGATTTTTTCAACCAGGAAGCAAAGTGTTTTGTTTTTCTTACTCTGCTTCCTTCTGAACCGTCCATCCTCAAAGGAAGGCCTATGACAATTTGATTGATTTTATATTTTGAAGCGAGATTTTTAAAAAACTGGATATCTTCATCTTTATTTTTGACTTTATAGCTTTGTAGGGCTTGAGCTGTTATGAGCATCTCATCGCTCACAGCAAGGCCAATGTTTTTATCTCCGTAATCAATCCCCAATATTCTCATATTTCTTTTTTTCTTTTTTTGCTTGCGTGCTTTTGAACGGCAAGGGTTATGAGTTTTTCAAGAAGTTGTGTGAATGTCATACCGCTTGCTTCCCATAGTTTTGGGTACATGCTGATTTCAGTAAATCCGGGAATGGTGTTTATTTCGTTTAAATATATTTTCCGGCTTTTTTGTTGAAGGAAAAAGTCAACGCGTGCCATTCCTGAGCATTCAATGGATTTGAAAGCAGTTAGAGAAATCCTCTGGATCTCTTTGGCTATGGATGCCGGTATGTCGGCTGGGATTCCGAAACCTGTTTTCCCTTCTATGTATTTATCCTGGTAATCATAAAAAGTCCTGGAAGGGATGATTTCTCCGGGAAGAGAGCTGACAGGATTTTCATTGCCTAAAACACTGCATTCAAATTCCCTTCCCTCTATGGCTTCTTCGATGAGTATCTTACTGTCGTAGCTGAAGGCAAGATGAATGGCTTCTGAAAGCTGAGAGAGGCTTTGGACCTTGGTTATTCCGATACTCGAACCCAGGTTTGAAGGTTTTATGAAAAAAGGAGTGCTGAATTTTTTTTTAATTTTTTCCATGACTTTTTTTTGATCTTGTCCCCAGTTGTTTTCATAAAAAACATCATATCCGGCAAGAGGAAGACCTTTGGCTTTAAATATGGATTTTGCCATGGCTTTATCCATACCGATTGCGGACGACATGACCGTGGCGCCTACATAGGGGACATCTGCAAGTTCCAGGAGTCCTTGTATGGTCCCATCCTCCCCATAGGGTCCGTGAAGCACTGGAAAATAGACCGAGGATTCCGGCATCTCCGCATGGTTTTTTGCGTTCCATGGCAGGAAAGAAGAAAAAGGCCCTTTTTCTCGTTTTTTATTAGAGTATTTTGGGGATTCAACGACCTTCCACATTCCGTTTTTGTTGATATAGATACATATGGGCTTGAATTTTCTTTTGTTTAAATGGTCATATACAGCTGATGCTGAATTGATTGAGACTTTATGTTCTGCAGAGCGGCCTCCGAAAAGAATGATAATGTTTTTTATTGTTTTCATTTGCCTTTTTCATTCTATAAGAATCCTTTTATTATGTCTAATAACAAAGTAGCGAATTTTTTCCTTGGGAGTTTCAATATTCAAATAATTTTAACATTTGACACTGGTGTAACGACAAAATATAATAAGTAAAAATAACTCATGAAACAATTGTAGCAAGAGGTGCTAAAGTGAATAAAAATCAGAAAACTGGTGGGAAATTAGCATTACGTATGGTTTTAATCTTAATTTCCGTCGGAATCATTGCGTATGGGTTTCAGCAGGAGGGAATAAAAAAGGCAAAAATATATGAAGAAGAATACCAGTTGGTAACAGAATCTGATTTGTACTGTTCTTTTTATGTTCTTGACGGGGAAATACCGGACCTTAAGATCATAGGTGCGGAGAGAGCCTATGAGAGGGATATGTTCAGCGACGAAGATGTTGTGTATTTGAATATGGGCAGAATGCAGGGATTGAATGAGGGTCAGATTTTTATGGTGATAGAAATCAGAAAAGACATACCCGGAGTCGGCCCCGTTGCATTCAGAAGAGGCAAGGTTCGGATACAGGAGCTGGATGACAATAAATCAACAGGACGCATTGAGGAGGCCTGCAGCTGGATAATGGAAGGCTATTCTTTGATACCTTTCCAGCCGGGGGAAGGGATGATAGGAAAAGATCTCGGCTATGATATTCCTCCGTTTGAGACAGAGGGTGTAAAAGGTGAGGTCCTCTTCCTGGATACTGATTTTAATCAGATCGGAACCGGTCACTGGGCTCTTATCAATATCGGCCGGCAAGCCGGTATTACTTTCGGACAGCAGCTTATTTTATATAGAATAATTGAAGAAGATGCCCCTATACAGATTTTCGGGAACAGTGTCGTGATCGACGTGCAAGAAGAGACATCCACCATAAAAGTCTTAACTTGCAGGGATGCGTTGAGAATCGGTGACAATGTGATGGTGCGGCCCGATAAGTAGAAAAAAATCATACTCTTCCAACAGGAATTCCTTATTCATTCTATTTTTGTATCTTTAGTGTGGCAAGATGAGTCATGGAGGCGCGGGTCGGATTCGAACCGACGAATCGAGGTTTTGCAAACCCCTCCCTTAAGCCACTTGGGTACCGCGCCACTCCGCTTCCGTTTTCCCTTTTTTCTGTAAGATTTGTTCCGGGAATATTTCTGGAGCGGACGATGGGATTTGAACCCACGACCTTCTGCTTGGCAAGCAGACGTTCTACCACTGAACTACGCCCGCCTTCTTATTTAATCGCTATACATAGAACAGAGCTAAATTACCAGAAAGAACAAAGACTGTCAACCTGTCCGGGATTGAAACGGAACAAACAAAAAGAGCTGTCAGAAAAAACCCGATAAAGCTTATTGACACGCAGGGGTGAAAATTATATATTTTAACAAATCCATAATGAGACAAGGAGAATAAGTATGGAATTAATTCCACGAATTCAGGGAATAATACTCAAACCCAAGGAGGAATGGGAAAAAATCAAGCAACAGCCTTCAAGTATATCTGATTTATTCATGAAGTATGTTTTGATTCTTGTGGCTGTACCGGCCATTGCCCAGATAATAGGCCGTGGACTTATAGGCTATAGTGTGCCTTTTGTTGGATGGGTGAGGGCTGGCATTGGGAGAGCACTGCTTCACGGTATTTTTTATTATGTATTGACAGCCGCTTCCGTTTATCTTTTGGGGATCGTCATCAATGCTCTGGCTCCTTCATTTGGATCCAAACAGAACCAGGAAAAAGCTATGAACCTTGCGGTCTTCAGCATGACGCCTGCCTGGGTTGCTGGAATTCTTTATATTATTCCTCAGTTATCGGTTCTTGTTCTTTTAGCTTCACTGTACGGTGTTTATATTTTCTACCTTGGCTTCTCTTCTTCCATAATGGAGACTCCTAAAGAAAAAGTAGTGGGCTATTTCATAGTGACCATAATCGTATCCATTGTTATCTATGCCATAATAGGGTTGGTTCTGGGAGCTGTTTTTGCAGTAAGCGGAGGATTAGGGGCTATCTAATTCCCGGTATATTCTCAAGAAGGCTTCTTCAGGGTCAGAAGCCTGGGTTAAAGGACGTCCTATGACGAGAAGGTCCGCACCGTTTTTAACCGCCTGTGCGGGAGTCGTTACTCTTTTTTGATCGTCGCTTGAAGCCCATAAGGGCCGGATACCGGGATTGACAATGAGGAAGTCTTTTCCGACTTCTTTCTTCACCATCTTTGTTTCCTTTGGAGAGCAGACGAGTCCATCCATTCCCGCTTTTTTAGCCAGGTAGGCTAGTTTGAGGACCTGGTCGTTGAGTTTGGTTTTTATTCCTAACTGCCTGAGGTCATCACCTTTCAGGCTTGTGAGCACAGTTACGGCAAGAAGAAGAGGCTTTGGCTCTCCTGTTTCCTCCGAAAGGTTTTTGGCTTCTGCCGCAGCTCTTTTCATCATCTTCATTCCCCCGAAAGCATGAAGCGTCATCATACGGACTCTGTGTCTGAATCCTGACCGGACAGCTCCTGCAACCGTATTGGGGATGTCGTGCAGTTTCAGATCTAGAAAAATATTTTTCCCGAGTCTGTGAAGCTCTCGGATGAGGGAAGGCCCTTCTGAAACAAAAAGTTCCAATCCTATTTTAAAAGTCCGGACATTTTTCAACTGTTTTACAAGGTCTAAAGCCCTGTCTTTTGTACGGACATCCAGGGCCACTATTATTTTTTCAGCATGTTCTTTTTTTGGTTCCATAAAATATCCTTTACATTTGGGGATTGAAATCCACGGTTCCTGAAAGATCTTGAAGCCGCTTGATCTTTTTTTCCTTACAGAAGGCTGTTATCTCATCAATTATTTTCAGAGTGGAGTCAGGAGCTGTAAAATTCGCTGTTCCCACCTGGACAGCTTTGGCTCCTGCTATTATGAATTCAATCGCATCCCTGCCGCTTGAGATACCTCCGATTCCGATAACGGGTATTTGAACAGCATTGGCTGCTTGATAAACCATTCTCAGTGCTATGGGCTTTATGGCCGGGCCGCTCAAGCCTCCGAAAACGTTCCCGAGTTTTGGTTTTCTTGTTTCCGGGTCTATTCCCATTGCTAGGAAAGTATTCACAAGAGAGACCGCATCAGAGCCTCCTTCCTCGGCGCTGAGAGCTATCTCGGAAATATCAGTGACATTAGGGGACAACTTAGTGATAACAGGGGTAGAACAGGATTTTTTCACCAGTTTTACGATTTCATATGTGTCATCGGGATTTTGAGCCGGGCAGATCCCTCCTTTTTTTACATTAGGACAGGAGATGTTCAGTTCGTAGGCAGATATTTCTTTATATTTATCAAGGTACTCGGCAATACGGGCATATTCTTCATTCGAATCTCCGCAGATATTGATGATCACAGCTGACCGGAGCGCTTTTAACTGGGGAAGAACTTCTTTTGAAAACCGTTCCACACCTATCCCCTGAAGCCCTATTGAATTCATGAGGCCGCAGGCTGTCTCCGCAAGCCTTGGAGGAGGATTTCCTTGTTTAGGGGAAAGATACAATCCTTTGACAACGAATCCGCCTATTTGGTTCAAATCAATAAACGGGGAAAACTCAAAGCCATATCCAAAGGTTCCGCTGGCAGCAATCACAGGATTTTTGAGTTTTAAAAATCCCAGATCGATTGAAATATCAACCATCTTTATATCAATCCCATATGATATCTCCTGCAGAAAAAACAGGACCGTCCTCACATACTTTATGCCATTCGGCTGTATTGCCTTTTTTTATTTTTTTCACACATCCCCAGCAGGCACCAAATCCACATCCCATCATAGACTCAAGAGACAGTTCAGCAGGGATCTGGTATGTTTTCGATAGCTTTGATAGTGTTTTCAGCATTCCCTCTGGCCCACAGGCATAAATGAGAGAAGGGATATCTGTTTTAAGTTCCGTTTCAAAGAGATCTGTGATCAGGCCTTTGGATCCTGAAGAACCATCTTCGGTTGAACAGAGCGTTCTTATATTTTCTTTTTTGAATTTGGATGCAATGGGCAGGTCTTTAGAGGATTTCCCTCCGTAGAAGACCGTTACATTTATATTTTTCTTCACGAGCTCGCAGGCAAGAAAATAGAGAGGAGCGGCTCCCCTTCCTCCTCCGACAAGGCTTGCCTTTTTTGATTCATATTTCTTTTCGATAGGAAAGCCGTTTCCCAGAGGCCCAAGTATTTCGATTTCATCTCCTCTTTGTTTTTGACTGAGCATGGAAGTACCTACGCCTGTATTCTGAAAAAATATTTCTATGTTTTGCCTGTTTCGGGCATGGATGCTGAAGGGGCGCCGGAGGAGGGGATAAGGATTATCGGTAATTTTCACCATCAAGAACTGCCCCGGTTTTGATTCCCGGGCGATGACAGGAGTCTCCAGAGAGAAAAGAAAATAATCGTTTCCCCAACTTTTTTTTCCGGTGATTACGGCTTTGTGATTTTTTAACATAAACGAAGTTCTGTTACGTCGAACTTAAAATACCAGAATCTATTTTTGAGAGCAATAAAAACTTTGACATAAATATGTGTTTTTGAAATAATCAAAATCTTCATGAATGACCTGGATGATGAACGAGTCGAAAGAGTGTGGCGCTCGATGAGAATCCGGGCTGATTACGGGAGGTAATACAAATGCATATTTCCAAACGTGCCCAGGATATACAAGCCTCTCCCATCAGAAAGTTAAAACCATATGCGGACAAGGCAATTTCAGAAGGGGTCCGGGTCTATTTTATCAATATCGGACAGCCTGACATTAAAACACCGGATCCTGTATGGAATGCCTTTAAAAAAGGAAAAGAAGAGGTTCTTGAGTACGGCCCTGCTCAGGGGATTCTGGATTTAAGAAAGTCTATTGCCAGCTATTTTAATTCATACAATATTCCAGTGACCCATGAGAATGTGATCATCACAATCGGGGGATCAGAAGCCATTCATTTTTCTTTTTCCGCAGTGGCTGACAATGGTGAGGAGATTATCATTCCTGAGCCCTTTTATACCAATTACAATGGGTATGCTGCCTTTGCAAATGTAAAAATAGCGCCCCTCACTCTTGATGTAAAAAATGGATTCAGACTTCCTCCTAAGAAGGATATAGAACAGACCATAACATCAAAAACGAGAGCTATTTTACTGTGTTCTCCGAACAATCCTACCGGGACGGTTTATACGGCTGAAGAGCTGGAGAGGGTGATTGATCTTGTAAAGAAACATGACCTGTTTCTCATTGCGGATGAGGTTTACAAAGAATTTGTTTATGATGGATACAGTCATAAAAGCATACTTGAGTATGAAGAGATTAAGGATAGAGCTATTGTTGTGGACAGCATCTCCAAGCGTTTTAGCTGCTGCGGGGCAAGGATAGGAGCTGTCATAACCAGGAACCCTGAAGTCTATAATGGGATTCTCAAATTCGCCCAAGCCAGGCTTTGTCCTCCAACTCTTGAGCAGAAGGCAGCTTTAGAGGCTTATCAAATGGGAGTTGGCTATTTTGAACCTGTAAGAAAAGAGTATCAAAAGAGGAGAGACATCCTGTTTGAAGAATTAAAGGACTTTCCCGGCATCGTCATGCACAAACCCCAAGGCGCATTCTATATCATTGTGAAGCTTCCCATAAAAGACAGTGAACATTTTGTGCGGTGGATGTTGACGGACTTCAGATTTGAGAATGAAACGGTCATGGTGGCTCCTGCCCAGGGATTTTACTGTACTCCCGGGAAGGGGATGGATGAAGTGAGAATTGCGTATGTTCTTAAGGAAGAGAATTTAAGAAGAGCTATAAATGTATTCAAAGCAGGACTTGAAAAATACAGGTCACTGTTTTAGCCTGAGTGATTCGGATTAATTATTTGACCTTGGCGTAAGACTGTTTTACAATTACTCTTTACTGGAATTTTTCCCTGAATCTTATTTTGCAGGAGCTTTAGTGCCTGCAAACAGAGTGAAATCATATTCGAATGAGACGATTTTCCGCAAATATGAATTGTTTTTCAAAGAGAGCTTGGAATCGAGGCTCATATCATTGGTTGTGATGAAAAAAAGGAGGTCAAAGTGACAAGGCAGTATGTGTATTTTTTTAAAAAGGATAATGCGGAAGGCAATAAAGACATGAAAGACTTACTCGGAGGCAAGGGAGCTAACCTCGCAGAGATGGCAGGGATAGGGCTTCCGGTTCCTCCGGGATTTACTGTATCGACTGACGTGTGCGCTCTCTTTCTGAAAGAAGGGAACAAACTCCCGGATGAGGTGAAGAAGGAAATCCTTGTCAATTTAGAGAGATTAGAGAAAACAGCAGGCCAAAAGTTTGGCGATAAAGAAAATCCTTTATTGGTCTCTGTTCGTTCAGGAGCCAAGTTTTCCATGCCCGGAATGATGGATACCATTTTGAACCTGGGTTTAAATGATGAAACAGTGGAAGGGCTGGCTCAAAAAAGCAAAGACAGGAGGTTTGCTTTAGACTGCTACCGGAGATTGATGCAGATGTTTGGTGATGTCGTTTTAGAGATCCACAAGAAAAAGTTTGAGGAAGTATTGAGGGCGAAAAAAAGGGAGAAGGGTATCCAGGTCGATTCACAGCTTCCTGAAGAGGCATTAGAGGCAATACTGGAGAAATATAAAGAGATCATAAAGGAGAATACGGGGAGAGAATTTCCCCAGGATGTCAAGGAACAACTGTTTTTAGCTGTATCTGCGGTATTCAGTTCTTGGAATAATCCTCGTGCGGTCACCTACAGGAATATCAATCATATTCCGGATGATTTAGGCACAGCCGTGAATATCCAGCTTATGATTTTTGGTAATTTTGGAGATAGTTCTGCTACAGGAGTCGGTTTCACAAGAAATCCCGCTACAGGAGAGAAGGAGATCTATGGAGAATATCTGGTTAATGCTCAGGGTGAAGATGTTGTCGCTGGGGTAAGGACGCCTTCTTTATTAAAAGAACTTGAAAACGATATGCCCGAAGTCTTTAAACAGCTTGTTCAAGTGACAAGCCACCTGGAGAAACATTACCACAATGTTCAGGATTTCGAATTTACCATTCAAGAGAATAAGCTTTATATGCTTCAAACGAGGGATGGGAAAAGGACCGGGCAGGCGGCTGTAAAGATAGCGGTTGACCTGGTCGAAGAAGGTATCGCATCGAAAGAGGAAGCTTTGATGATGGTGGAGCCTGGGGCACTGGATCAGCTGCTTCATCCTGTTTTTGATCCCGAGGAAAAAGAAAAACATGAAGTGCTTGCCAAGGGACTTGCCGCTTCACCGGGGGCAGCCGCCGGTCAGGTGGTCTTCTCTTCAGATGAAGCTGTGGAATGGAAGTCAAAGGGAAAGAAGATTATCCTTGTGAGGGATGAAACGTCTCCTGATGATATACACGGGATGAGCGCTTCCCAGGGAATTCTCACAGCCACCGGTGGAATGACCTCACACGCAGCAGTGGTAGGAAGACAGATGGGAAAGCCGGCTGTTGTCGGATGCGGTGACATTGCGCTCAATGAAGAAGGAAGGAACTTTAAGGTCAAAGGAAAAACAGTGAACGAGGGAGATGCGATTTCAATTGATGGCACTTCTGGAGAAGTTATGCGGGGAGAGATCGAAACCAAACCCTCAGAGATCATTCAGGTTATCAAAGGGGACAAAAGGCCTGAAGATTCTAAATTATATCAATATTTTGTTCAATTCCTTGGTTGGGCTGATGAAGTGAGGAGGATGAATGTCAGAGCGAACGCGGATACGCCGGGGGATGCCAAAATTGCCTTTGCCTTTGGAGCTGAAGGTATAGGATTGGCCAGAACAGAGCACATGTTTTTTGAGAAGGAAAGGCTGCCCTTTATAAAAAACATGATTTTATCTGAAACCGAAAAAGACAGGCGCATGTATTTAGATAAACTGCTGCCTTTTCAGAGGCAGGATTTTTATGACCTGTTTAAAGCCATGGGTGGGAATCCCGTGACAATCAGAACTTTGGATCCCCCTCTTCACGAGTTCTTGCCGAAGAAAGAAGATTTGATGCTGGAGATTGCTGAGTTGAAGCATTCGGGAAAAGCAAGCAGCGAGAAGATCAAAGAAAAAGAAAAGATCCTGGAACGGGTCAAAGCTCTGTCTGAATTTAATCCTATGCTCGGCCATAGGGGATGCCGTATCGGAGTCACCTTCCCAGAAATAATAGAAATGCAGGCATCTGCGATTTTTGAAGCCGCCTGTCAGTTATCAAGTGAGGGTGAGGATGTTTTTCTTGAGATCATGGTTCCTTTGATAGGCTCGGTAAACGAGCTGGCGGATCAGAAGAAGATCATCATTGATGTGGCAGAAAGATTGATAAAGAAATATAATGTCAAATTTGACTATACGGTCGGCACGATGATAGAGATTCCGAGAGCTGCCATAACAGCAGATGAAGTGGCCAAAGAGGCAGAGTTCTTTTCTTTTGGCACGAACGACCTCACTCAGACTACCTTTGGCATATCACGGGATGACGGCGCTTCATTTATCAACCAATATTTGACCAAGGGCATTTGGAAAGATGATCCCTTTACCTCAGTAGATATTGACGGAGTAGGTGAATTGATGAGATGGGCTGTTAATAAGGGCCGGGCCACAAGACCTGATTTAAAGGTGGGAATATGCGGCGTGCATGGCGGAGATCCGCGGTCTATTTTCTTCTGCCACAAAATAGGGCTGAACTATGTGAGCTGTTCCGCATACCAGATACCTATAGCGAGATTAGCAGCAGCGCAGGTCACCCTTCAGGAAAAGAGAAAACAATCATAAAGACAAGAAAACAGACACAATAATCACTTTTGAAAAAATCTTGCATATCATTGAAATGAAAATAATAATAAGGGCATTGCCATTTTTTTGATTAGGTCAGACTAAAGAGGTCAGTTTGGTTCATGGCAGGACTTAAAGATATTATCAGGCGTTTAAAAAAAGATAAATTCCCCTTTAGATTTGTTTACAGCGACTCTTACTGGATGGTGGATTTCAAAAACCACATCTTTCCTGTTAATAAGTACAGGTTGGTTTATGAGAACCTGCTAAAAAAAGGAGCGGCTAAAGAAAATTTTATTGAACCCGCCATTCCTGACGATAAAGACGTCTTAAGAGCCCACCTATCCAAATATATAAAAAAGATAAAGACCGGTCGTCTGTCCTCTTCAGAACTTACGGCACTTGAACTTCCGTTTTCCAGAGAAGCCATAGACTTTTTTTTTCTGACAGCAGGAGGCACGATACAGGCGTCAGAAGCGGCGCTAAGAGACGGGATGTGTGTGCATATAGGAGGAGGATTTCATCATGCTTATGCGGATCATGGTGAAGGTTTTTGCATGATAAATGATGTGGCAGTGGCTTTGGAAAAAATGAAGGCAGAAGAAAAAATACAGAGGGCCATGGTCATAGACTGCGATGTTCACCAGGGGAATGGAACCGCATCTATTCTGCAGAACAAAGACTATGCCTTTACTTTTTCAATTCACCAAATGGATATTTATCCCGCGGAGAAGGCTGTTAGTTCCCTGGACGCCGGTTTGTGGTCAGGAGACGGGGATGAAAAATACCTTGAAACATTAGGACAGCATATCCCCCGTATTTATGAAGAATTTGCTCCTGATTTAATCTATTATCTTGCCGGAGCTGATCCATATAAAAAAGACAAACTGGGGGATTTGGACTTGACGTTAAGAGGGCTTGAAATAAGAGATCAAATGGTCATAGAAAGCGCTCAGAGAAGGGGCTGCCCTATGGTTATACTTTTTGCCGGAGGATATGCTGCGGGTATCAATGATGTTGTTTCCATACATTTGAATACAATAATGACAGCAAGGAAAATTTATAAAAGATATTCTAAGAAAAGGTTTTAGGAATCTTGGAGTAATATATGGGCGAAGATCTTTGTGTCTCCCATCATATTGTCTATGACGCAGTATTCATCGGGTTGGTGGGCTGTCTCTTCTATTTTAGACCAGCAGGCAACTTGATAACCGGATTTTCGTAAAAAGGCGGCAGCGGTCCTTACTGCAATGCCAGTGGGCTTTGCTTTTTTCCCGTATATGGCTTTGACCGCATTTTGCAAAGACTGAACCACAGGAGCTTTAGGAGATGTCTCCGCGTGTGAAGAATCTCTCTGCACGTCTTCCAGTATGATATGGACATGGTATCTTTTCTCTGTTTTTTGGGCTATTTTTTGGATCTCCTTCTTGACCCTATCTATATTGTGCTCAGGGATGAGACGGCAGTCCATATAAAAAATATCCTCTCCGGGAATAGTGTTTATATTGGGCACATTTGCTTCTTTTTTGGTGGGTTCAAATGTTGATATCGGGGGAGAATAGATAGGGTTTTTTTCAGAAAATATTTGATAAAGTCGAGTGAGCTCTGTTATAAGAAAGGAGGCTGCCTTAAGACTGTTTACCCCTTTTTCCGGAGTAGAGCTTTGAGTCTGTATGCCCACGGTTTTTATTTTTAACCAGTATATGCTTTTTTCTGCAATGTCGATCAATGTCCCGTATTTGTTTCCCACGCCCGGGACAATGATCAGATCATTTTTTTTAAAAGGATTGGAGTTTTTCATTACGTACTCTATCCCCTTGGTATTACCTGTTTCTTCATCAGAAACAAAGATCAAGCCTACATCATATTTTGGTTTTATTCCTTCTTGTTGGAACGCTTTTAGTGCGTATATGGAAGCCAGCATATCCTGTTGATTGTCTTCCAGCCCTCTGCCGTATATTTTTCCGGCTTCTACATAGGCTTTGAAAGGATTCCCTTTCCATAAGGCGGGTTCACCGGGGGGGACAACATCCATATGCGTCATCATCCATATGGTTTTTGAAGAATTTTCTCCTTTATAAAGGGCGATTATATTGGGCCTGTAACAGGAGGGAGCGTCTATATCCGGGGCTTTGATGACCTTGACATCCTTGAATTCAATGTTTTTCAAAAGGTCTAAAATCATCTCTGCTTTTTTTGCTTCTCCCTCGCCGCCGTTAGCAGGAGAAATGGCAGGAACTGCGCACAACTTGATCTGTATATCGACCATTTCATTACGGTATGTATCTATTCTCCTTATGATTTTTTCCAGTTCGGTCATGTTTTTTTCAGTGCTCCAGATAATATCACCCCTTTATTCAAGAAGCAAGACATGCTGGATTTTTTATGAAAGTGAGATGAAAAACCCCGTTAATGGGAAGTATTTTTCCAGTTCCGGTCGGCTTGACATTTGGGGCGAGAGAGACTACATTTAGCCAAAATGAAGATAGGTATAGACCTGAGGCCTTTGCTTAGATTTGAGACAGGGGTTGGCATATACATCAAAAACTTGATTTTTTCTTTGTCCAATATAGACATGGAAAATGATTATTATCTTTTCTCATCTTCTTTTAAGCAGAGGTTTTCTCCCTCTAAGATTCCGATTTTAAATAAAATGCATTTTCGTGATTTTCATTGTCCTGTGAAGCTGTTGAACTTTGCATGGTACAGATTGAAATGGCCCGCAATGGATGCCTTTTTTAAGACCAGGCTTGACCTCACTCACTCTCCGACTCCTTTGATTTGCCCTACAAAAGGAAAAGCTATCATAACCGTCCACGACCTGTTTTTTATGGATTTTCCTTATATGGCAAACAGGGAAGCCAGGAAGTTTTTTTTAAAGAATATCCACAGGTCTCTCCAAATGTCACATGGAGTCATCGTGGACTCAAATTTTATAAAAAAACAACTTTTAGAAAGATTCCCTATAAACAAGGAAAAGGTAAAAGCGATTTATCTGGGAGTGGATCAGGAATTCAGTTCGGACATCACTTTGGAGGAGATAAAGAATTTTCGCGAGTCTCATTCTTTGTCTTCAAGAGTCATTGTGTTTGTTGGAGCCATGGAACCAAGAAAGAATCTGTTAAATCTTGTGAAAGCCTTTCGCATTGTACATAGCAAAGAGCCTGATGTATCGCTTGTCATTGCAGGCAGAATGGGACGTGACTATCCTGCCTTGAAAAAAAACATAAATGAAAACAGGCTGGATGCCCAGGTAAAAATTCTGGATTATCTTTCCTCACGGGATCTCAAACGTCTGTACAGGACCGGTACGCTTTTCGTATTTCCTTCTTTAAGCGAAGGTTTTGGGCTTCCCCTTCTTGAGGCCATGATCAGTGGAATGCCGGTTGCCGCGTCTGAGAGGACGGCCCTACCTGAGATCGCAGGAGATGCCGCTCTCTATTTTGATCCGGACAAGCCGGAAGAGATAGCCTCCCGGATTCTAGAGCTGCTTGAAGACGATGATCTTAGAAAGAAATATATTGAATCAGGCAGAAAAAGGGCCAAAGAATTCGACTGGGGAAAAACAGCGGAAAGCACCCTGGACTTTTACCAGAGCGTATATAGAGGGGAATAAAAGAAAAGGTGGAAGGCGACAAAAAGAGGTTTAAAATAGCGGTTGATTGTTATGAAGTCACTAAAGAACTGACTGGTGTGGGACGTGTTATTCACAATATCTTGCTTTCTTTGTGTGGAGAGGGAGACGGATACGAGTTTCTTGTTTTTTCCCGCCAGAAAGTAGAGGATTATGTAAAATGCGGCAATATAAAGCAGTATGTGTTGCCTGAGGATAGAGGGTATTTCAGATGGCAGAACGGTCCCTTTTTTAGAGGGATAAAAGAGTGCCGTCCGGAGCTTCTCATAGCTCCGAATTACACTCTTCCTTTTTTCGTCAGTTCAAAGTCAATTCTTTTCGAGCATGATGTTTCGTTCGCATCGCATCCGGAGTGGTTTCCAAAAAAAGAGGTATGGAAAAGGAAGTTTTTTGTAAAAAGGAGTCTTTGTAAAGCATCATTGATTTTAACTTTATCTGAAGTGTCCAAACAGGAGATAATCAGACACTACTCTGTATCGCCTGAGAAAATCAAGGTGCTTTATCTGGGAGCGGGAGAAAATTTCAAGCCGGCTGCAAACACAGAGGTTTTAAGATGGAAAGAGAAAAAGGGTCTAAAAGGCCGTAAGATCATAGGATTTCTGGGTTCGATTTTTAATAGAAGGAATGTTCCTCTCTTGGTTGAGGCAGTGAGGCATTTAAGAGCAGAATTCCCTGAAGTCATGCTCTACATAGTGGGTAAAGATCTGACCTATCCCCCTCAAAATATGAGACGGATATTAAATGAGGAATGGATTCTCTGGGAAGAAAGCATTCAAGAGTCCGAACTTCCGCTCTATTTTTCTTCTTTGGATGTCTTCGCCTACCTTTCTGAATATGAGGGTTTCGGGCTTCCGCCTCTTGAAGCTCTCTCCTGCGGCACGGTTCCTGTTTTGCTTAACAAAAGCGCTTTGGCAGAGGTTTTCTCAGAGTTTTCTCTTATGGTTGAGAATCCGGATGCGGGGGAGATTCGATCTCATTTGAGGAGTGCACTGGAAGATCAAGAAATGATGGATGTCCTTCTGCGCGCCTTTACTAAGAAAAGGAAGTATTTTTCTTGGGACCGGGTTGCCGGAGAATTCAGTACAGCTATGAATGAGGTGCTGCATGGGAAGTAGTCTGTCTCGGGAATTTTCTCCCCAAAAGGAAGATATGGTTTTGTCAGTCATACTGGTTAATCACAACGGGAAGGGTTATATCGAAGACTGCCTTGATTCCATAAAGAGAAATTTAAAGGGCATAAGAAGCGAGATTATTGTTGTAGATAACCATTCGACAGACGGAAGTGTGGATATTTTAAAGAAAAGATACCCTTCTATCCGCCTGCTGTGCAACCTTGAAAATGTGGGGTTTTCCAGAGCGAATAATCAGGGTTTGAAAGCCGGCAGAGGAGATTATGTTCTCATTATTAACACAGATACACTGGTGTATTCGAATTCCATAAAAACAATGATGGCTGAGATGAAAGAGCACCCTGATAGAGGAGGAGTCGGACCGGCTTTGCTAACTGGAAACAATGATTATCAAGTATCATTTGGTGGGAAGGTCAATTTTTTTTCTGAAGCAGCCAAAAAAATATTTTTAAACCGGATTTATAGAAACAGGCTTAGAAAAAACCAAAAACAAAGAGACGTTGAATGGTTGAGTGCCGCATGTTTTTTGTCTCGAAGAGATATTCTGGAGAGGGCAGGGATGTTCGATGAAAAATATTTTCTGTATTTCGAGGACATAGACCTCTGTATGAGAATAAGAGAAAAGGGATGGAAGCTGGTCTATTTACCTGAGGCCAGGGTATTTCATATAGGCGGAGCGAGCACAAAGCAGAGAAAGCTGAACAGCCGTTTTCATTACAGAAAGAGCCAGCTCTATTTTTATAAAAAACACTGCAGCCCTTTTTCTCTTTTTCTCCTAAAAGCCTTTCTGAGTATTGACTTTGTTTTTGTTCTTCTCGTGGGATTTTTCAAAAAGAACAGTGTTCTGAAAGAAAGAATCAGATTTTTCAGGTTATTGGGAAAACAGGGATGAGAAAAATTAAAGTCCTGGAAGTCATAGATAAAACATTTCTTGGCGGAGGGCAGAAAAACCTCCTCAGCCTGGTTGAAAATCTGGATAAGGAAAGGTTTGAGATTTCTGTTTGTTCCAATCCTGAAGGGCATCTTGTGGATGAAGTGAAAAGGAAAAATATCTCCCATTTTCCGGTATCAATGAGTAAGTATTTCAAGATAGAGCCTGCAAGAGCCATTAAGGCGTTGCTGATAAAGCACGGATTTGACATCATCCACACTCATGGAGGGATAGCGGGTTTTTACGGGAGATGGGCCGCACGAAAACATAAAGATTTAGCTGTGGTTCATACACTGCATGGAGTCCATTATCTCTACTATAGAAATGTTTTTCTTAAGCATGTATACATCTGGTTAGAAAGAATTTTTTCAAGGTTTACTCATGCGGTCATATTTGTTTCCCGGGCGGACAGGGAGAAAGGCATAAAATTAAGGCTGGCATCCAATGAAAAAATAAAACTCATAGAAAACGGAATCGATTTTTCATTATTCAAACGCACAAGCATAAAAGAAAGTGCTGGCGATGAGATCAGGAATGAACCGGTGATAGGGACCGTAGCCAGGCTTCACAGGCAAAAGAACATACCTCTTCTGCTGAAAGCAGGCGTAAGAATAAAAAAGCATTTTCCTGGAATGAAGATTTTTGTGGTGGGAGGAGGGCCCCTTCAGGAAAAATTAGAGAGGCTGAACAAGAAGCTTGGAACGGATGATGTCGTCAGTTTTCTTGGAGAAAGAGAGGATGTGTCTGAGCTCATGTCCGGATTTGATATCTTTGTGCTTCCTTCTTTGTGGGAGGGGCTTCCGTATGTATTGCTGGAGGCTGCGGCACTTGAAAGACCTGTCATAGGCACAGATGTGGATGGAATAAAAGAGATAATAGAAAACGAAAAGACCGGCATACTTGTATCCCCGGATAAACCGGATGAATTGGCTGGAGCCGCTTTAAAGCTTTTGAACAACAAGACTCTTGCAGAAAAATTCGGTACGGATTTATACAGAAGTGTTAAAAAGAGATATTCCATCTCATGCATGGTCGATAAGATTCAAAATCTTTATGTAGAGTTGTTCCGGAAAATGGGAAGACGCTGAAGCTCAAACGGGACATCAGATTCGTTGACAATCTTAGGAACCCTTCTTATAATCAATTTCAATGGATAACATCAAAGTCGCTTTAGTGCATGATTGGCTTACCGGGAGAAGGGGAGGAGAAAAGGTTCTGGAGGTTTTATCAGAATTGTTTCCCGATGCTCCCATTTTTACCCTTATTCATTTTCCCGGAAGCCAGATAAAGACCATCGAAGAGAAAAAAATCATCACGAGTTTTATCCAGAGAATGCCTTTTATTAAGAAAAAGTACAGGTCTTATCTCCCTCTGTTTCCACTTGCAGCAGAACTTTTTAACCTTCAAGGTTATGACCTGGTTCTTTCGAGTTCTCACTGTGTTGCCAAAGGAGTTATCCCCAGCCCTGATTCTCTGCATATCAGTTATGTTCATTCTCCCATGAGATACGCATGGAACCAGTATTTTTCTTATTTCTCAAGACAGAGATTGAATACTTTTTCCAGAGTTTTGATTCCTCCGGTGATCCATTGGTTGAGAGTTTGGGATGAATCATCTTCACGGAGAGTTGACCACTTCATTGCTAATTCAAAAACAGTAGCTGATAGGATACACACGTATTATCGAAGAGAGGCGGCTGTGATCAATCCACCGGTCGATGTTCATTTTTTCCGGCCGGGAGAACAGGTTGATCATTATTATCTTATTGTTTCCGCTCTTGTTCCTTACAAAAGAATTGACATCGCCATTGAAGCGATTAACAGAACAGGAGATACGCTGCATATTGTTGGGAGCGGGCCCGATTATAAAAGGCTGAAAAAAAAGGCAAAAAAAAACGTGAAGTTTCTTGGTTCTCTCCCCTCAGAGGACCTTCTTAAATTATATCAAGGAGCCCGGGCTCTTATCATGCCGGGCGAAGAGGATTTCGGAATTAATTCACTGGAATCCCAGGCATGCGGGATTCCTGTTATTGCTTTCGGCCGCGGCGGGGCTTCAGAAACAGTCATATCCGGCTCAAGCGGTTTGTTTTTCACAAAATTAAATGCAGACAGCCTCATAAGTGTCCTTGACAAGTTTAAAAAGTTGCCATTTAATAAAACTGAAATAAGAAACAATGCCTTGAAATACTCAAGGGAAAAATTCAAAGAAAGGATTTTTTCCTTTATCAAAGAGAAATGGGATGAATTTCAAAATAAAAAATGATAAAGAAGTATAGGACCAAACTCATCAGCCTTTATATCCTCAGTGATATTATCGGGATATTGATATCTTATTTTTATTCTTATGGTTTTCGTTTTTATGGGTATATCATTCCCGTAAATCCTGCAAAAGGAATACCGTCCATAAAATCGTATGTGTTCATTTTCCCCCTGTTTCTTGTTATTCATATGTCCATATTTTTCTTTCAGGGATTTTACAGGACACGCCTGAAAAGGACCGGAGTCGAAGATTTTTTCCTTATCACGCTGAACACGATTTTTACTGTTATTGTTATCATGGGATTCTTGAATTATCTCAATGCATACAGCCAGGGGCAGGCCCCTCTGTTTAAGATTGACTTCAAGCTTTCCCATGGTTTTTTAGGGGTTTATTTTATCAGTGTGATATTTGTCCTCTCCTTTTTAAGAAACCAGATATATTATTTCATGAAAAGGCGGTATGCCAGGGGCCTGGATCTCCAGAGCGTTGTGATCGTCGGTGCTGGAAAGATGGGAAGGGCCATTGCCCAGAAACTGGTTAAGTACAAGGACCTGGGATTTGAGGTGAAGGGATTTCTGGATGATGAGATGGAAAAAGGGGAGGTCATCCCTGAAGGGGAGGGCATCAGGGTTTTAGGCTCCATCAGGGACCTGGCAGATGTGATCAAGGAAAAGGATATTTCGGATGTTTATGTAGCCCTTGATTTGAATAATTATCCGAAAATCATCGAAATACTTAAGATAGTCAATAAATATGTGGTCAATGTCAGGTTGATACCGGATCTGTTCCAGCTCTTGACATTAAAAGCCCGGATAGAGGATTTGGATGGGTTTCCTGTCATCAGTATAGATGAGCCTCCGATGAGAGGATTCATGCTTTTTGTGAAAAGAGCGATAGACATCTCTGCATCATTCATTCTGCTGGTTTTGCTGACTCCCCTGTTGGTCCTCACAGCTCTGATGATCAAGCTGGATTCAAAAGGCCCGATACTGTTTCATCAGGAAAGAGTGGGTTTGGACGGCAAGAAATTTGTGATGCATAAATTCAGGACAATGATTTCAGGTGCGGAGAAGAAAACAGGTCCGGTCATGAGTAAACCAGGTGATCCGAGAATAACCAGAATTGGAAGGTATTTAAGAAAATTCAGCATAGACGAGCTTCCTCAGATAATAAATGTATTACTGGGTGAGATGAGCCTCATAGGACCCAGGCCCGAAAGAGAAGTGTTTGTGGAAAAATTCAGGGAGAAGATGCCTAAATATATGTTAAGGCATAAGGTCAAATCAGGGATGACGGGCTGGGCTCAGGTCCATGGATTAAGACAAAATACTGATTTTGAAAAACGGCTTGAATATGATTTCTATTACATTCAAAACTGGTCATTGTTTCTTGATTTGAAGATTCTATGGAAGACAGTCCGGAGAGGATTTATAGATAGAAGAGCTTGATATCCTGTCAAACTTAATGTGTTTGTTTTCTGTTTTGGCATTCAGCCTTGTTAAGCCGTTTCAAACCGATGAATGTGTAATGGATTCCGGATGAGATGGTCATTATCAAAGTGAGAATAAAGAGAAACAGCAGGAGGTGGCTTTCCCTCTTTATCATATTGAGAAAAAGGACACATAGAGGGGTTGCCATCTGAAGTACGGTGCTTGCTTTTCCGGTGACAGTAGGAGGGAATTTTTTTTGGCCGATGAGTTTGAAAGCCGCCGCCGCACCGAGGACGATATATATGTCACGGCCTATGACGGCTGCCGTCAACCAGATCGGGATTGAATTCGGATGATTGATCGAAGGGAGAGAAAGAGCGATAAAGGATGTTGTCATCAGGACTTTGTCTCCCATGGGATCAAGCAAGGCTCCGAGATTTGATTTCTGCTTGAGCATTCTTGCTATGGCTCCGTCAAAAAAATCAGTAGAAATAGCGATGAGAAAAGTTATGAAGGAGGCCTGTGTTTTTCCTGATAGAACAAAGTATAAGAAAACAGGACTCAAAATAAGGCGGGATAGGGATATGATATTGGGGATCGTGATGATGGCGTTTTTAGTTTTGTTTTTAATTGTATAAACCACTGTAACTTTTTTTATTTATCCTGGGTTATTTGATCAGCGAGAGCAATATATTGATGGCTCTGAGAGCCTCTTGACCTGATACCGGATCCTCAGGATTGAAATTTCTTCCCATTGAGGTATTGAGGACTCCGTATGACACAACCATAATAATGGGCCTGTAATAAAAATTGTTTGGAGGGACGTCCGATAGATTAATTGATTGGGGCGGAATTTGCTGGATGAGGGTGTATCCGTTTTGTTTGAGGTGGTTGATGAGACGGTAAATGATTTCCGCCAGTTGGGCTCTGGTGACGATTTTTTTTGGCTTGAAGGTATGGTTGGGATAGATATCAAGGATGTCCATGGATGTTAGCTTCAGGATATACTCTGAAGCCCATGATGTTGAAATATCAATGATTATAGGTGGTTCTTTGTCTGGGGCCTGGAGATGTTTCTGGAATTCTATACCTAAAATGGCAGCCATGTCTTCTCTGGTTATGGCTTCCCGGGAAGGAATGGTGTTGTATTGGCTGGGCAGTTCAAAGATTCCGAGCCTGTTTTTAAGCTGTTCGATACGTCTGTCTATGTCCTGGTCTTCAGGTTCCCTTTTTTTTAGATCTTTATACGCCTCATAGCTTTTTTTAAACTCTTCGTTCTGGAAGAGTGCTTCTGCATAGTATTTTAGGAACTGTGTGTTTTCAGGCTGGGATGACAGGAGGATTTTTAAGTGTATGATGGCTCTTTCATGTTTGTTCTGTTCCAGATAGATATTGGCGAGAGCGGTGTGAGCTTGTATGGATTCAGGGGAATAATAAAGAGCTTTCAAATATGTTTTTTCACTGGCTAAAAGATCTCCTTGTTTCATAAGACTCTGTGCTGTCTGAAGGATATCTCTTGTTTTATCTGTTTTGATTTCTTCGTACCGGGATTTTGCCCAGGTATGTTCGGGTTCGTTTTTCAACACTTCCCTGTATTCCAGGAACGCAAGGTCGTCTCTCATGGTTTTTTGATAAAGCTGGGCGAGTCCGATGTGAGTGATGGCGATTTCCGGATTTTTTTCAATGGCTGTTTTAAAGTAGTGTTCCGCAGATTGGATGTCGTTTAATAAATAATAAGAATAGGCCGTGATTATATAATAAAAAGGATTTCCTGGACTCAGTTTGGAAACTTGGCTCAGAGCCCTTCTGCCGTTTCCATTTCCGATGTCAATCCAAGCCTCTTCAATGATTATTCTTTCGTCAAGTGATAGTCCGGATACCTGAGACTGGGGGAGACTTCCGGTGTATATTTGGGGGCTTGGTATTTGCTCGATTTGGCAGGACCACATAAGAAATAGAATACATAGAGAAATGTAAATTTTCTTTTTCACCACTTTTTTTCTCCTTTTTGTATAAAGGGTAAAAAGCTCGTCATTTTTTCGGGTTCAGCTAAAATCTTTAACAAATAACCATCACTGTTTTCTCTCTTTTTTAACACAATTGACCATTTAGGAAAAGAACGAATTAAATTTTTTTTGGATATAGGGATACAAAGTTCGAATGTTTCAAAGTTTTTGAAAACAACCGAACTAACTTTTTGTTTGAGGTTTTTTATTCCCAGTTCATATTTGGCAGAAATGTATACAGAGTCTTCATTCAGGTCATTGTTCTTTTTTAAAATTTCTTCTCTGTTTTCCAGAAGATCGATTTTATTATACACTTTAATGATGGGAATATCTTGCACTCCGATTTCAGACAGGGTTTTTTCCACGGCTTTTATTTGGTTGATCGACTGGTCTGATATAAAATCAATCACATGGCATATGCAGTCAGCCTCCTTTACTTCCTCTAGAGTGGCCTGGAATGCCGTTTTCAGCTCAACTGGCAGGTTCCGGATAAAACCTACGGTATCGCTTAAAAAGAAAAGGCTTCCGTTCGAAAGGCTCACACGGCGGATCACAGGGTCAAGTGTGGCAAAAAGCTGGGAGGATACAAATTTACTCTCTTTGGTGAGCGTGTTAAATAGGGTTGACTTTCCTGCATTGGTATAGCCTACGATCGACACCAAAGGGACAGGTCCTCGTCCCCGTTTTTTTCTTTGATTCAAACGGCGGTTTTGAATTTTACGGATATCTTTTCTGATTTTTGATATTCTGTCCTGTATCCTGCGGCGGTCCTCTTCAAGCTTTTTTTCTCCAGGGCCCCTGGTTCCAATGCCCCCTCCTAACCGGGACAGGGCTGTGCCTTTTCCGGTAAGCCTGGGAAGCATATAATTGAGCTGTGCCAGTTCCACCTGGAGCTTTCCTTCGTTACTGTGAGCCCGCTGTGCGAATATATCAAGGATAAGCTGGGTTCTGTCAATGACTTTGCACTTTATTTTTCCCTCAAGGGCATGCTGCTGCACAGGAGATAAAGCCTGGTCAAACACAATAAGGTCAGCATTGAGCTTGCTTTTGAGTTCTTTGAGTTCTTCGACTTTCCCTTCCCCTATCAGGAATTTCGGGCTGATTTTCTGCCTGTATTGGAACTGCTTGTCTATGGTTTTTGCCCCTGCTGCAAGGACTAATCCATTGAGTTCTTCCAGAGATTCCTCAGCGGATAATTTTTCTTTTTTGTTTGTTGATAGGTTGATGATTATTGCTTTTTCCATTTTATCAAGCCGTCTGATATACATTTTATTATGGACTCATAATCATAAGGCGAAAACCAGTTTATTCCTTCCATCTTTTTAAACCATGTGATCTGCCGTTTTGCGTAATGGCGGGTATCTTTTTTTGTGGAATCTATGGCTTTTTCTAAGGAAATTTCATTTTTTATGTATTTGAGTATGTTTTTATATCCTATGGCTCTAAAAGGAGGAGAATTTTCTTTGATTCCTAACTCCAATAGATTTTGAGCCTCTTCAACTATACCTTTTTCAAACATTCTGTCAACTCTGGCTTCGATTCTTTTGTAAAGAGTTTTTCTGTCTATGATGAGGCCGATTTTTATGATATTAAAATCCTTGACAAATGATTGGGTCCCTGAAAAATGTTCGGATATCGGTATGTTAGTTGCACGGTATACCTCTAAAGCCCTGATTATCCTTAATCTGTCGTTCCTGCCTATTTTGCTCGAGTAATCAGGATCGACTTCTTCAAGTTCCTTCCTGAGTTTTTCAAGTCCGTGCGCGTCTGCTTCTTTCTCAAGCTGGCTGCGTATGGAGGCATGCTTCTGCTTTTCCGGGAACAAGCCGTTTAAAAGAGCTTTGATGTAGAGGCCTGTGCCTCCGGCTATTATGGGAAGTTTCTTTTTGTTTGTGATCTCTTCTATGGCTTTTAAAGAGAGATTAACAAAGTCAGCCGCTGTAAACTGTGTTGAGGCTTTGACGATACCGATCAAATGGTGTGGAATATCGCTTCTTTTTTCAGGAGTCAGTTTGTCGGTTCCGATGTCAAAGCCTTCGTAGACCTGCATGGAATCGCAGTTAATGATCTCACCGTTAAAATGGCAGGCACACTTAAGCGCTGTATCGCTTTTGCCCACGCATGTAGGGCCTAAAATAACGAGAAGATTTTTAGTTTTATAGTGCAATTTTGATTACAAGCAGTATTGCCAGTACTGTGATAAGGATTAAAAAGCCTAAGATTTGGTTTTTTTTGTATTCCATTGGCCTGTATTTTTTAAGGTTTTTGCGACTTTTGATTCATGCTCATCTCCTAAGGTCTTTTTTACGGTAAGAAGCTCTGAAACGAGTATTTCGTTGAGGGCAGCCAGAAACTCATCCAATTTGATTTCTCCGGGGAGGCTGGGATTTGTTGACGGTGTGGAACTTATGTTCACTTCTCCGCCTTGGGATATACTGATGTTCTGGAGTTGAGGGGGCAGATGCGGTTTTGTGTCTTCAAGGCATTTTTCCAGGACGCTCAATGCAACGGGGCCTATTTCTTTTGAGATGTATTTGTATATATATACGCATTTCTTATGAAAGGATTCGAGGATACTGTAGAGTTCGAATTTGGAAATTTCCTTTGTGACAGGAACCGTGTTTTTATGAAGAAGGCCAGCGATCCGAAGGCTTTGGAATAAATAAATCAATCTGTTTGTTTCCTTTTTTCCGATTTCACTGAGGTTACATAATTCACCTATTTTTATCTTGTCTCCAATAATGTTCAGAAGATAAAGTTCGTTGGGCTTGAGGTCTGTATTCAAAAAAGATTTATTTGCATAAGCATGGATATATTTATCAGATGAAGGTGTATGAGAATTGATTATTTTCTGATTTTTCATTTGATAAATGCCTTTGCGGATGATTTTCAGTGTGGGAACGGAGATCAGTATTTCTGACTTGTGTGTTTCCTGCGCCGGGTCAAAAAAATAATTGGCGTCGTCCCAGTCAAACAAAGGGAGAAGGTCATCTATAAGAAATCTTTTGAGAAATTCCCACAGCTCAAAAAGCGGAAGCATATCAAGCTCAGTTATGGCTTTGAACTGAGAAATTTTATTCACTTTCGCAAATTTCTCACACTTTTTCATACTTGATGAGTGGAGATGTTTTTCTTTTTGCAGGAATGTAAAAAAATTTGTTTTATCAAGGGATGAGGCGCTTGCTATGATATTTCCTTCAAAGAAATCTATTTTTTTAGAGGTGGTGTCTTTTTTGATTTCCAGACGGCCTGTTCTTTTATAGTTCCATACCCGGTAGAGCAAATGAGGGAGAGGGGAGTCTGAGAGATTTCCATTAAGCCACACTTTTTCCATAAATATACTTTATAAATGAACAGAAAATATGTCAAACGGATTATCCGGGTGAGTTAAAAGGCCGGAGCAATCATCCCATAAAACTTAGGCTTAAAAGACCAATGCCTATGTTCAGCAAGCTTTTGAGGACCCAGAATCCATAAGATATGAAGAGCGCTTTTTTGAATGTTATCTTGAATATGGAAGACAGAGCGTAACCCAGAACCCAAAACATCCATAGCTGGAAAAAGTCGAACTGACTTAATATGATAAATTTCAAAGACAATGCTTCTAGTTTTGGGAAAAATAAAGCAAGGCTTGTGGTCGTACCGAAAGCTGTTTTGCTTGTGAAGATCATAATGAGCCTGACAACTCCCCCAAGAATCTTGTCAATAAAGCTCGCATGAATGTATGAAGAAAAGATCTGCACATATTTTCCTTCCGTTGAGGTCATACGTCCCATGACCATGATCACAGCCGTGGATAGTAAAAGACCCAGCACAATAACAACAGGAGTTATGACAATGGACTGAATTATAGTTTGAACTGTGGATGGATTCTGCATCCGGTCAAGCATTTCATTAAACCGCTCCTCTCCGATCCTGTCTTTGAGTTCAATATTATTCTTAAAGGTATTGACACTGTCCTGCTGGGAAACAGGTTGGATGAGATACGTAAAAACAGCAATGACAATGAGCAAAACAACAAAAGCATCTTTCCAGGGTGCCTTCTCGGCAATGGATGTGAATGTCTCTTTGGGGTTAAAAAAGACTCCTTGAAGCCGGCTAAAAAAATTCATGGTTATTCTCCCCTTTTTTCCTCTTTTTCAATCATTCCGTCTTTTATATAAATGACCCTATGCGCATGTTTTGCGATATTCGGATCATGTGTGACCATGATAATGGTGTTTCCTTGAGAGTGAATCTTGTTGAAGAGCTTTAAAATCTCTTGACCGGTTTTTGAATCAAGATTGCCTGTGGGTTCGTCAGCCAAAAGAATGGATGGGTCATTCACCAAGGCACGGGCAATGGCCACTCTCTGCCTTTCGCCTCCGGACAGTTCTGAAGGACGATGGTCTTTTCTATTCAGAATCTCCACCATTTCCAGAGCCTTTTCAGCTTTCTCCCTTCTTGTTTTTTTGTTTTCTCCTCTGTAAATCAGGGGAAGTTCGACATTGTGGAAAGCGGAAGCTCTGGATAGAAGATTGAATACTTGAAATACAAAACCGATTTCCTTATTCCTGATGAATGCGAGTTCATTATCATCCAGGGAACTGACGAGCTTGTGGTTTAAATAGTATTTTCCTTTGGAAGGAGTATCGAGACAGCCCAAAAGGTTCATTATGGTTGATTTTCCGGATCCTGAAGGGCCCATAATAGCAAGGAATTCATTTTTTGTTACGGAAAAGGTCACACCGCACAGAGCCCTGACTTCCTGTTTGCCGAGTTTATAGATCTTCCAGAGATTCTCAGCAGAGATGATGATATTGTTGTTGTTATCCATCAGGAGCTCTCTTCCTTTTTTTCAGCTTTGACAAGCATATCATCGTTGAGCTGGCGTAAAGCGCTGTAAGGCCCCACAGCGATCTCTTCGCCCTCTTCAAGTCCGGATACAATCTCAATATTAAGTTCTCCCATGATTCCTTTTTCAACAGGACGGAATTGGGCTCTGTCATCTTTGATGATAAACACTCCTTCTTCCTGTTTCTTCCCGATAGTTTCTGTCTCTTCCTCTGGTTCTTTAAGGACAAGGGCTGAGATGGGAACAGTGAGTACATCAGATTTTTCTGCAGTTATGATATCTGCAGTGGCAGAAAGCCCTGGTTTCAGGTTTTTCGGGGGATCCTCCAGAGTGATAACGACTTTAAAATCCTTTGATTCTTCAGAGCCGGTAACAGTCTGGATAGCAGAGCTGCCGATCTCTGTGACGTTTCCTTTAATAATCAAATCAGGAAAGGCATCTACCCTGACTTCCGAAGTCTGTCCGAGTTCCACTCCAATCACATCGGTTTCGTCAACTTCCACATCCACTTCCATTACAGAAAGGTCAGCGATGGTCAAAAGGACTGTCCCCGGATTGTTCATGGTCCCCACCAGAGCGATTTCTCCTTCCTCCACATTAAGACTTGTTATGATTCCGTCTATGGGGGAATCATAGACGGTTTTTTCCAAGTTATCGACAGTGCTTCTCAAAGAGGCCTGGGCCTGTTTGATCTGATACTCGGTCGAGTCATAGCCGGCTTTTGAAATGCTGTACTGTGTTTGAGCGGATTCTAATTCTTCCCTTGATATCAAATCTTTTTTAAAGAGAGTTTCTTTCCTTTGAAAGCTTCTTTTGTCATTTTCAAGCTGGGCTTCCGCTTTGATTTTTTCAGCCTGTAAAGAACGGATATAGGCTTTGTCTCTATCTGCGCTTGCTTCATATTGTGTGGATTCAAGTTTGAGAAGAAGGTCGTTTTTTTTGACCATCTGGCCCTCTTCTACAGCAATTTTTATTATTCTTCCTGCTATAAGAGCGCTGATGTTCACGCTTTTTTTTGGCTTGACTTCTCCGGAAGCGGAAATTTTGGATATAAGATCTTCCTTTTTGACTTTTTCAACTGTGACTGCGATGCTTTTCTCGCGTTGAGCCTGGAGATTGATAAATATGATGATGGCTATCAGCAGGACAATAGCGCTTATGATAATAATTTTTTTCTTGCTTTTTTTTGGCTTTTTTTGTTCATTCATTAGGTCTCTCTCTTATATTTTATCATAATATAGTACGTATTTTTTGGCAAAGAGTTTTTAACTTACTAAAAAACAAATATTGCTCTGGAAATGTATTGCTGTTAATATAGTTATTCTCGATTTTTTGTAAAAAAGCAAGATTTGATTTGTGATTGATTCAGGTTGATTCAATGGAATTAGATAAGTACTTGAAGGCCGCAGAAAGGGCAGCAAAAAAAGCAGGCCTTATGCTTATTCAAAATATTAGGTCAACCAGAGAGGTGTCATTTAAGGGCGAGGTCAACCTCGTCACCAACTTTGACAGGCAATCTCAGGAAATCATTCATGATTCTTTATTAAGCGTTTTCCCTGATCACGACATCATAGCCGAAGAGGGGCTTAAAAAAGAAAAAGGCTCTGATTTTAAATGGATAGTGGACCCCATAGACGGAACCACAAACTATGTCCATGGATTTCCCGTATTTTGTATTTCCATAGCTGTTGAAAAAGAAGGGGAGATTTTGGTGGGCCTTGTTTTAGATCCTGCGCGAGATGAGTTGTTTACTGCAAAAAGAGGGGAAGGAGCCTGTCTTAACAGCAAAAAGATTCAGGTATCCAGCATCGATGAGCTTGATAAAAGCCTTCTTACAACTGGCTTTCCCTATGACATCAGAGAGAGTGAATTGAATAATCTTGACCATTTTTCAAATTTTGCCGTAAGGTGCCAGGCAATCCGCCGCTGCGGCTCGGCGGCCCTCGACCTTTGTTCTGTGGCATGCGGGAGAGCGGATGGATTCTGGGAGCTAAAGCTTTCTCCCTGGGACACAGCGGCAGGGGCTCTCATAGTCATAGAAGCCGGGGGGTGTGTCACTGATTTCCATAATAAGAGATTCGATCCGGGGAAAAAACAGGTGCTGGCCTCAAATGGAAAGATTCACAAACAGATGCTTGAGGTTTTAAAACTGGGGAAAATATGACTGAAGAGAAAAGACATCCTTTCATTTTTCTGTTTTCTTTTGTTTTTTTCTGTATTGTTTTTTGTATTTGTGCTGTTCAAGGCCAGGATATCAAACGGCCAAGGTTGGAAAACAACAGAATTTATAGAATAGGAGTACAGGCAGACCAGCATTGGGTGAGCACTGGTTTTGATGTAGAGCGCGGAGAAGTCATTCATTTCAAGGCTGATGGGACCATTTCTCTTCAAAAAGGAAATCCAAAAGCATGCTGTGACCCGGATGGATACAACTTAAGGACAATGCAGCAGCCGATTGCGGATAAAAATATCGGATCCCTTATCGGAAGGATCGTTCTGCTTATTTCTATTGAAGAAGATGAAGAGACTGGGGAAGAAATCAGAAATGAGATCATAAAGGAATTTTATATTGGCACAGAAACAGAGATCGCCATGCCCTTAAGGGGGGAGCTGCAGCTGGGAGTCAATGAACTCGTGGTGGAAGATAACGAAGGATCCTTCCAGGTCAGAATGTACTTGGTTGATGAACGATTCTAGTGGCTGTTTTTTTTAGAGATAAATCTTTCCAGAAATTGGGTATTGTATTTGCCTTTCAAGAAATCCGAGTTGGATAAAATGTTCAAATGTAGCGGGATATTTGTCTTGATTCCAACTATAGTGGTCATTTCCAGGGCTGTTTTTATTTTTCTTATCGCTTCTTCTCTGGTCTGAGCATGGGATATGATCTTAGCGATTAAGGAGTCATAATGCGGGGGAATGTTCCATCCTTGGTATGCGGCCGAGTCAATTCGGATTCCTTCTCCTCCGGGGAAAACAAGAAATTCAATTTTTCCTGGAGATGGTGCAAATGAGGTGGGATCTTCGGCATTGATCCGGCACTCAATACTGTGGCCGTTGAGATAGAGGTCACTTTTGAGGTCAAGTTTTTTCCCGGCTGCGATACTGATCTGTTCTTTTATCAGATCGATTCCATAAACCATTTCGGTTATGGGGTGTTCAACTTGAATTCTGGTATTGGCCTCCATAAAATAGAAATTTTTTTTGCTGTCAACAAGAAATTCAAAAGTACCCAGACTGTGATAATCTATGTATTCCGTAGCTGTTTCTACAGCCTTTATTATTTTTTTTCGTATTTTCTCATCTATGAATGTGGAAGGGGTTTCTTCTAAGATTTTCTGGTGTTTTCTTTGAAGAGAGCATTCTCTTTCTCCGAAAGCCATGACATGACCGTTGTCGTCTCTAATCACTTGGATTTCTATGTGCCGGGCATTTTCTATATATTTCTCTATATACAGATCAGGATTACCAAAAGCAGAATTCGACTCATTTTGCGCAATAATGTACTGTTCCTCAAGATTGGAATGGGAGCGGACTATGCGCATTCCCTTTCCACCTCCCCCTGCCGCTGCTTTGAGTATGATAGGAAATCCGATTCTTTTTGCGGTTTTTTCAGCTAAGCTAAAATCTTTCACTATCCCATCTGATCCCGAAAGGATGGGAAGCTTTGCTTTTTTCATCTCGTGGCGTGCTCTGTTTTTATCTCCCATCATTCTCATATTTGAGGCTGAGGGTCCTATGAAAATCAGTCCTTCCTGATTGCATATTTCAGGAAAACGGGGATTTTCAGCCAGAAATCCGTATCCCGGGTGGATGGCTTCGGCTTTAGTGATCAGCGCAGCGCTTATTATGTTGGGGATATTGAGATAGCTGTCGCTCGCTTTTGCCGGACCTATGCATATCTTTTCGTCCGCAAGAAGCACGTGAAGGGAGTCTTTATCAGCTTCTGAAAAGACGGCTACGGTTTTGATTCCCAGTTCATGAGCTGCCCGCATTATCCGGAGAGCTATTTCTCCCCTGTTAGCTATCAATAGTTTTGAGAACATTTATTTCTTTTTCACTGAAAAAAGTTTTTGTCCGTATTCGACCGGGTTTCCGTTTTTGACGTAAATATCCTCTATGATGCCGTCAATATCAGATTCTATTTCGTTCATCAGTTTCATGGCTTCTATGATGCACAGGGTTTGGTTTTTCTTTATATCTTCCCCGATTTCCACAAACGAAGGAGAGGAAGGATTAGGCGCTCTGTAAAATGTGCCTACCATCGGAGAGGTGATAAAGTGAAGATTGTTATCCGTTGATTTGTCTTTTGCTTCTTCTTTTTTTTCTTTTTTTTCTATACTCTGGTCAGGCTTGAGGGGCTCGGGTATGATGGTCACTTCCTTGATCTCTGGTTGTTTGTGTTCTCTGCTTATTCTTATTTTGAAACCTTCCATCTCGAGTTCAAAGTCAAGGAGATTCCTTTTTTCAAGCAGATCTATAAGTTTTGATATTTCCTTGTAATCGATCTTTGATTTCATTGCGTGTCTCCCTAAAAAGCCGAAACCATTCTCGCTTTGAAGAAAATTAGTATTAAATTAATCGCTATGGATGTAAATGTCAAGAAGAAGTGAGCATTCCCCATTTCGCTGCTTTGAGCCTTTAACCCGGATTATTTACCTGTAAAGCAAAACAAAAAGATAATCATCGCCATTTTTTTATGAATAAGCCAGGTTATTTATTGTATTATAATAAGAAGGTGTATTTTTTATGAAGATTCGAGGCTGAAAAGAGAGGACTTATGTTAGAACAAATATCCGAACGTCTTCAAAATGTCATGAAATTCCTTCGCGGAGAGGGAAAGATCACTGAAGAGAACATGCAGGAAGCCCTGAAGATGATGAGGATGGCCTTTCTTGAAGCGGATGTCAATTACAGAGTTGTCAAAGATTTTGAAGTCAAGGTCAAAGAGAAAGCTTTGGACCAAAAAGTGCTGTCGAGTCTTTCTCCTGCTCAACATGTCATCAAGATCGTCAGGGATGAACTGACAGTAATGCTGGGGCAGAAAGAGCAAAACATGAATTATGCAGATGCTCCCCCTTCCATATTTATGCTGGTTGGGCTTCAGGGCACAGGAAAGACCACCACGTGCGGGAAGCTTGCCCGGAGGGAGATGGATCTCAACCATAACCCGCTGATGGTTTCCTTTGATCTAAAGAGGCCTGCAGCACAGGAGCAGTTAAAAACAATAGCCGGGATTCTTCAATCATCTTTTTATGAGTTCTCAAAGAAACAGATGAATTTACCTCATAAGGCATTGGAAGAAGTGGTTGCGTATGCGGAAAAAAACAATCATACTCCTCTAATTGTGGATACGGCCGGAAGACTGCATATAGATGATGAGCTTATGGATGAGCTGAAACTCGTTAGAGACAAACTGAATCCTGATGAAGTTATTTATATCGGAGATTCTATGACGGGACAGGATGCGGTCAAAAGCGCTTCTGTTTTTGAAGAAAGGATCGGATTGACCTCCATTATTCTGACAAAACTCGACGGAGATGCCAGAGGAGGGGCTGCCCTGTCTATAGCTGCCGTCACAGGGAAACCCATTAAGTTTATTGGGGTGGGTGAAAAATTTGACAAACTGGAAGTATTTCATCCTGACAGAATGGCGTCTCGGATCATTGGAATGGGGGATATGCTGAGCTTTATCGAGAAAGCAGAAAAAGAAACAGATATGAAACAAGCAGAAGAATTGGCAAAAAGGATGCGGAGGGAGGAGTTTACACTTGAGGATTTCAAGAAGCAGCTTGAGCAAATTAAGAAAATGGGTTCATTGTCTCAGATTTTACAGTCGCTCCCTTCCGGAGGAGTGTTTAAGAATATCAATAAAATGAATATAGATGACAAGAAGGTCAATTATTTTGAGGCGATCATCAATTCCATGACTCCTGCGGAAAGAAACAATCCGAAAATAATAAATGGGAGCAGACGGGCACGTATCGCTAGGGGGAGCGGAAGACCTGTCGCTGAAGTCAACCAGCTGATCAAACAGTTTTTTGATATGAAGAAGATGATGAAGAAGTCGGTTTTCAAAAAAATGATGTCTTCTTTTCCTTTATCTCATTAAACCTGACCTATTCATAAAAAAATGGCGATGTTTATTTTTTTACCATTGAGGCAAGCCGATGTGAAATTCAGATATGGCCTGTGCTCCCTTCAGATTTTTAACGCCATTCTTCTTCGTTTTTCTCGGCGCTTGCGTAACTCCCCCCGTCCGTGGGTCAGACATACTCAGCGCCCGGCTTTGCCGGGTACCCTCGAAAAGCCTCATCCGAAGGCTAAATCTTCAATGTCGCCACATCCACATCTGAATTTCATAAGGTTTAAAACCTCGACTTGTGAATAATCCAGGTAAAATGAGTTGACTTATGGTCAAAATTTAGCTATCATCTCAAAACAAATCATAATATGGAGCAGAGTGTATTAGATGGTTGCAATCAGATTAAGAAGACACGGAGCGAAGAAGCGGCCCTTTTATCGGATCGTTGTCATAGATTCCAGAAAACCGCGAGAAAGCAAAGCAAAGGAGACAATAGGATATTACAATCCTTTACAAGACCCTCCTGAGATTAACATTGATTTAGAAAGAGCAAGATATTGGATAAGTAAAGGAGCTCAAGCTTCTAATACAGTACAGTCTCTTTTAAATAAAATTTCTATATCAGAGAAACAATCAGACAAACAAGCTTAAAGGAGGTTACAGTGCAAGAACTAGTTGAAATGATTGCTAAGGCATTGGTTGACAGTCCGGACAAAGTGGTGGTTTCCCAATTAGAGGGGGAACAGACCACAATTCTTGAACTTAAAGTTGCTCCGGATGATTTAGGTAAAGTCATTGGGAAACAGGGAAGAACTGCAAGAGCTATCAGAGTCATACTTGGTGCAGCTGGTATGAAACTGAAAAGAAGATTCAATCTGGAAATTATCGAAAAGTGAGGAATCAGCCTGAAGCCGCAAAGCAGTGAGGATTCAAAGGAGGAAAAAGGAAGGCTCAGAGAAAAAAGACACTTAAGCGGTATGAGAGAGCCTTTGTTGCATTTGTTTTAAGAGAAAAGGCTTTGTAAGCAGTTCTCAGAAAAGAGTGCGGGCAGGGGAAAGTACTTCTGCATAATAAAAAAGGTAGAACTCCACAAGTACTTGAGAGTCGTTACTTTAAAAGGACTTTAAGAGCGGGATGAGGTTTGATATAATCACAATATTCCCAGAAATATTTGAGAGTTATTTTTCAAAGGGAATCCTAGAGAAAGCTCTGAAAAAAGGTTTGTTCGAGATAAACATCCACAACCTGAGAGATTATGCACGGGATAAGCATCATCAGGTGGATGATCGTCCTTTCGGAGGAAGTCAGGGAATGGTTTTCAAGCCTGAGCCGGTATTTCTTGCTGTAGAAACAGTAAAAAAGGAGGAAGACGCCTTGATATGCCTGCTGAGTCCGAAGGGAAAATGTTTTAACTCGAAAATGGCAGAAAGATTTGCTCAGTGTTCGCAGATAATACTTGTTTGCGGGCGCTATGAAGGAGTGGATGAAAGGGTAGCTCAAAACCTGGCTACAGATGAGATTTCCATAGGAGATTTTGTTCTAACTGGAGGAGAACTGGCCGCTATGGTCATCGTTGACAGTGTTTCAAGATTTTTCCCTGGGGTGGTAGGAAGGTTAGAATCAGTAAAGCAGGATTCATTTTCATCAGGCTTGTTGGATTATCCTCAGTTCACAAGGCCCAGATCTTTCAGAGGGCTTAAAGTTCCGGAAGTCCTTTTTTCAGGGAATCACGAACAAATTGAGCGATGGAGACGGAAAAAAGCGCTTGAGAAGACCATGGGTCTCAGGCCGGACCTTTTGAAGGACACAAAGCTTTCTGAAAAAGATAAAATCCTTATTGAAGAATTAAGAAATGAAATGAAAGGCGGGAACAATGAATCTCATTGATTTAGTAGAGAAAGAAGACATAAAGGAAGACAGGGATAATTTTAATGTAGGAGATACCATAGAGGTTCATGTGATCATAAGAGAAGGAGACAAAGAGAGAGTCCAGGTGTTTAAAGGTGATGTGATTTCGAAAAGAGGCTCAGGTGCAAAAAAGATGTTTACTGTCAGGAAGATCTCTTTTGGCATAGGAGTAGAGAGAATATTTCCGCTTTATTCCAAAAGCATAAAGAAAATCAAAGTAGTCAGAAAAGGAAGAGTGAGAAGGTCTAAATTATATTACTTGCGTAGTTTGAAGGGCAAAGCAGCCAACATAAAAGAATCCAGGTAGTTTGTTGGTTGTTATGGTTGAGGTTTTATCTTTATGTTATGATGAAAGAAAGTGGCTGATTTTCATATAGAAAGGCAAATAGCAAAAAGAGGGTTTAAAAATATTGCTGGAATAGATGAAGCTGGAAGGGGAGCTCTGTTTGGGCCGGTTGTATCTGCGGCTGTTATGTTTTCTCCCTCTTGTATTCAAAGCACGCCTCAAGGATGGTTAAAGGAAATCAATGATTCAAAGCTTCTTTCTGAAAAAAAAAGAAGAAGACTTTCACATTTGATATTGAGGAATGCCTGTTCCGTTGGGATCGGAGTTGCCACAAACTTAGAGATTGACAGAAATAATATTTTGTGGGCCTCCATAGAGTCCATGAAAAGGGCTGTTAGAAACATGGCAGGGGAAGTTGATTTTCTTTTAGTTGACGGATTGGAGCTTAATAATGTAAATTGTTATCAAAAGAGAGTTTATAAAGGAGACCAGAAAAGTATTTCGATTGCAGCCGCATCCATAGTGGCAAAGGTGTGGAGGGACCAGATGATAGTTGGGCTGAGCCGGATGTTCA
>CAZUXT010000001.1:0-55866 GCA_964624145.1 uncultured Eubacteriales bacterium | reverse complement strand
ATAGTGGCAAAGGTGTGGAGGGACCAGATGATAGTTGGGCTGAGCCGGATGTTCAGAGGGTATTTGCTGGAGAAAAATAAGGGGTATGGAACCAGGGAGCATTATAGAGCATTAGAGCAACTCGGACCGACTGTTTTGCATAGGTCTTCCTTTAGATTGAAGCATGAAAAAGAAAAATGACTGATAAAGAAGAAAGACAAAGAATAGAAGACAGGGCCAGAAAATTAGTCAAGAAGGGGAAGACTGAGGAAGCTGTCACAGAATATAAAAAATTATTGACGGGAAGCGAACAGGATATTCCTATTAGGAATATAATAGGGGACTTGTATGTAAAATCAGGTAAGAGAAAAAAGGCGGTCGATGAGTTTGAAAAAATAGCCAATTTATATGAAGAGAAAGGCATTTATTCCAAATCAATTGCCACCCTTAAAAGGATTGCCAGGATAGAACCGGAGAACCTTGATATCTCCAGAAGACTGGCAGACCTTTATAAAAGCCGGGGATTTAAGTCCGAAGCCCTGGCTGAATATTCGAAACTGGCAAGGGAGTTAAAGAAGAGCAAGAAGAATAAAGAAGCCATTGAGATGTATGAAGCCGTGCTCAAACTCAATGAAGATGACATGGAATCAAGAGAGACTTTGGCGGGATTGTATGAAAAGGAAGGGAAGATTGATAATGCTATCGAAAGATTAAATGAGGTCGCGGAATATAAGATCAGTAAAGACGAGCTGGAGGACGCACATAAAGTATTACAAAAAGCAAGAGACTTAAGAGAAGATTATCCCCGTACTTTGACCAATATCATTGAGATATACAAGAAAGAAGACAAGAGGAAGGAAGCTTTCAAGCTTATTAACGAGATACTTAAAAAAGACCAAAAAAATCTAAGAGCGCTTTATATTTTAGGCAAGCTTTATTTGGAAGATAAAAACAATGACAAAGCAAAAGAAGTATTTCTGCGAATCACAACCGAAAGTCCAAAGGATATTGATGCAAGAGTAAAACTGGGAAAGCTGTTCATAGAAGAGGGAGATCTTGATAAGGCATTTGAATATTATGAGCCGGTTGTCGATCTGTTAGCAAGGAAGAAAAAGGAAGACAAGGCCATCGGTCTTTTGGGCCTTATATTGTCAGGGAGAAAGCCTCATATAAGAACCCTTGAGAAACTAGCCGATCTTTACAGATCAAAAGGAAACAAAGACAATCTTGAAATTGCGAACAGACTCATTTTAAGAGAGTACAGAAAAAAGCAGGAAAAAGAAAAGATGATCTCGGTTTTGGGAGAGCTGCTGAATCTCTTTCCAGAGAAAGAAGAGTATTTCAATGAATACAAGAAAACAAAAAAGGAGCTCGGCTTGCTGGGAGAGGATGAAGAGGCCTCTTTGGATGTCAGTGAGGTTGAAGAAGTCATAGAGACCACTCTCGCTAAAGTGGATTTGTATATTGAACAGGGTCTTCTCAAGAACGCACGGAGAATTCTTCAAAATCTAAATATCAGGTATCCGGATCATGAAAAGATAGATAGAAAAATCAAAGAGTTGGAAGTTGCCGCTTCAGAAGTTCGCATTAAAGATATCCCGTCGCGTTTGGGCGAAGTGAAGAAGAAAGAAACGGAATTATTCGGAGAATTCAAGCAACCTCCCCCTCCTTCTGAACCTTCTTCCTTAAGACCTGATTCCGAGGAAAAATTAACAGCCGCTGATATTTTTGCTGAAACAGATATTATTCCTATTGTCTCAAAACAAGACGGTGAAAAAAAATATTATGACCTTGCCAGCAGACCGGACGAAGAAATACAAGCTATTAAAGATATTTACAATTACCAGTTAAGAGGGGACACAACGATTGTGGAGAAAGCTCTCTCAGATATTGTATCTGATTTTCGAAAAGCTCTGGATGAGAAGGTCGGGAAAGAAGACTATGATAGTCATTATAATCTTTCCTTGGCCTTTATGGAACAGGGATTGTTTGATGAGGCTATCGAGGAAGCTAAGATTGCCTCTAAAGACGAAAACATAGCAGCAGACAGTTTTCATGTCATCAGCTCCTGTTTCCGTAAGAAAAAAAATTTTAAAGAAGCTCTCAAATGGCTGCAAAAGGCCCTTGATTTGATTAAAGAAGGCACAGAACCAGCCTATTCCCTTAAATATGAAATCGCTTCTGTTTATGAGGATCTCAGCGAATTTAAGAAAGCCCTGAGCCTGTACAAAGAAGTTAAACAGTGGAATAAAGATTATAGAAAAACAAAGGAAAAAATAAACGAAATAAAAAAGAAGATATAATTCTTTGTTCATTTCCTATCCTTCCTTGTTTGTGCCCGCATAAAAGATCAGAAGTGAGAAAATGCAAATCCATAATCGTTATCTAAATTGGAGTGGAAGGATATGATCCGTACGGAAAGCATCCCAAGAGAGGGGATGGAAAAGGTTTCAGAGAATTTCCAAATTGTGGGCAAAAGCCTATCCATGCAAAAAGTCTATCGGTTCATTCATAAAGTTAAGGATATAGAGGCTCCAGTTTTTATAAGCGGAGAGAGCGGCACAGGAAAAGAATTGGTGGCAAGAAATATCCATTTAATAGGAATAAGAAGAAAAGAGAATTTCGTTGCTTTAAACTGCGGAGCTATCCCTGAAAATCTTTTAGAGAGTGAACTGTTTGGATACAGAAGGGGTTCTTTCACAGGGGCTTTGAGAGATAAACAGGGTCTTATTGAAGAAGCGGACAAAGGGATTTTGTTTCTTGATGAGATTTGTGATTTATCCCCTATGCTTCAATCTAAACTTTTGCGTGTTCTTCAGGAAAAAGAGCTCCGGAGAATCGGTGAGAACAGGCCGCGCTCTGTTGATATAAAAGTGATAAGTGCGACCAATAAGGATATAGAGAAAGAGGTTGAAAAGGAAAGATTCCGTGAGGACTTGTACTACAGGCTGAAAATAATTTCTATCAAACTGCCGCCGTTAAAAGACAGGGGATGTGATATTTCATATCTCCTGGAATATTTCACACATAAATTCAGCGGAGAGATGAATTTAAAAAAACTCCGGTTTTCTTCCGAAGCCTTGGATTTTCTGTTAAACTATTCATGGCCGGGGAATGTGAGGGAACTCAGAAACGAAGTGTTGAGATGTATGGTTTTAGGTCAGGACTCTGACGTCATTTCTGAGAAAGACCTTTCACGGAAGATATGTTCCGGGATAAAAAAGGCAAGTCCGATTTCCTATGGTTTTTTTGCCGCAAGGGCAGAGTTTGAAAGGAAGTATTTAAACCAGGCCTTGGCTCGTTTTAATTATAATCAAACGCAGACGGCTGAAAAAATCGGATTAAGCCGCCAGGGCCTTTTTAAACTCATAAAAAAACACCGGATAGAGATGCCTTAACTCGCTTGAATTTCATTTGAACCTCAGCAACTTCATCCCTTGAATAAAATCCAGGGACTTGACTTGAATGATTTTCAAATTTTTGATAGATTTTGTTAAAATGAATAAAAAAAACAATAAAAAGGATTCGATCGTATTCAAAGCGGAATGTCCTTGCTGCGGGTCCCTATTATGGATAGATTCCACTAATAAGGAAGTCATAAGATTTGAGAGGAAGAAGAAAAAGAAGGGAAGCCTTGAAGACCTTCTTTTAAAAGAGAGAAAGAGAAAAGAGGGATTTGAAGCAAGATTTGATTCTACAGCGGAGTTAGCAAGGGAAAAACAAAGAGAAGCTCATAGGAAATACGAGGAAGCTTTAAAACGCATGGAAAAACCGGATGATAAAGATTAAAGGGATTTGTGCTCAGCTTCCTATTTGAGTCTCGTCTTCTCTCTTTTTTGAGGCCATTGTAAATCCTGTGAATCCAAACACCGCTAAGAGAGCAACAGAAATATAATTCATGAATGTCCAGGGAAGATAGGAGAATGTGGAAACGCCTATGGTCCCCGTTATATAAACACCTGCCATACTCCAGGGTATCAAGGGAACTATAATGGCGCCGCTTTCTTCGGCTATCCTTGAAAGGTTTTTTGCGGCAAGGTTTTTTCTTTTATAAATGGGGGCCAGCAGTTCTTCGGGGATAATCATGGAAAGATAAGAACTTCCAGTGACCAGAGCCGTAATAATACAGGCTGATATGGTTGTTATGACAAGGCTGGAGACTTTACGTGTGAATTTCATAACCTTATCCAGTATGACAGAGAGCATTCCTGTTGACTGCATTATCCCCCCGAAACTGAAAGCCGTAAAAGCAACCAATTGGGTTTCCATCATACTCATCAGGCCTCCTCTGGATATGAGCTGGTCGACCTGTGGAACACCTGTGTTGGATTCGTAACCTGTATTGATTGCGGAGGCAAATTCTTGAATGGATACTCCTTGAAAAGCAAGGGCGAGAATGCCGGCGATAAAGGAAGAAATCAGCATGCCCGGTATGGTCGGTTTTTTGGTGGCTGCAAAGTAAAAGACAACGACCATCGGGAGCAGAAGAAGGATATTAAAGTTAAAGTTCTCCTTTAAAGTATGTGTGATTATTTTCATGCTTTCGGACTCTACTTCCTTTGCACTGTATCTGAGACCTATGAGGAAATATATAAAAAGGCCAAGCAGCCAGGCGGGGGCCGCTGACCACATCATATGTTTGATGTGGTCGAAAAGGTTTGAGCCCGCTGCGACGGGTGCCAGGTTTGTCACATCTGAAAAGGGAGACATTTTATCTCCGAAATAAGCACCTGCCACGATGGCTCCTGCCGCCTGTCCGAGCGGGATTCCGAGACCCATGGCTATCCCTATGAACGCAACACCAAGTGTTCCTATGGTTCCCCATGATGTTCCTGTAGCGAGAGATGTCAGGGAGCAGATAAAACAGGCTGTAACAAGAAAGAATTGGGGCGATATAAGTTTGAGCCCGTAATATATGACCATAGGGATCGTTCCTGATGCTATCCATGACCCTATCAGAATCCCCACACAAAGCATAATGAGAATGGCAGGCATTGCCTTATGTATGCCGTTGACAATCCCTTTTTCCATGTCGCTCCATTTGAATTTAAGAATAAATCCGAGGCATCCGGTTAGAAATGCAGCTGCGACCAACAGCACTTGAGGTCTGATTTGATAAATTCCATAACCCACACCAAGAAGAAGTCCCATGGCTATCAATGGTATGAGAGCCGTATAGAATCCGGGTTTATTCGGAGTCCTGGCATTTTTTTCCGATTGATTGTTCATTGCTTTTTACTCTTTATAAAATTAAAGGGTCCAACTATATTTTATTGTGAAAAAGTTCCTTTAACGAGCAATTTTTTATTTTCCATTACTTTTTTCCCCATGGAAAATGAGTGAATCAGATTGAACCGGGAATCAAAAATGTTGATATCCGCATCATAACCGGGCGATATTCCCCCTTTTTTTCCGAGAGAGTAACAGAGTGCGGGATTGAGGGTGAATATCTTTAGTGCCTTATCTATTTCCAATATATTTCTGTCGATCAGGCAGCGGAAATGAGATAGAAGGCTTTTTTGATCGGCAACGGTAAGCCCTATAAGGCTTCCCTTTTCATCAAAAACAGGCATGCTTCCATTGCCGTCTGAGCTTACGGTGATGTGGTCAAGACGGGCCTTTTTTTCTATACACCTACTGACGGCCTCACTTATGCTGATAAGGCCTCCTTTTTCGTTATTTGGATCTGCACCCGCAGTAAAGTCAATGGATCCCCCCATTTTATTAAAGTCAATGGCTTCCTCTAAAAGATCCGGATTTCTGTTGCAGTGCGTGGGGATTATTTGACTGGGGGGAATCTCCGTTTCATTGACCAGGCGGAAGATCATCTCCAATTTTTGTTCACCGTCCCCTACATGACAGTGCAGGATTCCTGCTTTTCCTCCCAGCATGCCTCCAACACGGCACTCAGCAGCAAGCCGGCAGAATTCTCTAAAAGAAGGCTGTGATGAGCGGTGATCAGAGATGGCGACTTCTCCGGCACCGATGACTTTATCTATGAGGACAAGGTCCCGCCTTATGCTGCCGGTAAGGGTCATGGTTGGTATTTCATAGGAACCGGAAAATATATATGTGGAGATACCTTCAGCTTCAAGACCTTTTGCTTTGGCATAGAGTGACTCCATATGCCGGGTCACACTGTCAGTCCCGAGACATCCTATGACCGTTGTGACTCCACTGGAAATGATATTCTCAATTTTGATTTCGGGCGTTCTCGTCGCAGGTCCGCCCTCACCGCCGCCTCCGAGAATATGGACATGGCTGTCTATAAACCCAGGTGTGACGATCTTTCCGGACAAATCGATTTCTTCAAAAGGAATTCCCCTGAGATGGATGGTTCCTGGTTCTTCTACTGAGACAATCTGCTTTCCTGCGATGAGGAGGTCTTTTTTGCCGAGAGGAGACGGGGCATAAATTTGCCCTCCTTTTAATAAGGTGATCATTTTAATCTCCTTTTCATAAAAGCCGCAACCTTTCCGGGCCTGATGAAATTGGATTTTAAGTTATCATGGATGTCAGAAATTTTCAAGACAAGGAGAGGAAATATAAATATTTACTTGAAAATTGCAGCCGGGAAAGTGAAAATATGGAAAAGAAACGGGTCTTGCAATGGTTTGTTAAGTGGGATATTTTAAAGGATATTTTATAAAATGGATTTTGAACTAGAGTATAAAAGATTCTGGCCGGTTATAAGGACTCTGAGTGACATCTCTCTTCTCGGCAAAAAAATTATCCTAAAAGGAAAAGAAAATTTTGTTAAATCAGGGCCGAATATAATAGTAGGGAATCATGTGGGAAGCTTTAAGGATATAGCGGTCCTGTTTAAAATAGCACCGCGTCCTATCATTTTCACAGCAAACAGGATGATTTTCAATAAAAACGATCTCAATCGCTTGTTCAGGAATTATCTGAGGCATAATCTCAAGAAATTTGGAGCGCTGCTTGATTTCCTTTCAGGGCCCGTGAAGATCCCGCTTGTGTATTACATATCGAACAATATTTCTAAAGTCGGGACAATCCCTGTGGATCTATCCGGGAAAAAGAGGACAGCTATTGGAAAATGCGAGCAGAGTTTGAGAGAGAAGAGGGCTATTGTGCTTCTTCAAGGGAAAGGATTGGTCAAAGAAGACACCTATAATCCATTTATCAGTGCGTTTAAAAGAGGACCTTCAATAATCTGCCATAATCTTTATAAAAGGGAAGGACTCGTCATACCGGTTACACCTGTTGCCATGTTAGGCACTCAAAAGCCTTTTTTAACTCCAGGGAAAATTAGAGTAAGTATCGGAAAACCCATGAGAATTCTGGATTATATTGAAGATGAATTCACACAAACCATTGAAAGATTTAAGAAAGCGATGGAAGCCCAGGTAGAGTCCTTACTGCTGGAGCTTATACGTTTATGATGCTTTTTCTCGGTATCTCCTTAATGGGTCAGTCATTTTCACTCTGATACCTGGATAAAATCTCAGAATTGACACGAGTATAGAGGTCATAGTTTATTTTCACACCGATATTCTCTCTCATCTTTATATACATGGACTGAAAGAGCTTATTCTGTTTTGTGTTTAAAAGCTCGTTTCGCGCCTGTATGAAATTTTCTTCGAATTCCTCTTTTGTTACTTCTTTCCTTTCTATGACACGCAAAAGCACAGCGCCTCCCTTTACTTTGATTGGATCACTCAGTTCCTTTAAGGGTAGAGAAAAGGCAAACCCGTCTATTTCAGAGTTTTCTCCTATAAGGCTGAGGTACTGTTCTCTTTTGTGATTCTGGGCGCTTTTATATTCAATATCATCACTTTCAGCTATTTCTTTCAGGTCTGAGCCCTTGGAACTGCTTTTTATCCGGGAAGCCCTTTCAAACGCTTTCAGTTCTTGTTTTTCGCTGATAAAATCATTTTTCACTTTTTCTTCCACTTCCTCAAAAGCTGCCGGCCTGGGGGGCTCTATCTTTATGAGTTGTGAAATTCCCTTTCCCTTATAAGTGATTAGGGGAGAGGAGATCTCTTTTTCCTCCATATTAAAAAGCATTTGACTCAAGGAGCCTGATGGGTCGATCTCTTCTATGCCTTCTCCTAATTCAAGAGGCCCGGTGTTTTTTATTTTATAACCGATCTTTTGAGCGGCGGCATCAAGGCTCTTCTCTTTCAACGCGGTTTTTTCCAGTTGAGCGATTCTCGTTTCTATCATTTCCTCTGCTGTATTGTCTCTGAGAATGGTTTCTATCCGTTCTCTGACGTCTTCTAAGGGGAGTTGGACAGCCGGCAGGATTTCCGAAATATTTATGATAGATACCCCGCCTTCGAGTTCAATGGGGTCTGAAACTTCTTTTTCGCCCATTTCTTGGATAGCATCCTGTTCTTCAAGAGGAAGCTGTTTCCATTCAAAATAACCCCAATCTCCATTGTTTGCAGCCTGGTCATCTTTTGAAAACTCTGCGGCTAATTTTCCAAAATCTTCGCCTTTATCCAGTTGTTTTTTGATTTCGTTTGATTGTTCGAGAATATCTTTTTTTTCACTATCTTCAAAGGGGAGAAATATCCTCTGGACTCTTCTTTTTTCAGGCTCTTCAAAATGACTTATATTGCTTTCATAGTATTTCTCTACATCTGAATCCTTGATGTCTATTTGTTCCTTGAGGTCCTCTTTATTAAGGAACACATATTCTGCAGTTCTTTTTTCCGGTATTTCATACTCATTTTTGTTGTTACTGAAATAGTTTGATAGGGCTTCTTTCGATGGCTGTTCGCTGAGTTCCATTTTGTCAGACGGGATATAAATATATTCCAGTTCTGCGGACTCGTTGGTTTTTTTGAAATTTTCCCACACTTCATCTCTCGTTACAGAGACCCCTGAGGTTAAAATCTGGATGGCTTTTGTTGTTATTATTTCTTTGGAGATGCTTTCTTCGAATTCACTAACAGTCGTCCGGTTCCATTCAAGTATCTTTTGATATTCATCGAATCCGATGAATTTTCCGTCTTTCTGGAATACAGGATAACTCAGCACCCTGTCTCTTATTTCAGAATTGGCAACCTTGACACCAATATGGCGGGCTGTTTGAAGAAGGAGTTCTTGCCTTATGATCTCTTCTAAGGCCTGCTGCGGTATATTCAACTGCTGTATGAAGTTGGAATCAAGCTCTTTGAACTGCTCTTTGAGAGATTCGATTTTCATTCTGAGACTATTTATATATAAATCAACGGAAATTTTTTCTTTTCCTACATAGGCTACAACGTTTTTATCCCTTGATTCTCCTGATCCACCTCCTTTGCCCCATACAAAGAATATGGAAAGAATAAAGGCAAAGATAACCAGCCAAAGTGCGGGTGCCAAGGATTTCAAGTTTTTTCGCATTGATTTAAGCATTTTTCACCTCGAAATTATCTTTTTCAAAAAAAATATCATCTAAGAAGATATCTTGATATGACAAGTCTCTGGATTTCTGAAGTCCCTTCATATATGGTAAGGACCCTCGCGTCTCTGTATAATTGTTCTATGAGAAATTCTTTTGAATATCCGTATCCTCCATGAATCTGAAGAGCTTCATAAGCTATTTTGTTGGCTGCCTCCGAAGCAAAAAGTTTTGCCATCGCGGATTCCTTTGAAAAGGGCTCTCCTTGGTCAGCTAAATGAGCGGCTCTGTATGTAAGCAGCCGTGAGGCGTCGAGCTGAGTGGCCATGTCAGCGATTTTGAATTGAATGGCTTGGAAGGAGGAGATATTCCGCCCAAAAGCCTGTCTTTGGTTTGAGTATTTAATGGCTTCTTCAAGACACCGGCTTGCCAGGCCGATTGATTGGGCAGCGATCCCTATTCTCGAGTTGTCAAGACAATGGAATGCAATTTTTGTTCCCTGACCTTCGTCGCCCAGGATATTGCTTGACGGGATTTCACAGTCTTCTAAGGTTATTTCCGAAGTCATGGAAGAATGCAGCCCCATTTTATCTTCAACTTTCGTTATTTTAAGTCCTGGAGAATCCTGGTCCACAATAAAAGCGCTCAATTTTCTTTTTTCCGAAGCTGTTTTATGCTTGCCAAAAAGTATATAGGCGTTGGCATTTTTTCCGCTTGTCACCCAGGTCTTTATTCCGTTTAAAATATACTTGTCCCCTTTTTTTACAATAGAGGTCTTCAATGCCGTTGCATCTGATCCGGCTTCTGATTCACTCAAGCTGAATGCTCCCAGTATTTTTGCTTTAGCCGCTTTGGGAAGATACTTTCTTTTTTGTTCTTCAGTCCCGAATTTAGATATCGAGTAGCAGAACAATGATGAATGAACGGAAAAAATGACAGCTAAGGAAGGTGAGACACGGCTTATCTCTTCAATAACAAGAGAAACAGAAAGTCTGTCCGTTTTACTGCCTCCGTATTTTTCAGGAACGGACATTCCCATAAGGCCGAGTTCCGCCAATTTTTTGATCAGCATGCTTGGAAATTGGTGTTTTTTCTCGAGTTCTTTAGCCACAGGGCTTATTTCATTTTCTGCAAAATGGCGTACCATTTCCTTAAGCATTTTTTGTTCTTCGTTTAGTTTGAAGTTCATGAAAATTGTCTCCAGATTGATTCTTATTCTTTCCTTTTCAATCCCGTGAATTCTTAAAGTGCGTGCATAAATTGTTATAGGTTTTGTTTAGGTCTTCTGTTGTTAATTTCGTTTTTCCTATGATAGGCATAAAATTAGAGTCTCCGACCCATCTTGGTATGACATGCAGATGATAATGATAGGCGACGCCGGCTCCGGCGCTGTGACCTATATTCATTCCGGTGTTGAAGCCATGAGGATTATAGACTTCTCGAAGGATTTCCAGGGATTTTTTCAAAATATCTGTCATTTCGTAAGAGGTTTTTTTCCCCGCCTTTTCAATTGAGTCAAGATGTTTATAGGGAGCTATCATAAGATGTCCTGGTGAATAGGGATATTTATTGAGGATTATGAAGTTATGTTCTCCCCGGTAAAGAATGAGATCTTGTTTGTCTTTTTTTCTCTTTGCAACCGCACAGAAGAAACATCCTTTCATTTTATGCGCATTTTTTACGTAATGTTCTCTCCATGGAACTGTCATATATTCCATTATTTGTTTATGCTCTGTTTCAGGATTTTGCTCGGTTTAAAATAGATCACTTTTTTGGAAGGGACTTTGACAGGCTCTCCGGTTCTCGGGTTTCTTCCTGATCTTGAACCGCGTTTTCTTATACGGAAGCTTCCGAAACCCCGCAGCTCGATTTCCTCTCCTTTTTTTATGGCTTCCTTTAGCGTATTGAAAAAAGTATTGACCCCTTTCTCTGCTTCCTGTTTTGTAATGTTCATATCTTTTGCCAATTTGTTGATTAAATCAGCTTTTATCATGATTTATTCTCCTTTTCTTTTTTTGGCTTAATTTTAGGGGTTTCTATATTCTTAAGCTGGTCCTTCATAATATCACCGAGGGTATGTTTTGCGTCCTGGCTCTGCATGTATTTTTTATATTCTCTTTTTTGCATTTCCAGTTGAGCTTTTTTAAAGCTCAAAGAAATTTTTTTGTCTTTTTTGTTCATCTTTAGTATTTTTGCCGAAGTTTCCTCGCCCACAGAAAAGGCATCTGAAGGGTTTTCAATTTTTTTCTCGCTGAGTTCTGAAACAAACACGACCCCTTCGATTCCGGGCATGATTTCAACGAACACACCGAAGTCGACGATTCGGACTATTTTCACATTGACGATATCACCGATTTTCTGGCGCTCGAAGAAATCCTCCCAAATATCTCCTTCCAGCTGTTTGATGCCCAATGATAATTTTTCTTTTTCAACGTCTATGCTGAGAATAATAGCTTCAATTTCATCCCCGATGTTCAATATATCAGAAGGATGATTTATTTTTTTCCAGCTTATATCAGATATGTGGATGAGCCCCTCCACTCCTTTTTCGACTTCCATGAAAGCTCCGAACGCTGTTATATTCGTGATCTTTCCTTTGACTTTTTTGCCGGGGCCGTATTCGTTTTGGAGTGTTTCCAGGGGGTGCGGTTTGATTTGTTTGAGACCCAGTGAGATTCTTTTCTCAGCCGGATCAACGTCAAGGATGCTTACGGTTACTTCTTCACCAGGGGAAAGGATTTTTTTAGGGTGCACCATTTTCCTCGACCATGTCAGATCAGACACATGGATCAAACCTTCCACTCCTTTTTCCAATTCGATAAAAGCTCCGAAATCCGTTAAGTTGACGACTTTTCCTTTGACTTTTTGTCCTTCTTTGTATTTATCTTCGATGTCATCCCAGGGGTTTTTGGTCAGTTGTTTATAGCCCAGTGAGATTTTTTCTTCTTTTTCATCAAAATCAAGGATAACCACTTCAATCTTCTCACCAATTTTGAAGAGATCAGAAGGATGATTTACTTTTCCCCATGACATGTCTGAAATATGCAAAAGCCCTTCAATGCCCCCTAAGTCAATAAAAGCACCGAAATTGGTAAGAGTCTTAACTTCTCCCATAAAGGATTTCCCTTTTTTCAATTGAGAGAAAACCTGTTTCTTCTTTTGTTCTTTTTTATCAATGAGAAGAAGTTTGCGGGAAACCACAGCATTTTCACTTTTACGATCGAATTTTATGACTTTAAATTTAAACCTTTTTCCCATTATCTCACTAGGGTCTTTAATTGGTTTTATATCTGCATGAGAATCAGGGAGAAATGTCTTTATTCCCACATCAACAAGATATCCTTTGTTTACTTTTTCTGCAATTTTTCCGATGATCCAATTATTGTATTTATAGGCTTTTTCAAGGTTGTCAAGCGCCTTTGCAGCAATGGCTTTGCTTTTTGACAGAGGCATATAGCCGTCTTTTGGAGAGGTCCTTTCCAGGATGGCCTCTATTTCATCCCCGGGGTTGATTTTTTTTATGTTTTCCGGATCACTGAAATCTTCAACCGGAATAATACCTTCAGATTTCGATCCTATGTCGACAAGGATAAATGAGGGTGTTATTTTCAGGACTTTTCCCTTGACAAGTTTTCCGGGTGTTAATTCAGAAGCTTTGAATTTATACTTATCGAGCAGAGCTTCGTAATCTTTTGTTGAGATGTGGTTGTTGTTTTTTGTTAACTCTGACATTGTAGTGTTTTCTCCCTGTGATATTGATGTTTGAAGCTGGATTTGATTTTTTTTGATACTTCGTGAATGACTTCAGGAGGTGTGGAAGCGCCTCCTGAAAGACCTATTTTATTCGCCCCTTGTATCATCTCTGGGGTGATTTGTTTCGCATTCTCAATAAAATGAGTGTTTTTGAGGATTCTTTTCGAGATTTGATAGAGTTTGTTTGTATTTGAGCTGTTTTTACCGCCGATTATAAACAGCACATCGACGGAAGAAGCCAGCTTTGAGGTGGCATTCTGGCGGATTTGAGTTGATTTGCATATGGTGTTGTGAATGTTCAGTTCTTCTGTGCACTCCATCAGAACTCCGGTTACTTCTTTGAATGTATTGAAATCCTGAGTGGATTGACTGATAACCGCGCGTTTCTTTTTAAAAGGAAGCCTTCTGGCCTCCTCCTCATCTTCTATGATAATGCCTTTACCTAGACTGTGTCCCTTCAGCCCTATTGTTTCAGGATGCTTTCTGTTCCCAACAATGATGATTTCATCCCCGTGCTCAGCCAGTTTGGATACCAGTTTTTGTATGTTTTTGACAGTGGGACATGTGGCGTCTACTATTTCAATATTTTTTTGATTCAGCAAATCGTATATTTCAGGAGAAGCACCGTGGCTGCGAATAATAATAGTCCCTTCTTTGATATCTTCTGGGCTGTTTACAGGTATTATCTCCTTTTTTTCCAATTCCTCGATGACCTGGGGATTATGTATGAGGTCCCCTAATGTATAGACTTTTCCGGATTTAAGCTGGCGTGTTTTCTTCGCTATTTGAAGAGCCCGCTTGACTCCATAGCACAATCCTGAATTTTTTGCGATTCTAACTTCCATTTTATCCTTATAATCATCCTGGAGTATTCAATAGCCGAGGTTGCTTCAGAATAAAAAAAATACCATCGCCATTTTTTTATGAATAGGTCAAGTTAGTTGGATATACTATATGAGAAAGATATTTTTGTCAATGCTAAATATAGGTAAAATCTTAACTTAGGCGGTTTTTTTATTCTTCTTCGTATTTTTCCGCTAATATTTTTTCGATTTCTTCTTTACTTGGAAGATCTTCAATACTATTGAGTTCAAAATAGGTAAGAAAATGTTTGGTTGTTCTGTATATTAATGGTTTTCCCGGGCTTTTTTTCCTTCCTACGATTTTAATGAGTTTTTTCTCAAGGAGGGTTTTCAAACAGTGGCTTGCATCCACTCCCCTTATAGCTGATATTTCTGCCAGAGTGGTCGGCTGGTGGTAGGCAATGGTTGAGAGCGTTTCAAGGGCTTCCCTTGAGAGCTTTTGTTTTTTTTCATGCTTCAGGAGCCGTTTTATATACTCGTCATATTCATTCTTAGTGGCAAAGAGATAACCTCCGGAAGCCTGAATAATAGTGATGCCCCTTTTGTTTTCTGAGTAATAATCTGTCAGTTCAGCGGCGGCACGGTCAATTTCTTTATCCGGGAATTCTTTTAAGATATCCTTGATCTTATCTAATGACAGAGGATCTATGGATACAAAAATGAGAGCCTCAATAATATTTTTCAAATCCTTTTTCATTCTGTCACTTCACTTCTTAACCATACTTTTATTCTGTGGAACAGGCTTTCTTGAACGGCGATAACCGTTTGTTCACTTATCAGCTCCAGAAGGCAAAAGAAGGCCACCATGGATTCTTCAAGTGTTTTCTGGCTTCCAAAGTATTCAAGAAAGTCGAGATAAGAATGGTCTTTTAAATATCTGATGATGGCCTGTTTTTTTTCTTTGACTGAAAAGTCTTTTCTTTTAATGACTTTTATCCCGTCTTTTTCTTTTCTTATCATGAGATGAAAAAATACCTCAGCCACATCAAAAAGAGACACTTCGATGAAGTCAAGCTCTTGAAAAGATACTGTTTTGGGAAGGGCTGTTCTTTTCCATTTTTTTATCTGTTCTTCTTCTTTTTCTCTTAAGATTTTGCACGCTGCTTTTATATTTTCGTAATCCAAAAGCCTGTCAACAAGGATTTTTCGCGGATCCTCCTCTTCTTCCTCACAGGTTTCCCGAGGCAGAAGCATCCGTGATTTAATATGGATTAGAAGCGCTGCCATAAGAAGGAATTCGGATTCCCTTTCAAGATTTATATTTTTTTTCTTGTCCAGATATTTCAGATATTCCTTTGTTATGGAGGCGATAGGGATATTATGAATGTCTATTTTCTTTTTTTTTATCAAGAAAAGAAGAAGGTCGAGAGGGCCTTGAAAAACCTCCAGGTTGATTTGATACGTTTGAGAGTGTTCCATCTTAGAAGGTCTTCTGTTCAGAACCCGATTTTGCTTCTCACTTCTTCCATGGTTGCCCTGGCTTTTTCCCTGGCTTTCAGGCTTCCCTGCTCAAGTATTTCCCAAACCAGGCCGGGATTTTTTTCGTAGATCTTTCTTTTTTCCCGGAAGCTGGTAAGTTCCTTGATGAGAGTATCGATGATAACCTGTTTGCACTCAAGGCATCCAATCCCTGCGCTCCGGCATCCCTTAATGATCTCTTCTCTTTTGCTTTTTGGTACAAAAGCTTTATGCAGTGTGAAAACAGGGCAGTCATCAGGATTTCCGGGGTCTTTTCTTCTTTTTCTTTTTGTATCTGTCATCATAGTGGATATCTTATTTTGAATCTCTTCCGGGCTGTCTTTTAAATTGATTGAGTTGTCAAAGGATTTGCTCATTTTACGCCCGTCTGTGCCGGCCAGCTTCGGCACTTCTGTAAGCATCATCTGGGGCTCCGGGAAAACCTTCCCGAAGAGACGGTTAAAACGGCGTGTGATTTCTCTTGCCAGCTCCAGGTGATAGGCCTGGTCTTCCCCCACGGGAACGATATCGGCTTTGTACATAAGGATATCAGCTGTCTGCAGCACGGGATATCCGAGAAATCCATATGTGTTCACTTCTTTTTCCTTAAGTTCCTTCTGCATTTCTTTGAAAGTGGGCACTCTTTGAAGCCAGGGAAGAGGGATGATCATTGAGAGCAGCAGATGAAGTTCAGCATGTTCTTTGACTTCTGACTGAATAAACAGAGTGCTTCTTTGAGGATCCAGCCCTATGCTCAGCCAGTCTGCCGCCACTTCAAAAGTGTTTTTCTTGATGGCGTTTGAGTTCTGGTATTCAGAGCTGAGAGCGTGCCATGTGACTATTGAATAATAACACTGATATTCCTCCTGGAATTTGATCCAGTTTCGAAGAGCGCCTGCGAGATGTCCGAGATGAAGGGGGCCGGTGGGTCTCATGCCGCTGAGAACGGTTTTGTCTTTTTTCATTTTTATAGAATGATCGAGTATATAACAATTTGTATAGGCCTTATGATAAGGTTAAGCAGGCCTAAATACAACATACCCAGTATAATAATAAAGCCGAAGGGACGGATTTTATCATACATCCTGCTTGCTTCTTCAGAAAGGAAACCAGTGACAATCCCGCTTCCGTCAAGAGGAGGAATGGGGATAAGATTGAATACAGCTAGAAGGACATTCAAGAACACCGCATAAAATAAAATCACGGCCAGCCCCTCCAGAGGATGAAAGCCCCCTTGGATACCTCCTCTTCCCATTAAAAAAGACCTTATGAAATAGCTGGTATCCGGATTGATCGCTTTGAGAAAAACGATGGCTATGAGAGAAACAAAAGCGGCCAAAAAATTGGCTGCGGGGCCTGCAGCAGATATGAGCATGTTATCCCGCTTGGGATTTTTCAGGTTTGCCGGATTGACTGGTACAGGCTTTGCCCAGCCGAAGGGAGGCGCTCCCATTATGATGAGGATGGCGGGCATAAGAACCGTTCCTATGGGGTCTATATGGGGTACTGGATTCAGGGTGATCCTTCCCATAATATGAGCGGTGGGGTCTCCCAGTTTGTAGGCAGCCCATCCGTGAGCGGCTTCGTGTATGGTTATGGCGAAGAGAATCACGAACAGGCTTATAATAATCGTTACGATATCCATTGGTTTAAAGACAATTTATAGCATAACTGGGGATTTCCGTAAAGCCTAAGTTCTATTCAGAGGACGGGGAGGTATTTTTCTATTTCATACTCGGAGACCTGTTTGTCGAAGTCTTTGGACACTGATTTGTTGTACTGCTCGATCTCATATTTCTTATTGAGGAGGAATTTTTGAAAAAGGTGTTCTCCGAGGGCTTCCATGACAAGTTTGCTTTTTTTCATATTGTGAAGAGCGTTGTACAGATTAGAGGGAAGGGTTTTGATTCGGAACTTTTTTTGCCTGTTCTGGCTCATGTTAAAGATGTTCTCCTCGACCGGCTCGGGCAGTGGGAATTTGTTCTTTATTCCTGTGAGTCCGGCCATGATAGTGGTAGCGAAACAGAGATAGAGATTGCATGCCGGATCAGGAGATCGCAATTCAATACGTGTGGCCTCTTTTTTCCCGGGCTGGTATTCAGGCACTCTGATATAAGCAGATCTGTTCTTTTGCCCCCATGCGATATAAACAGGAGCTTCATAACCCACTATAAGCCTTTTGTATGAGTTGATCCATTGACAGAGCACAGCAGAGATATCCGGTGCGTTTTTCATGAGCCCTGCGGTGTAATATTTGGCCGTATCGGAGAGATGGTAAGGGGCCTTTTCATCAAAGAAAATATTTTCTTTTTTTCTCCAGAGAGATTGATGTATATGCATCCCATTGCCGTTTTGTCCGTTTAGTGGTTTGGGCATGAAGGTCGCATAAAGATTATGCATTCGGGCTACTTTTTTGACCATATAGCGAAAGATCATACACACATCAGCCATCTCAAGAGCGCTCAGGTATTTAAGGTCGATTTCATGCTGTCCGTTTGCGACTTCATGGTGGTCATATTCAGATTCTATGCCCATTTTTTTCAATAAAATTTGGATTTCCTTTCTTATCTCCCCATGCAGGCCTCCAAAAAAATACCCTCCTTCATCCAAAGGCTGAGCGATTTTTTTATCTGGAAATATAAAAAATTCGAGTTCAGGCCCCAGGTTTATATCATCTATTTCAAATTCCTGCGCTGCTTTTTTTATAGCTTTTTTGAGAACATATCTTGAATCTCCTTCATAATGGTCCCCTTCAGGCGTCAGAATATCTCCAAACATAACAGCCTCTTTCCATTTAACATTTTCGGCAAATCCCCGGTATTCCCATGGAAGAATCCTGAATGTGGATGCTTCGGGTTTGATGACAAGGTCGCTTTCCTCGATTCTGACAAAACCTTCAATGGAAGAACCGTCAAATCCTTTGCCCTGCTTAAAGGAGGTTTTGAGTTCTTGGCTTGGGATCGTAAAGTCCATGTGCCTTCCCAAAATGTCAGGAAATATGATTCTTACAAACTCAATCCTGTTCTCACGATTCAGGACGGTATCAATAACTTCTTGCTGATCTTTATACCCAAAATATTTAAGTTTCTGATCTTTAAGCACGGCCGATTTCCTCCTTTTTATGTATAATTTTATTACAAATATATTTTTAAATATAATAAAAAGGAACTAATGTCAATTAAATATTGAAAAAAAATAAAAATTGTTCTATTTTATATACACATTAATAACAAATGTAGGAGGAAGCTATGATAGATGACCTGGATCGGAAAATAATTCGAGTATTGAATGAAGATGCGCGAAAGAGTTACAGGGAGATGGCCAAACAGCTGGGAATTTCTGTAACCGCTGTTATAAACAGGATGAAGAAATTTGAAGATACGGGTGTCATAAAGGGTTATTTTCCTGTGGTAGACCGGGAGTATTTTGGTATCAAGCTGACAGCCCTTATCGCGCTTCGTTTGAGACAGGGAAATCTTCTTGAGATCCAAAAGAAGATAGCCAAAGATGACCGAATAGCTGGAGTGTATGATATTACGGGAGAATGGGATTCATTGATTATAGGTTATTTTAAAGACAGGATAGACCTGAATGATTTTATTAAATCACTTCTTTTAAAAAACAGTGTTGATAGGTCCATAACCCATATTGTATTGAATATTGTAAAAGAAGAAAAACGGATCATTATATAGCCAATAGACAAAATCCCTTGTTTTGTTATAATTGAGTTGATGAAGAGGTTACGCCTGATTTTCGCTGTTATTTTATGCTTTCCAATCTTACCGTCTTATGCGCTCATCAATGCTAATATCAATTCATACAAGATTGAAGAATTTATTGAAGCGTTCAATCAATGTATTGAAAACAAAGATTTCAATACCTATAAAAAAGCTTTTTCCTCAGACCTTGAGAATATTGAAGTTGCCCGATTAGAGAATTTTTTTAATGAGTTCTCCATGAGTTCTGTATCAGTGGAGAGTATTTCTATAAACAAACAAGACCCATATCGACCGAGAGTTTATTTGACACTGTTATTCCAGAATTCATATTCCCTTATTTTGGATACCTGGCAGCTTGATATAGTCAAAGTGGGCGGATACTGGAGAATTCTGAATAAAGATACCATCGGGCAGACCCAGATTCTTTACAAGCTGGAGATGCCGTCAGAAAGAAAAGAAAGGGTAAAAAGAGTTGAGGTCAAACATAAGGACATATCTATTTCTTTTAGAGATCCCGTTGTCTTTTATGACAATATCCCGGAAATTGAAACGTGTTTGATTCTTATCGGAAAAGGAACCCTGGAATTCACTCCATCTTTACACAGAGAGCAGCATAATTTGGAATTATTGAATAATGACAGGTCTCTAAAAAGCAGTATCGATTCCCTTTATCTCAGATTCAGCCCGGGCTTTTTTAAAGGTAATATAAAAATAGTCCGGGGCGCTGAGGAAGCGAAGCTGGTTGAGGATTCTGAAATAGATCTCGCACGTGAAATTTTTATGAAAAACTACCCGAGGTCTTTTACTGTGAGAAGCTCTCTGACACACGATTTTTTTTCCGTTTTACCTCAGGGTGAAGAGGTGGCTTTTGAATTTAAAGACAAAAAAATGGGAGAGTTGACCTATATTTTTTCTCCTTTTGCCTTTGAGGAAATAAATCTCTATCAATGGAAAAACGAGAAGATTATCTGCCTGTATTCTCCTCCCATGGAAGGTGAAGGAAAGAGATTGTTTGTCTCATTCGGACAGAAATGCGATGTGAAGGATTATCAATTGGATGTGCATTATAACCCGAGGGACAATCATTTTTCAGGAATGGCGAGGATCACATTCGAATCAAAGGTCGGGAGGCTAAGCAGCATTAAGCTGATATTAAATCCGGAATTAAAGATTTTACGCATCAATGATAAGGGGCAAAACAGGTTGTTCTTTTCACAAGATGATTTCAGGAAGACGGTCTATGTCTATCTCCTGGATCAGTTAGCAAGTGGGGAGCTGGGCGAAATCGACATATACTATAGAGGAAAACTGCCTCCTTTAAAAGGTGCTTCTGATACTTCAGAAGCCCTGCAAAGTGAGTCGAAAATAGAATTTGTTGAGACAGAAGATAAGTTTTATCTTTACAGCCGAACTTCATACTGGTATCCAGCCCCTTCTGAAGAAGACTATTTCACAGCTCGACTGAAATTAGTGCTTCCTTTTGGCTATTCAGCTGTCTCTAACGGAAGGCTTGTTAATGACTTCAATATGAAGAGAACGGATGATGCGGAAGGTATCGATGAGAATGATCGTTCAGTCTATATTTTTGAAATCAAGAACCAGATTAAATACCTTTCATTTATTACCGGGAGGCTGGAGAAAGAAGGGGAGCACAGAGAATCCATCCCTATTGATTATTACAGAGGCCCCCGAACTCAGGCTTATACCGGGCATATATTTAAGACTGCGGAGGAAGTGGTTGATTTCTATCAGCGCCGATTCGGTCCCTATCCTTTTGATAAACTGAGCATTGTCAGAAATGTGGGAATGAATAAGGGAGGGCTCAGTCCTCCGGCGTTGGTCGTCATTAATGATTTGCCGCGGATGAGCGGCGTGAGTTCCCGTCGGATGACAAGAAGTCCGGTTGATCTTTCCAGATGGGACGAATATTTTCTTGCCCATGAAATTGCGCATCAGTGGTGGGGACAGGGAGTATCCTGGGAATCCTATCACGACCAATGGATAAGTGAAGGATTAGCCCAATTTTCAGCTTCTCTTTTTTTAAGGGAAAAGTACGGAGAAGATAGTTTCGGTGATATATTGAAGAAGTATTCCACATGGACCAAAAAAAAGAGCGAGTGGGGTTCTATTATGATGGGGTCCCGAATAAGTCACCTTGATTTTGAAGCGTATCAGTCTATTATTTACAATAAAACAGCACTGGTTTTGAATATGTTAAAGGATATGCTCGGAGATGAAATGTTTTATTTAGGGATGCAGAGATTTTTTCTCCGGAATAAATACAGCGCAGCAAACACGAAATCATTTATCAATATATTCAATGAGCTTGCTGAAAATGATTTGGATGATTTTTTTGACGGTTGGTTCAGATCTTATCGTCTGCCTGATGTAAAAGTAATGTATTCTGTGGAAAAAAACAGCACTGGTTTCCTCTTAAGATTGAATGTAATCCAGGATGACCGGTTTTTCATGTTTCCTTTATGGTTGGAGTGGAAAGAAAATGGAAACAGAGTGAAAAAAAAGATATTGGCGGATAAAAAAGTGGTCAGTTTTGAATTTAAAATGAAGCACAAGCCGAAAAAAATCAGGATCAATCCTTATGATGCTGTGCCCGGCTGGTTCCATATCCAAAAGTCTTGAAAGGATGTTCCCTTATTCGTCCTGGTTGTTATTTGTTTCGATATCCAGGCGCTTTATCATTTCATTTAATGTTGTTGGCTTTACTCCCAGAAGGCCCGCTGCTTTTTTTTGAATTCCATTGGATTTTTTTAATGCATCAATTACGGCATTTTTCTGGAAAATACGAGTTTTCTCCTTAAGGTTGAGATTGTGGTCTGAGAGGAGAGGGTCGGTTTTTCTGGTGATTTTTGACTTAAGTAGAAAGGAGGGGATTTGTTCTCTTCCGACTATTTTCGAACGGGTCAATACAACTGTCCTCTCTATGAGATTTTCGAGTTCTCTCACATTTCCAGGCCAGAAGTATTTTTCGAGAAGTTCCATAACACCTTCAGTTACCTCAAGATTTTCTTTATTGTTTTCTTTGGAGTAGAGTTCAAGAAAATGTTTGACCAGCAGAGGAATATCTTCTTTCCTTTCTCTGAGAGGCGGGATCTCGATTTTTATAACATTGAGACGGTAGAAAAGATCTTCTCTGAATTGATTCTTATTGATGAGTTCTTCAAGGTCCGTATTTGTTGCGGCGATGACCCTTGTGTTCACTTTAATGGTTTTGGTGCCTCCCAGTTTCATGAATTCTCTTTCCTGCATCACTCTGAGGAGTTTTGCCTGAGTTTCCAGATTAAGGGAAGATATTTCATCAAAGAAAATACTCCCTTTGTCTGCCGCTTCAAACAATCCCGTTTTTTGGCTGACAGCTCCTGTAAAAGCTCCTTTTATATGTCCGAACAGGTGGCTTTCAAGAAGTGCCGGTGGAAGAGACCCGCTGTTCACCGTGATAAAAGGAAAATCAACGCGTTCGCTGTTTTGATGGATGGCTCTTGCAACCAGCTCTTTTCCCGTGCCGCTTTCTCCTTGAATTAGGATTGTGCTCCGGGTCGGAGCTGAAGCTTTTATGACCGTGAAAACATCCTGCATTATTTTACTCTTGCCTATTATATTATCGAAACTAAACTTCCTTTTAAGCTGGTCTTTTAAATGGATGTTTTCTTCTTGGAGTTTTTTATGTTTGATGGCTCTTTTCAAAGTGATAAGAAGCTCATCATGCTGGAAGGGTTTTTGGATATAATCAAAAGCCCCTTTTTTCATAGCTGTGATCGCTGATTCAACTGAAGCATAGGCTGTGATGATGATCACCACTGCGTTAGGGTCGATTTTTTTGATTTTCTGGAGGACCTCTATTCCATTCATCCCGGGCATAAGAAGGTCCAGAAGAACCAAGTCAAAAGATTCGGTTTCATGCTTTTTTAATGCTTCCTGGCCGTTGGAAGACAATGTGCATTGGTATCCTTCGGAGACGAGCAGGTCTTCCAGTACTTCATGGATTATTTTTTCATCATCGATAATGTGAATGGTTTCTTTTTCTGGCATTTTTTACACCGATAAAGACTTGTCTTCCTGCTTTTTTTTCTGTTTGATGGGAATGAAAATAGTGAAAACAGTCCCTTTACCCATAAGGCTCTTAACGTCGATATGTCCTTCATGCTCCTTTATTATAGCGTAGCTGATAGAAAGTCCAAGGCCTGTTCCCTTGCCAAATCCTTTTGTTGTGAAAAAAGGGTCAAAGATGTTAGCTAAGTGTTGGCTCTTGATACCCATACCTGTATCCTTGATCTCAACAGCATTATAGCCCTGTTTTTGGTAGAGGCTTATTTCGAGTGTCCCCCCATCCGGCATGGCATCAAGTGCATTGAGAATGATGTTGATGAAGACCTGCTGGAGCCTGTCTTCCTGAGCCCAGATCGGTTCTACATCTTTAAGATCTAACTTGAGAACGATATTCATGTTTTTTAATTTATAGTCGATGAGAGAGATGATAGAGCGCAGGCTTTCCTTAAGGTTGATCTGCTGAAGGCTGGATTTAGAGGGATCCCGTGCCAGATTCAACAAATTTTTTACAATTTTCCCTACTCTGTCAGTCTGAGTTTCGATTTTTTTTAGGATTTGAGAATGGGGAGTATCGCTGAGCTTTTTCTGGAGTATTTGAATATAACTCGAGATGCCTGTTAAGGGAGTGTTTATCTCGTGTGCCACGCCTGCGGAGAGAAGCCCTACGGAGGCCAGTTTTTCTGAGGTCAGCAGCTGTTGTTGAAGGGAAATTTTTTCTGTGGTGTCATCAAAGACTATGATCGTGCCGTAGGGATTCATTTTATTGTCAAGAAGCGGGGTTTTTGCGATGTCGAAAATTTTCTTTTTTCCTTGAGGCAGGTCAAGAGTGATCTCACTGAGAAGGCGGAATTCCTTCTGAGTGTCTGATGGGAAGAGTGCCAGATAATTTTTTTCTCCTAAGACCTGACTCAGTTTTTTCCCCTCCACATCTTCTTTTTTTTGAGAAAAAGTATCTTCCATGACTCGATTCCAGCCTATTATTTTCCCCTTTTGGTCCATGACGGCCACCCCAACGGTCAGGCTCTCAATAATATTTTCGCTGTAATCCTTAAGCCGCTCGAGCTCAAGAGCTCTGTCCCTGGCTTGATCATAGAGGGTTGCGTTTTCCAAAGCCAGGGCCATAGATGAAGATATGGTGCGGAGAAGCTCCCAGTCATCCGAGTTCAGGAATGTGTTATCCTGTTTCTTTCCCATGGCCAGACAGCCGATGAGTTTTTCTTCGACTTTGAGAGGGAGCAGATGGAAAAATCCGAGGACTGAAAGGCCGCTGTCTTTAGATAGTGTTTTTTGTTCTTCTGTGATTGAGTAAAGTGAGACAAAATCCTCTTCTTGTATTTTATTCAAGAGGTGGCTGTCTATATTTATATGATTTTGGGATGAGGGGGGATTGCCTCTGGAATTTTGTATATAGAAAATATTCTTTTTGCTTTTTGCCGGAAGCAAAAGTGCGATTGAGGTAAGGGATAAGGCGTTTGAGATCAGGTCCAGGAGTGACTTTGATAGTTTTTGAAGGTCTTTCTCCCGGCTTAATTCTTGACTTATTGAAAGAAGGATTTTTCTATCTTTATAACTTCTTTTGTAAAAGACCCTGTCCAGAAGAGATTGGATCAATTTTTTCAGGGGCGTGAATAAGGTAGCGCCAAGAATGATGGCCAGTACACCCAAAATAATAGCGTTTAATCTGTTCTCGGGTAATATTTTTGTCTGAGAGCTCACTATAAAATAAAGGATGGCGATCACTACATAGGAAGAGACCAGGGTGATGGCTTTTTTTAGGATGACTTCTATGTCCATGAGCCTGTATCTTGAGATAGAATAGGCGAAGGTCAGAGGAATAAGGGCCTGCAGTATGACAGTCATTTCTGCGGTTTTTGAGGGGACGGCTCCAAGTATATACGGGATGGAATATAAAGTCGAAAAAGGAATGATGCCTAAACCAAGGCCGTAGGCGATCCATTTGAGCTGTTTTTTTATAATGAAATCAGTGAACCTATATGAGTCATGTATGATAACTACAAAGGCTATAAGGGTAAAAATAGTGAAATGAAAAAGGTCAAGCTTTTCTAACGTTTCATAATAACGGCTTATAAAGGATTCTGTAAATTTAAAAAAATTGGGAAGGTGAATGAAAACCCGGGATAGAAGAAGGACAGCTCCCAGAAGATAGAGCACGGCCCCGGAAGAAACGATCTTTCTGGAAAATTTTTTTCTTTTAGGGAAGATAAGGAAGAAGTGCAGAAGAAGAGGAGGAAAGATCACAAAGGCGATTTTATCGATCCAGTAGAATATATTATCCAGAGCATCGAGATGTCCCGTAGGTGAAAAAACATAGATGCAGTAAAAGGCAAGTGAAATGAGGAAAAAGAATATATAGGGAAGAGTGAGTCTTCCGCTGGCATTCAAAAGAATAATGAATCCTATGGCAAAAGTGGTAAGCCCGATCAGCGCAAGGTAAAAATATATCAGACCCGTTCCTTGGGTTGTGAGGAATAAGGAAGGGAATATCTGGTCTCCCTTATGAATGATTTCATACCTTACTTTTTGATTGAGGTTTTCCGCTTTCCAGAGCTGCCTGGAAAGGTCAATGCTGCTTCTTATAGGGATATCGTTTATGGAATAGAGTATGTCCCCCTTATCAATCCCTACCAGGTAAGCGGGGCTGCCTTCTTCCACTTTGAGCGCTTTAAGTCCTTGGGTCGTTTTTTCCCAGGTCACTCCGTCTGTAGGCTCTTCCCATATTATTTTTTTATAGATATTGATGCAGCCCAAAACCAGAAGTATGAGGATAGGGATAAGACTCAGATAGGTTGTTTTCTTCATCTTGAATCACAGATCGTTTCTAAGGGCGGCATGGAATCCAAAAAAGTGAATCATTATTGTCAAAAACATATTCAGTGCAGTATATGAGCCTTTTCAGCTCTTATGGCCCAGCTTATAGGTGGTTGAGAAAGATACCTTCTTAAAACAGGATTTTCTTTGAGGCCCAAAGGTTCGGGATTTCTTTCAAGCAGGGTGGTCATATAGTCGGTTTCTTTTTCCTTCTCCTGGACTGTCTGGAAAGAAAGCCCGTCCCTGTTCCTGTGGCCTATAGATGAGGAGAGCTGAAAAGGAGCTTTATATAAAGAAACAAAGGAAGATAAAAGAAAAAACAGGATAATATCCACCAAAACATGTTTCTTCATAACTTTAAAAATAAGGGTTTGTTTGGTGTTTGTCAATACACATCGGTTAGGACGAGAAGGACCGACGGCCCTCTTTTCCTCCGGGTTGTCATCCTTTTCTGAGCCGTTATGATGATTTTTTCAATGGGCTCCCCTCAATTGACAAAAACAGGATGATTAATTAATATGGATATGCTTTCCGATAGGTTTGATGGTTTGATATGCCTTATTATAATTGCAGGGTAGCAGCTGAGACGGGAGAGGTCTTTTCAAAAAGTTTTCTGGCGCCGACATCCGAGGCCTGCCGCAGGCATTTTAGGGAAAAAGGCTTCTGTATTCTTTCAATTAAACGCGATTGGAAAAAAATAAGGATCGCTGTATTCCCTCATGAAAAAAGAATCAATGATAACGAGTTTATCATGTTTAATCAAGAGCTTGTGGCTCTTCTTAAATCAGGATATCCTGTTCTGAGATGTATTGAGATCATTACCGGCCGCATAAGGGATATGAAGCTTAAAGAAGTGTTGATGATGGTGGAGGACAAGGTTAAAAGCGGCAGCTCTCTTTCGGAAGCTTTTTCACAGCACAGCCGTTATTTTCCCACGGTCTATATTGCCTCCATTATGGCAGGAGAAAGGGGAGGAAATTTGCCCGAGACAATCAAACGTTATATCAAATACAAAAAGGTATTGTCTCAGGCAAAGGAAAGGATAAAGACAGCCCTGATGTACCCGACTGTACTTGTCATCTTTTCCTTCGCTCTGATTTTGCTGCTCGTCAATTTTATCATACCGAGATTTTCTGATTTTTATACCGGATTTGGAGCTGAACTTCCGGTCATCACCCGGGCTCTGCTGTCTTTTTCCATGACGATGCAGAGGATTTTTCCTCTTGTATTGATTTTGTTTTTACTACTGGCTGTCGTTTTTCTTCGGATAAAGAAGAGAGAGAGAGTTCTTGTATGGATGGATAAGTTGAAGCTTCATCTGCCTTACGGGGGAGTCATATGGAGAGAATCCTCCATTTCCCTTTTTTGCCGCACATTAGGGCTGCTTCTCAGCGGGGGGATTTCTTTATTATCTTCCATTGATATTGCCCGCCAGTCAGTTCCCAATCATTATATTCTTCACAGGATGAGAAATATTCAGGATGACATAAAAAACGGGGAAAATATCTCAAAATCCCTTGAAAAAACCGAATGCTTTTCGCCCCTTGCTTTGGATATGATAAAAGTGGGGGAGACTTCTGCTAATCTGGAAGGGATGCTGTTTGATACGGCTGAAGTCTATGACCAGAGGGTTCAGGCCAAGGTTGACCGATTCGTTTCTTTGGTTGAACCCATTATCATTGTATTGATGGGTTTGGTGGTTGCGGGCATGCTTTTGTCTGTGTATTTGCCTATTTTTAATATCATAAGAGTAACGGGTTAATGAAAAACAACGAACAGGATAAGCAGGATAAGTCATTTAAGGATGCGGAGCTCAAAGCAAAAAAAATGGCTGAGAAATATAAAATTTCTTATATAGACCTTTCTGATGTATCTATCAACAGGGACTTGGTTCAGTCTTTTCCCGTTGATTTTCTGTACAGGTCAAAGTTTATTCCTTTTGAGGAAAATGGAAACAGCGTAAAAATCGCGGTGAGTGACCCCTCGGACATATCCGTCATAGATTCCATTGAGTCTTTTTTGGGTAAAAAAGTGAAAGTATTTGCCTCTTCAGAAAGGGGGATTTTTGAAGCACTGAGAAAAAGCGAAGCCGCATTACAAGTACTAAAGGATGCCACAGAAGGATATGTGGTGCAAATCATAGACAAAGATGAACAGACAGACGAAGACGCCATCTCAGCTGAGAAACTGGCGGACCAGGACGGCTCCATAATAAAATTGGTCAATTCAATCATATTCACTGCTGTTCAAAGAAGAGCCAGCGATGTTCATATCGAGTCTAAAGAAGATGACTTGATCATAAAGTACCGGATAGACGGTGTTCTCAGCGAAGCCATAGACCATATCGACAAGAAATTTCAATCGCCTATCATTTCACGTATTAAGGTCATGTCAGATCTGGATATTGCAGAGCGGCGCGTTCCTCAAGACGGAAAGTTCAGGCTTAAAGTAAAGGATAAGGGGATTGATTTCAGAGTATCCATCATGCCCAGTATTTATGGAGAAGACGCTGTCATACGAATACTTGATAAAGAGATGATAACCGAAGCCATTTCCGAACTGAGGCTGGAAATGTTGGGATTTTCAAAGGAAATCCTCCATACATTAAAGCGATATATCGTCAAACCTTACGGAATGCTGCTCGTGACAGGCCCGACAGGAAGCGGGAAAACCACCACTCTTTATGCGGCATTAACGGAAATAAAATCCCCTGAGGACAAGATTGTGACCATCGAAGACCCCGTTGAATACCAGATAGATGGAATCACACAGATCCCGGTCAATGAAAAAAAGGGGCTGACTTTTGCCCGCGGGCTTCGTTCCATTTTAAGGCATGACCCGGATAAAATCATGGTCGGAGAGATTAGAGACCCTGAAACAGCCCAGATAGCCATCCAGTCCGCGCTGACAGGACATTTGGTTTTCACAACAGTCCATGCCAACAATGTCTTTGATGTTATAGGGCGCTTTCTTCATATGAAAGTGGATCCATACAGCTTTATTTCCGCAATCAACGGAGTGCTTGCCCAACGCCTCGTGAGAGTTCTCTGCCCAAAGTGCAAGCAAAAAGAAAGGCTTAGCAGGGAGAAGCTTATTGAATCAGGATTAGACCCGGATAAATACGGAAATTATGTTTTTTATGAGGCGAAGGGATGTGAGGAGTGTCATTTAACAGGTTACAAAGGAAGGACAGCCATTGCAGAGTTTCTTGAGCTTTCCGATGAGATAAGAGAAATGATTCTGGATAAAAAACCCCTATCAGAGGTCAAGAAAAGAGCAAAGCAGGAAGGAATGATATTCTTAAGGCAGGTTGGTATGGACAAGGTCCTTCAGGGGATAACCAGCTTAAAAGAGCTGAATAAGGTTACCTTTGTTGAGTGAATTTTATATTTATTATAGATCTGTTTTCTTGAGCAAATGGAATTGAAAATGAATCTGTTTTGGAATAAATTTATCGAGTTCTTTTCCGCTCCCCCGGAGCTTTTTTCCGGTTTTTCTATTTCCTCCCATTGTATATGTGGAGTCCGTGTTTCAGCAAAGGGAAAAAGCGTTGTTGATTTTTATGCGAGTGATATCCCTGAAGGTGTTGTTCAGCCCTCTTTTATTGAAAAAAATATTATTGAACCAGAGGTCTTAAAAGAAGAATTTTCAAAAGCAGCCCGTAAGATGCGCTTGAACGGTAAGGATATCGCTTTGATTTTTCCGGAGTTATCGCAAAAGACATTTACTTTTTCTTTTGATTCTCTTCCCGGTGGCTCCAGGGAAAGAGAACAGATCATCCGCTTCAGAATAAAAAAAAGAATGCCTTTTTTTCCTGAAGACGCACGGATTTCATATGACCTTTTTCCAAAAGATTCAGGATTAAGAGCTGTGGTTATACTAACGAGGACAAATATAATCAAAGAGTATGAAGAGTTCTTCCTGCGGTTTGGTTTCAATGTAAGAACAGCTGTTCCCCCGTCTGTCGGGTTGATCAATTTACTGGATGCCGGATCTGAAAAAAATTGCTTTCTGTTAAATATTGAAAAAGAATCGTTTTCTTTATCTCTGTATAAAGACTCAGAATTCATTCTTTACAGACAGAAAAGGTTTGATTTTGAAACAGGGGGAACCGGAAGCATTCAGGATAAAATGGAAGATGTTTTTGAGGAAGTTGAGAAGACGCTGAATTTTTCCGCCGAAGGACTGGACCGCAGGGAAATGAAATTTTGGATAAGGAGCGGGATGGGAGGACATGATAGGTTTATAGAGAAAGCAGAAAAAAAGTTTGAATGCTCGTTTCATAAAATAGGTTCCTCTTTAGATGTTGGTCTGAATCCGGAGGAGACGGACAGACTTTCTCCTGTTTTGGGTGTGTTGTTATGAAAAGAAAGAGACGATTGAATCTGAATCTCGCCGGGAATCCATTGAGAAACAAGAGGTTGTTTCGATCGATGTTTTTTTTCATAGGAGGTGTGGCGGTTTTATGGATTATCATAGGGCTGACCGTTTTTTGGAAAAGCAGGAATGACAGCCGGGATATAGAGACGGCTTTAGCCGGAATTGAGAATAAAATCAATAATATAAGGAGAGAGGAGAGAAGATATATCACCCAAGTTAATAAGCTTTCTCAGGAAAATCTTTCTAAAGTCAAGTTTATCAATCATCTTATTTCACAAAAAGCTTTCTCCTGGACAGAGATGTTCACGGCGTTGGAAAACTCTCTTCCTGACGGCTGTTATATTACTTCCATATCTCCCGTGGAGATGGGAGATTTCAAAGCACAGGTCAAACTGGAAGTTGCTTCAACAGGATTGGATCCTCTGTTTCAATTCATTGACAATTTATACGCCATGGATTTCAGCGGCGTAAGGCTTATTAGGGACAGAAAGGGCGAAACAGGCTCTTTTATATCAGAAATATCTTTGGATTATGACAAAACTCATTAGCCTTTTAAATCTCAAGGAACGAAGAACGCTTTTCTTTACGGGGCTTTTTTTGTTTTTTGTGGTTTTGTTTCATATTGTTATCGTCGGAGGCCAAACAAAGACCCGATCCCGCTTGCAACAGGCTCTTTCTTCCAAAGAAGCCGAATTAACCGATTTAACTGAATCCGTTGCAGAGATAAGGAAAGAGTGTGAGAGATGGATCCAAGCAGGGAAAGATATCAAATATTTAAATGACCTTTATTTTTATCAAGGCGAGAGGAGTATTCATAAAATCAGGTCGGATTTAAATGAACTATATAAAAAGACAGGGGTACGGACTTCTGATATCAAGTACGAGTATCATGAGAATCCGGAGGAAGCCATACAGAGAATATCCGTATCTCTGAGCATCACGGGTTCCTATCTGATGATAAAAAAATTTCTCTTTGAAATAGAAAATTTAGAAAAATTCCTCTATGTGGAAAAAATTATTTTTGAGGATATTGAGAGAGGAAATGGAAAAGTCAGGCTGGGGCTTTCCTTATCGGTTTATTATGCAAAGTAAAAAAATTTGGGCACCAACATCTGTTGTTTTCGTTGCTTTCTTTTTCTGTGCGCCTTTATTTTCATTCGAAGTTCAGGAAAAAAATAGGGATGAAAGCAAACAAGTGAGACTCATTCGAATGGATTTGCTCAAACAAAGAACAAAAGAAATGAAGCTGCCTGCAACAAATATTTTTACAGGCAGAAGAGAGGAAAGTCTTTTTGTCTCCGGAAACAGGGGAATCCCTGGTACAGATAGACCAGCCAATGGTTTGGGCCAAAAGTCCGATGCACAAATCGATGAGAGAGAGGGAAGGAATCCGGGGACTCCGGGCTTTAACCTGAAATATCTGGGATATGTCGCTTCTCTGGAAAAAAAGGTGGCTTTGATTCTCTATAACGGAGAGTTTTTAGCTGTGGAAAAAGGATATGTCCTCCCGGGAGGGATTGAGGTCATTGAAATCACATCAGGCACAGTAACGGTTAAAGGATTGGAGTCGGAAAAAATAGTCCTAAAACTAGAGGGGGAGAAAAAATGAAAAAATATATATTATGCGTTCTATCTCTCATAATTTTGTGGGGTTGCGCAACCTTTAGCTGGTACTACAAAGAGGGGACCAAGGCGGAAATGGCAAAAAGCTGGGATGAAGCTATCCGGTTTTATGAGCAGGCCCTGCTGGAGGATCCTCAAAATTCGGTTTACAGGCTGGCGCTTTTCCGGGCCAAAACCGCGGCCAGGAATGAGCATCTGTATAAGGCGAGGCATTTGGCTGCGCAGGGGCAAAAGGACCAGGCCTATGAAGAGTACCGGCAGGCTCTCTCCTATGATCCGGTAAACCGGATGATATTGGAAGAGGCAAAGATTTTGACCGAAGGAGAGATACCTCAAGAGAAAATCCCGCAGGAAAAAATAAAACCACCAGTGGAGCTCAAGGTCAGTGATGAAAAAATAGTACTGAAATTTATAGAGGAGACAGATCTCCGCTCCATATTTATGGCACTGGGAAAACATGCGGATGTAAACATCTTGTTCGATTCTCAGTTTCACGATAGGCTCTTATCCATTGATCTGGAAGACATGAGTTTTCTGGAGGCTTTGAATATGCTGTGTCTTACGTCTCAGAATTTTTTCAGGATCATTGGTGAGAAAACAGTGTTGGTTGTCACGGATACGCCTCAGAACAGAGCCAAATATGATATTGTGGCTGTGAGGACGTTTTATCTTTCCAATGTTGAAGTGGCGAATATACAGAGTCCGCTGCTTCAAATGCTGCGTGGATTGTCCCAAATTCCGCAAATATCCATTGATGAGACCTTGAATTCCATAACAATAAAGGATACGCCGGATGTGCTTTATACAGCAGAGAAGCTGATCAAACTGTGGGATAAACCCAAAGGCGAGGTCATGATTGACCTGGAAATCATGGAAGTCTCACGGAAAATAACAAGGAATCTCGGGATCAGTCTTGATTCCTATGCTGTGGGTGGAAAAGTCATCACATCCGGAGGAGATGAAAGCACGGGTTGGATCGGTGCGGATGAGATTGATTTTTCGAAAGCTGAAAATTTTCAAGTCAGCCTTCCCGTTGGGATGCTCCATTTTTTGGAATCTGATGCAGATACCAAGATCATAGCTCAGCCCAGGCTCCGCGGAGTGGAAGGAGAGAAAATAGAGTATGTCGTCGGTGATGAGGTGCCCATCCCTCAGACCGTTTTTTATCCCATTGCTGCGGGAGGAGTCAGCCAACAACCCACGACTTCATACAAATATGAGAAAGTAGGAATAGAGATCAATATAACGCCCGAGATCCATTTTGAACAGGAAATCACCCTTGAAATGGAAGTAAAGATCAAGGGCTTGGGTGGGACCGGATACGGAGACCTCCCCATTATTTCAACCCGGGAAGTGAGGAACACGATTAGGCTTAAAGAAGGGGAGACAAACCTGCTGGCCGGACTTCTTAAGGATGAAGAACGCAAGACCTTGAAGGGAATCGCCGGATTAAAGAGCATTCCTTTAATAGGGAGTCTGTTTTCGAATACGGACCAGGAAATCCAGCAAACGGATGTGGTGTTGACCATTACGCCTTATATCATTCGTTCCATTCCCTTGAGAGACGAAGATTACAAGCCTATATGGATGAATCTTGAGAAGGGCTTATCCTCGAGTTTGTCTCATGAGGCAACCAGGGAAGTGATGCTGCAGCAGCGAGAGGCGGCCGCAGGAAGGCCAGATGCCTCTCAACAAAAAGGTCAGAGTACCGATGCCAACAGGATCACTCTTTCGCCTGCTGAGTACAGGGGGACTCAGGAAGAGACTTTTCAGGTAGTGGTTCATTTGTCTTCGGAAAAAGAGGTCCAGAACATGTCTTTGAATCTTTCGTTCGACTCTCAGATCCTGGAATTAACAGAGGTCAGAAAAGGGGATCTCATACAAAGCATGGGAGAAAACCCCTCGTTTTTGGAAAGTACGGACAATGCTTCGGGCCTCTGTACGATCGGATTCTCAAGCCCTGATATGGCTTTCGGATTCAAAGGATCGGGAATTCTGGCAAAGCTTATTTTCAGACCTGTATCTGCAGGTGATTGTTCGATATCCATATCAGGATTCTCGGGCTACAGTCCGGCTGGTGAGAGTCTGGAATTTAAAACAAACACCAGTCAGGTCACGATCCGGTGAGAATCAAAAAAAGGGAGGATTAAAAATGAGCACCCATCAAAAAAGCCCTGAGAGAGAGAAAAAAGGTTTTTTAAGAAACGCCTTTTTCTTGGTGTCATTCATCATCATCGCACAGATAGCAGGAATTGTGGGCTCCCTCTTTACAACAAACTCCGTCAATACGTGGTATAAGGAAATTTCAAGACCTTCATTCACACCGCCAGATTGGCTTTTTGCTCCTGTTTGGATCATTTTGTATTTGCTGATGGGGATATCTGCCTACCTGATATGGAAAAAAGGAGCCCATAAAAAAGAAGTCAGAACCGCTTTGATCCTATTTTTCATTCAATTGATATTGAATTCCCTCTGGTCCGTAATTTTCTTCGGCCTTCATCTGACTTTGATAGCTTTTATAGAGATCGTCCTTCTCTGGTTTGCGATTTTATTCATGATCATTAAATTTTATCCCATCTCCAGAACAGCTTCCCTCATACAGATCCCGTATATTCTATGGGTGAGCTTTGCGGCCATACTCAACTTCTCCTTTGCCGCTCTCAATGTTTTCTAAAAGAGGAGTGCACCACAATGGTGAGCTCTCCTTTGAGAGCCACATCCTTTCCGGTCACAAAGAGGTCATAGGTCCCTGGTTTGGGAAATTTCAGATAGTGAATAAAGTAAGGGTAGGGGCTGTCCACGGTTTCTGTGACGAGATTCCATCTTATTTGATTGAAGCCTTTTTTCCCTTCCAGTGTTCTGGACCAGATGACGTCTCCTTTTTTATTCTTTAGTTCGATAGAGACCTTCTCTTCCTTTATAAGATAGAAAGTTAGGGTGATCTTTTCCATGGTTTTTTGGCTGGGATAGTTATGGGTGTCATTAAACCAAGGAAGTGTCGCCACAGGTGTTTTGAAGAGAATATTTTCTTGAGGACTCCCTTGTTGAAAAGCAGCTTGTATGGGAGTGACGTTCATTTTATAAATTCCTCTGCCGTGGGTTCCGGCTACCAGGTCCATCTCTTTTTCCTGTATGACCAGGTCAGATATGCATGTTGCCGCCATTTCCGGCCCCAGAAGGGACCAGGTTTGACCCCTATCTGCTGACAGATAAACGCCTCTGTATAAACCCGCATAGAGGATGTTTTCGTTAACAGGGTCTTCCAGAATGGAATTGGCCACCTCATTGGGGAGACTTGAGGACAATGATTTCCAGTTTCGACCATGATCGTCAGAAACGAAAATATAATTGTTAAAGTCATCCAGATTGATTCCTGTTAAGGCCACATAGACTCTGGATTTATTGAAACGTGAGGGGCAGATGCTTCTGATATATGTGTTCGGAAGGCCCTGGGAATGCTCTTCCCAACTTTTTCCGTCATCATAAGAGACCCAAAAAGCACCGAAGTCTGTTCCGGCATACAAAAGACCCGGTTCCAAAGGAGACTCCGCGATAGCGCCTGCTGCTGTGGATTTCTTTCCTTTCTGAGAGGACAGCGATAAATCAGGACTGATCAATTCCCAGGAACGGCCCCTGTCCATACTTTTAAAGATATAATTTCCTGCATGATAGATTGTTTGATGATTGTGCGGAGAGATGATATAGGGAGCTACAAAATTGTAGGAAAGGCTGCCTTCATGTCCTTTCGGGAGTTTAGGTCTTATAGAGATGGAACGCCCTGTGGCCATGTTTTTGCGTCGGATGGCTCCGTTTTGACTGGAGAAGTAGACGGTATCCGGGCACTCGGGATCAGGAACAGTGTAACAGCCGTCGCCTCCGGCCCATGCATCGAGCCAAACATAATCCCATCCGTCTGCAAATGGGGGTTTCCATTCTTTGGAAGGACCGTATACGGATGAATCGTCCTGAGTTCCGCCGTAGACGAGATAAGGGTCCTGATTGTCTACCGATATGTCATAGAATTCACCGGAAGGGATATTGTTGAAATGCATCCAGGTATGACCTTTGTCATAACTCACATAAAGCCCTCCGTCATTACCCAGTACGAGATGGCTTGGATTCAAAGGATTTATCCATAGTTCACAGTGGTCAAGATGAAGGGTTTCCGCCTGATTCGGGAAAAAGTGATACACATCCCCTCCCAGCAGCCGGAAGGTTTTGCCTCCGTCTGTGCTGTGTGCGGTTCTGACGCCGAGAGCATAGATCTCTTCATCGTCAAGGGGATTGACATAGCAGTCCGCAAAATACCAGCCGATTCTCGGAAAAATCAGGAGTTCTTCTTTGTGTGTTCTTCCCCATGTTTTACCTCCATCCGCTGTTTTATAGACTTCTGCGGCCAAATGGCTTTTTTTATTCAGGTTGTCCACAAGCGCGTACACTTTTTTTGGATCAGACCAGGACACAGCGAGACCGATCCGTCCTGTCTTTGGCTCGTCAGGGAGTCCTCCCCTCAGTCTTCCCCATGTTTTACCTCCGTCCTCGCTTTTATAAATCCCGCTGTCTTTTCCGCAGATGCCGGGATAATTTTCCCACATGGAAGCGTAGATAATATCCGGGTCAGAGGGAGAAATAACCACATCATTGGCTCCTGTCCTCTCGTTAACATAAAGAACATGCTCCCATGTTTCGCCCCCGTCACGAGTCCTGTAAAGGCCCCGGTTTTTATTAGGCGACCAGAAGTGTCCCAGCACCGCAACAAAGACGCTGTTTTTATCTTTGGGATGAACAGCTATCTCTCCTATATGAAAGGAATCTGGGAGTCCCATATTCTGCCACGTTTTTCCTGCATCATCAGAACGGAAAACACCGGTTCCGGGCATGGTGAAATTTCTTGCCTTTTTAAGGCTTTCTCCGGAGCCGAGCCAGATCCTGTCAGGGTCAGATGGAGCTAGTGCGATATCTCCTATGCCCAAAGCAGACTGATTTTCAAATATAGGTTTCCAGGAGAGCCCGCTGTTCTCTGTTTTCCAAAGGTTTCCCGAGCCAAAAGCAACATACATGGTTTCCGGCCTCAAAGGATCGCACTGGACAGATTCCACCCGTGCTGCATTCATGACCGGGCCCAGCTGGACCCATTTTAGCCTCAACTCTGATTCTTTTTTTAGTTTGAGATACTTGGGCCATGACTGGAGCAGGGGATTGTTTTTTTCTTCAGCATTCAGAAAAAAAGGACTTAAAATGATTAAAAGAATGAGTATACAGTAAGAAGTAACATTTTTTTTCATGGGATGAATCCTTTTTCACAAAAGTGTTTTTTTGATCATCTTTCTTTTTGTCCTTGGGCTTAACCGGATAATTTACTGATCTGGGTTTTTACGTAGAATTCGGTTCCCCAGAAACGAATGGCATAAAGACTTCCCTTTTCCTTCCCACATGAGATGATCTTCGGCCCCATACAAAGGCAGTCCCTGGTCCCCTGCGCATGGCCTTGGAGAAAATGGACCGCCCATTTTTTATCACCGGGAGTCAGCACGGCCAGATTGGGTTTCGTTTGCACTTTCCCGGATAATCCTGAAAGGATCCTGCCATCATAAGTGAGAGTGACGCTTGATGGATGTATCCGAAAAGGGAGGGAGAAAACATCTGAGCTTTTTCCGGTAAAATCCATTATCTTTATTTTTTGATCTGCCGTTTTATTCTCTGATAGCGCCAGGAGCCTTCCTTGGGGGTAGATTCTCAAATGCGAAATCAATTCGTTTTTTGTGTTAACCTCCTGTACGCATCTTGTTTGTAAATGCCAGTGATTAAGCCGGTGGTTTTGACTCCATGAATATATGGTGTTGGAATAAGTGACCGCAAGAGCCCTGACCGGAGAGGAAAGGGATTTGATTTTCAGAAGTTCGCTGCTTTCCATATTCCATATCAGGATCGTGCCATCCTCATGCCCGGTTATCAGTTTGTTCCTGGGTAAAGAGGCCATAGAACATATGGGAGAATGAATATTTCCATATTTGGCTATGTGGCCGTTCTCAAAGGAGACGCTTGTCAGTTCTCCTTTTTTATCGGTCAGAAAAATATTTCTTCCGACGAGAGAGAGGTCTGTGAAATCTTCGAGAGAGGTATGGAATATTCTGTTGTCCAAAAAAGTGAAAATAAAGATTTTCCTTTTTTCTCCGATTCCCGCAATCTGGTCCTGAGCATAAAACCGAATGTGATGAGGCCTGAGATCTTCGACCAGGATGCTTTGGAGGAGATTGGGATTATTATCCACATCTTCATTGAGAACGGGTTTGAACCTTTTCTCTTCGGGTTTGAAATCCCACTTTTTTTGTATGGTGAAGGTTCCTTTTTCCACATCAAATGGGCGTTCAGAATAAGAGACCGGTTCTGATCTTATGTTCCTTGTCTCCGCTTTTTTAACAAAGTCACCTACTTTAATCATGGAGCCCCATGTTTCTATTCTTCTCTTTTTAAAAAGTTCCTGGATCTCCGGCTTGTTGAGACGCCTGTTGATTGAGTTATCAAGGTCATAGACTATGGTTTTTCCTTCCTGGTAAAAGTGGGTGTCTTCAAGCGGGGGTTCTTCGAGAAAAGAAAGATGGGTTTTTATGCTTTCTAATGCGGTTTCCCGCACCTCCAGATTTTTTCTTCTTGTTGAAAAATTAGCCCTAAAATTCACCACGACATCCAATTTTTCCCTGAAATGGAGCAGATCAATGATTCTCTGGAAATAGTATCGGTCTCTGCAGCCATCAACGATAATCAATTTTTTATCAGAGTTATTTTCAATGAATTTTGTCAGGTATTCCTCCGGATTATCATCTTCTTCGGAGTTTGGATAATCTTGGTAATGGACAGGGTCTATGTATTTCTTCAGCCATTTGATCCCTAAGATTTGATTGAATATTTTTTGGTCTTTTTTTCTGTCTCTCATGAGGTAAAGGATTTCTTTTGGGTCCAGTTCACCAAAGCTTTCGAGAATGGATTCGCAAAAGTAAGTTTTTCCTGTTCCCGAATCTCCGTTAACAGCCATGATAGCTCTTCCCTGGGAAAGCATGAGATAATGAAGGGTCTCCGAGAGTTCATAAAGACCGCTTTGAGCCGGCTTTAACCCCAGGATGCTGATAGCACCCACATTGTATAGATAGAGGGTATGAAGAAATTCGGGCATCTCTATTTTTCTCAGTGCACTGACGGCTTCTTCAAATATTTGTTTGTTTCTTGTTTTGAGAAGCGTAAGAAGCGCGATCAGAATATCTGCGCTGACTCCTCCGTGTTTTTCTTTTTGGATTTTTCCGATTTCGCCGAGAGCCCAGCTCAAATGTGTTTTGATCTTGGTTGAGGAGTGGTTTTTATATTTGATCATGGAGGGAAGTATATTCAAAGACTCCAGACCGATTTTCCCCAGGCTACGAAGAGCTTCTTCTTTCTGTTCTTCCAGTAAAGACGGCTTCTTTGTCCCGTCTGAATGAGTGTGGATGATTTTATCCGGGCCATCCAGGACTTCTTTTATGGGCTTTACCGCGTCTTTTTCCTTCAGATTTCCCAGGGTGTAGATGATATTTTCTCTAATGTTGGTTAAATGAAGAGGAAATGTTTTTAGGGCCTTGAGCAGTGTCTCAGTTGACCTTGGGTCCTGGAGTATGCTGAGCATGACCGAAGCTCTGTAATGAATACCGCTTGAGACATCGATTTTCTTATTTCCGAGCAGCTCTGTGCAGGGCCTCAGAAGAGCGGGGGAAATCTCTGTTACCACACCTGTCGGGGGATAGATCTTTTCTCCTATGAGAGAAAGGCATTCTTCTTTTTTTGAGGGGATTTCAGCAAGTTTCAAGAGCTGCTTTATATCATCATTCAACCTTTGTTCTTCAGCTATCAAATCCGGAATGGAGCCGATGCTTTCGGGGCTTAGTTCTTTTAATTCCTTGTATAACTGAGGGATCAGCGGTCTGTTTTCTTTTGATAGGCACCTGTTTAAAAAATCATCAGAATCCAAGAAATCTTTTTTGTATTTTTGGATTTTCTTTTTCTCTTCCAGATCCCATTCAGGAACATACCGGCTCGTATTCTTCCTTTGAGCTTCATACACCAATATCCAGGCAAAGACTTCTAAGATTATGAGAAAAGGGATATGTTTTTCCGTCCTTTTTAAGGATTTATAATGATTTATTAGCTCTTTTTCTATTTGTTGAAGGGATAACCGGGGAATGTTCGCGGATGAGGTTTTTATGAGAGCGGTTCTTATTCTCAATACAGACGGCCAGATGGCCTGTTTTATAAAAAGTTTGATAATATTATCCAGGATTGATTTTTTTTGTTTTTCATCCATCTTCCAAAGAAGAAAGAGTATTTCGTTCACAGCTCGATGTATGGGTGTTTCGGGATTTTCTATCCAGCAGCCTTTTGAGTCCAGGCTGGCGATTTTTTTCGGATCAAATCCTTTGAGGACAGCGCTTCCTGCCAGAGAAGTCGGCATAAGATGAGGCGGGTGGATGGGATTGATCTTCATTTTTCCGGGAAAGGGGTATTCTTATTTTGAAAGAAGCAGAGATTCTTTGTCTTCTTCGAAATCAGTGAGTGCGCATCTGAAGAGCCATCCATCATTATAAGGTGATTGCTTTAAAAGAGAAAAATCTTTGTTTAACTCTTCATTGACTTCGAGGACTTTTCCTGTTGCCGGCGACCAGATGCCATAATTAAAACCAGCGTCGTCTTTTATTTTTGCGCACATTTCTCCCTGCAGGACGTTATCATTTACTTTGGGAAGCTGTAAATTCGTTATCCTTCCCACTGTTTTAAGGAAATCATGAACAACGCCCACCAAGCCTTTGTTTTTTTCTTCGGGACGAACCCATGTGTGTCCGATGATGTAGTAAATGCCTGGAGGCATGGTTGTGAGAGGCGGTCTTTTTTCGGTTTCTTTTTCGCTTTTAAAACATCTTGCCACGACGCTCCGGAGTTGTTCGGGGGTAAACGGTTTGGCTATGTAATCAAAGGCTCCTATTTTTATGGCTTGAACAGCCGTTTTAATGGTGGGATATCCGGTGATCATAATGACATTGATTTCAGGAAAATCTGTTTTTAAGAATTTCAAAAGATCGATGCCTCCGATTCCGGGCATCATCAAATCAGCAATAACAAGGTCGCAGGGATTTTCCTTTATTTTATCAAGAGCTTCTTCCCCGCTGAGCGCTCTTCTCACTTCGTATTCAACATTTTGAATAGCCCTATCAATGCTTTTGCACACATTGATCTCGTCGTCCACGATTAAGATAGTTTTTTTATCCATATTATTATGACTCCTTATTTACTTGAAATAGGCAGAACAACAGTAAAAGTAGTTCCCCGGCCGACTTCACTGTCTGCCTTAATACTCCCCTGATGCTGTTGTATGATTCCATAAGTTACGGCCAGCCCCAATCCGCTGCCGCTCTCTTTGGTCGTGAAAAAAGGGTCGAACAGTTTATTGATGTTTTCTTTGGGAATTCCTTTTCCGGTATCAGTGATTTTAATGACAACTTTTTTTCCATTTTCTGAAAGGCTGGTTGAAATAATGAGCTTTCCTCCATCCGGCATGGCTTCGGAAGCATTGATCATAAGATTCCATAAGACCTGTTTGATTTTACTAGTATCTATTTTAACATTTGGCAGATTCGAATCGAAGTCTTTTTTCACTGCGATATTCTGGAATTTGAACTGGTTTTCTAAGACTGCTGACGTATTTACTATGAGCCTGTTTATATCAGCGGGTTCTTTTTTGGGAGGATTCTGTCTGGAAAATTCCAGCAGTCCCTTGACGATACTGGAGCATCTGGAAGTCTCTTCTGTTATAAGGTTAAGGCTTTCTTTTGTGTAAGGGTCATCATCGGTTTTTTCGAGTAAAAGATGGGAATTGATAAGGATGGAAGTCAGGGGATTGTTGATCTCATGAGCTATCCCGGCAGCCATTTTCCCAAGAGATGCGAGCTTTTCCGACTGTATCAAAGAATCCTGCATCTCCTTGAGTTTTTTGGTCCTTTCTTCCACTTGTTTCTCCAGAGTCTTGCCCCAGTGGATAAGCTTCTGGTTCGCTTTTTTGAGATCATCGGTCATCTGGTTGAACGAGAGGGCCAGCTGTCCTATTTCATCTTTTAAGTTTATATTGACTTTATGACTTAGATCACCTTTGGCGATCTCATTGGTGGCTGTAACTAATTTTTTGAGGGGATTGATAATAGTGGAAGTGATAGCGGAGAGTATGACCAGAAGCACGAGAACGCACAGAGCTGCAATTCCGGTGAAGGTCCCCATGACCTTGTTCCGTAAGTCAATGTACGGCTTTTCCAACATCCCCACATAAAGGATGCCTACAATATCCCCCTCCATGTTTGTAATAGGCTCATAGGCGGAAATGTACCAGTTGTTCACAACAAAGGCTCTATCTATCCAGTCTTTTCCTTCCTTCAGCACAGCCTGGTTTACTTCTTTGGACACTCTGGTCCCAATGGCCCTTTGTCCATTTTCGCTTTCCACATTGGTTGAGATTCTAAAGTCCTGCTGGAAGATGGTGGCTGTTCCGATCTCTCTTCCTTTATATTTTTCTCCTTTGAACACTATTTCTTTGACTTTGTCCACGATTTCATAATTGCGGTTAAGGATAACTCCTGCATAGAGAACGCCCAGCAGCACATTGTTTTCATCTCTAACAGGGGTTGCGGCTTTTAAGGCCAGTGCCTTTTCTTCATGGTCTTTTTCGCGGGGAGCTGCTTTTGGTGTGTGAATAAATTCTATAAAGGCTTTTTCAGCGAGGCCTCCCCCTTCTTTTAAGAGTTCTTCTCGATCAATAATTTGAGTGGCAGCCGCTGTCTTTCCTGAAAGAGCGCTTTGAACCAGTGGGTCATCTGATTGAGTGTCTCCCCAAATCTCAGGATTGGAAGTTCTCACAAAGACTTTTCCTTCCGCATCGGTTATGTTGAGAAAGTCAAGGTTAAATTCTGTTCTCACGGGGTCAAGATGTTTTAAGAGGGATTCTCTTTGTTTGTTTTTCAAGGCGTTCTGCAGGGATTCGCGCACTGAATTCAACCTGACTATATCTCTGACATCAAAAAGTTTTTCATTATAGACCATTCTTGCCGACGCCAGGTCATGCCTGACTTTAGCCTGGGCCAGAGAAAAAATGGTTTTATGTTCCAATCTGGTTCCCAGAAAAAGCGTGGCAACCCCGCCGAAGCATATGACAACAAGAAATGTGATGAAGAACTTGGCTCTTAATGGAGAGCTTAAGAATTTATCATAGATATATTTAAGATTCATTCTTTGAAGAGCCTTTAAGAGATAATATTAAAGAAATTTTGGCTATAAATCCATAAAAATTTTTCAAGAAACAGAAGGCTTGATTTGCCGGCGGAGTTGATGAATTCATCGGAGAGGCATCAACAGATCCGCAGGCTGGTTTTTAAGAGTGAAAGAGATTGACAATTTTTTCGTGTGTAACTATACTTTTATGGCCGACAGTTGAGGAAGACACTCGGAGAAGTGTTGTTTTCGAGCCAAAAACCTTGTTTGAGATTTCTTTTTCATGGCGGTGTAGCTCAGTCGGTTAGAGCATACGGCTCATATCCGTAGTGTCGGGGGTTCAAATCCCTCCACCGCCATTTCTCAATAAAAAAAGAGGGGGGATTTTTCTTCTGACAGAAGAGTCAGGACATGTTATATTAAAGGTATGCTGCTTTTAAAAGCAATTGAAACAATAAATCAGTATTCTCTTTTTGATAAAGGGGATACGCTCGTCATTGCCTGTTCGGGAGGAGCTGATTCCGCAAGCCTTCTTCATCTCCTGAACGAACTCAAAAAGGATTGGGAACTAAGCCTTATTGTAGGGCATTATAATCACAAACTGAGGAAGGAAGCGGACGAAGATCATTGTTTTGTCCGCAAACTGGCTTCGAACTATTCCCTTCCTTTTTATTCGGAGTCAGGAGACGTAAAGGCTTTTGCCAATGAAAACAGGATGAATCTGGAAGAGGCGGGAAGAAGGCTGAGATACGGATTTTTAAAAAGAATTGCAGAGGAAAACGGGAACGCACTCATTGCGACCGGACACACAATGACAGACCAGGCTGAGACGGTTCTCATGAGAATTTTCAGGGGGACGGGAAGCCTCGGGCTTGGCGGTATTCAGCCTAAAACAGAGGGAGGCATTGTCAGGCCGCTTCTCCTTGTGAAAAGAACGGAGGTCTTAGAGTACATAGAAAAAAAAGGGCTTGAATACAGGGTAGACGAGAGCAATTTCAATACGGATTTTTTAAGAAACAGGATAAGACACAGGCTTATTCCCTATCTGGAGAACAATTATTCACCCAGTATCACAGACACATTAAGCCGCCTTGCTTTGATCGTTCAGGACGAAGAATCGTTCCTTAAGGAGATTTCGAGACAGAAATCAGCCTTGGCCTATGTTTGGCTTAAGGACCAGTATTGGTTGGATATGGATTTTCTTCGCACGCTTCCCACAGCTTTACAGAAACGTACAGTCAGAGAATATCTTTCGGGAATAAGAGGTGATCTCAGAGGCATATCCTATAATGATATCTATACGATCCTTCACCTGAAAAGAGGCAAAGAGTTCCGTCTTGAAAAAGGCCTGGTCTTTAAAAACCGGAGCGGGCTTTTAGGCGTTCAAAAAGATCCACAGGATGTTAAGTACAGATACAAATGGACAGGGGATAGCCCTCTCAAGATCAGGGAAACAGGGACTACGGTTAAAGGACAGCGGGTGGATAAGAAAATGGACTCAAGGGATTTTAACAACAAAAAGAGAGCTTTTGTTGATCGTTCCAGACTTAAATTTCCTCTTGTTGTCAGAAACAGGCGCCGCGGAGACCGGTATGTACCCTTGGGTTCCCCGGGAAGTCAAAAAATTAAGGAGATGATGCGGGCCAGAAGGATTCCCGGAGCGGATAGGGAGAGATATCCGGTTTTTGTTTCCGGGGACGAGATCGTGTGGATTCAGGGCTTTCCTGTCTCTGAAAAGTACAAAGTGAGGGACACGACGAAAACAATCTTTAAAATAGAAGTTTTCCCCAGTAAGAAAAAGTCATAATCAGGATAAATATTTGTCTTTCCATATCTCAAAAACAAGAAGCGCCCATATTTGATGGCTGTTGTTGCTCTTTTTCTTCAAATGGGACGCGACCAAGCCGTGGACAGCTTTGGAGCTGAAAAGGCCTTCTTTTTTTATCCTGCCTTCTTCCAGGTAGTCCAGCATCATTTCCTTTAGTTCGGTTCTCAGCCAGTGTTTGATGGGAATACTGAATCCTTCTTTTTTCCGGTATATGTTTTCTTTTGGCAGAAGCCTTTCCATGGTTTTTTTGAAAATCCATTTGCTGGACATTCCGTTTAATTTGAAGCGTCCGGGGATCTTGAAGAGAAATTCAACGACATTATGATCCAGAAGAGGGACCCTGGTCTCCAGAGAGGTGGCCATGCTCATCCTGTCCACTTTGACAAGGATGTCATCCACCAGGTAAGTGTTCAGGTCCAGAAAAAGCTCTCCGTTTATTTCATCATAATCGTTCATTCTTTCAAAGATGGATTGAAACGGCTCCTGTTCATGCAGAGATGTGATTCCTTTTAGGTTTTCTCTGAAATTTTCAGAATACAGGGACTTTTTGTCAGCAGTGGAAAGAAACATCATCCAGCGCAGATGCCTCAGGCTTTTTTCCATCTCCACTCCCCGGCAGTACCGCTGCATTTTATTCCACAGCCCCTTTTTTTTGGGAGAGGGAGGGAATTTTTTTATGAGAGGCGGCATCAGTTTGTGAAGGGGCCATAGGAGCGGATTTTTAGAGAGTTTTTGGGCTTGATAATGCTCATAGCCTGCGAGCAGTTCATCTCCTCCGTCTCCGGATAATATGACCTTGACTGAATCTCTTGCCGTCTTGGAGACCAGATAGGTCGGGAAAATGGAAAAGTCTCCAAACGGCTCGTCCAAATGCAGGATCAGTTTTTCTGTGAGCTGAAGTATATCGGGTTTTAAAATAAATTCCTTGTGTTCCGTGTTGAACTTTTCAGCGATTCGTTGAGCGTGTCCCAGTTCATTATAGGTGTCGTATTCGAATCCTATGGAAAACGTCTTTATCGGAGAGACTCCAAGAGTGTTCATGAGGCCGACAATGGCAGAAGAATCTATGCCACCGCTTAGAAAAGCTCCGAGGGGGACATCGCTTATAAGGCGGGATCTGACTGATTCTTTCAATAAGAAGAACAGTTCATCCTGGAGGGATTCAGGCGACCGGATCAATTCTTTCATTTCCTCCGGCTCGTTTTGCCGGAGGTCCCAGTATGTGCTTATGTTTATGGTTCCGTTCTTATAGGTCAGCAGGCTTCCTGCCGGGAGTTTGAAAATATTTTCAAATATGGAGTAAGGAGCCGGGATGTATTCGAGAGTTAAAAAAAGATCCAGGGCCTGCATGTTCAAACGGCGTTCGATTTTGGGATGGGCAAGAACAGCTTTCAGCTCCGAACCAAAGACCAGGGTTCCATCTCTGCAGAGAGAATAATAAAGAGGTTTGATACCCAGCCTGTCCCTTATGAGAAGGAGCTTTCTCTTGTTTCGATCCCAGATAGAGATGGAAAACATCCCGTTGGTTTTTTTTATGAAATCCAGGCCCCATTGTTCATAACCGTGTACGATCGTTTCTGTATCTGTTTTTGTTTTGAATTTATGCCCCAGTTGAATGAGTTCTTTCCTCAGTTGAGGAAAATTATAAATTTCTCCGTTAAAGGCCGTCCAAATGGATCCGTCCTCGTTGGATAAGGGCTGGTGGCCTGTCTCAAGGTCTATGATGCTCAAGCGCCTAACGCCCAGGGCTACATCTCTTTCCAGGTGAAAGCCCTCATCGTCCGGACCCCGGTGGATGATGGTCCGGCACATAGACGATAGGTAGTTTTCAGGGATTGGCTTTGTGTTTTCAGGCTGGATTATCCCGCATATGCCGCACATTGTTTACCGAATATTATTCAGGCACTTTTCCCTTTGTGACTTCAATTTCAAAGAAGACTCCGAGGTATCTGCGTTCTTTGGCTTCCTCGCTTTCAAAATAAGGGATGGATCCTTTCTGCGCTTTTATGGACAGCTTATAGAGATGGATCCATTTGTTCATCTTAAAGACCTTTTTGGGAACAAAGGTGAGAGTTCCTTGTTGTGTCTTTGTCAAAGTGATGCTTTTTGTTTCGCCGGCAAACCATACCGTTATTTTATTTGAAAACCTGGGATTGTTTTTTAAGACAAATGTTATTTCTTTTATGGGATAAAATGTTTTAAGCACCATTTCTGATTTATAGGGGCCTCGTGTGTAGAATCCTTTTTTTTCTTCGACCGAGTCGGTTCTCGGCAGAAAATTATCATCAAGAAAATAGACAAATGTGTCTTCTGTTCCCATGGGCTGCCTGTGGGCATACGGATTGGTGTTGGTCGGGAAATTATTGATGAGAGTCATTTCAATGGGTAGAAGCTTAACAGGGAATTTTTTGACATGCGTGGCAGGGTAATGGGAATGTTGAAGCGGGCTTATGAGGATTTGACCGATAAAGAGAGAAGCGAAAATCCAGTTCACTCCGATTTCTTTGACATCATGCTTGAGCGCCGGAAGGAAGAAAAAGAAGGGATAGATATTTAGGAAATACCTGTTGGCCAGAGCTCCTCCTCCCCCTGCATAATTGTCGGGCATGAGAATGATCCATATCAATATTTCTCCGAACAGGGCTGCCAGCACAAGCCAGTTGAATAGCCTTTTTCTCCGAAAAAAGAAAACGACAAGAGCGAGAAACGCAGGGAAAAAATACCATGTGATGCCGGCATATCTCCCGAAAAAATAATAGAATATATTGACAATAAAAACTTTCGGAGGGTACATGTGTTTTTTTGTGTAGTCTTTAGTGGTCATTTCATATCCGCGGGTGCTGTCAAAAGTGAGGTTTTCTTTGGCTAAGGGATATCCCTCTTCTCCGTAAAAAGACTTTCTTTCCCCTCCTTGATAGTTCCAGTCTCCTGTAATGAGAGCATTCCCTCCCCAGAAAATGCCTGATACAAAGAGAAAAACCAGCACCATAATCAGTGCTTTCATGTATCTTTTTTTGACCAGGGAAAAGAGGACGATAGGCCCTAAAAGCGCGATGTTGGGCGGTTTGGAAAAAACCGCTATCCCGATAAGAACGCAGGCAGCATAATCTGAGAAATCCGAGAGAAGAAAGGTCTGGATTTTGTTTTTTGGTCCTTCTGTTTTTATGGGGTCTTTTTGATTGTGTTTGAAAAGCCAAAGAAACAGGACAGAAAAAGCCAGAAACAGGTTGAAAAAATCAGGGGTCATCCACAGAAAATAGACAATGGCAATGGAGGCAAAGAGAAAGGTGAGGATAAAGGCAAGTGAAAGACTTTTTGAGTTCGCTAAGGAATAGTAGGAGTATCCCATAAAAAGAAGAAGCAGGAGGAGTACGGAATGGAAGACAAAAAAACCGTTCGCTCCGAATATTCTTACAAAAGGGGCTGCAAAAAGAGAATAAGCGGATGATTTGGCAAAGAATATCTTGCCTTCCTTTCCCTTTTTCAAAAAAAGACCGAGAGGGCCGGAAGGAAACTCCTTGTAGTAACGGATCAGGTCTTTTTTGGTGTATTCGATGTCCCCGTCATATCCTATGCTCTCGGTCATCATGAAATAGGTTGATTCATCGGAGAAAAGAAAATATTTTTGCAGAGAATGGATGTTTAGGGATAGGGAAGAAGCAATGGCAAAGAAAAAAATCAAGAGGATCACGTATTTATGTTTTTTGTTCTCTGAATTCATGGATATACCATTACCATACTCTCCCCCAAAATTCAACCGAGCCCTCATCGATCAAGAATAAGAAAAAGGAATGATTAGCCTTTTAGGGGGAGAAGACCTCATTGGCGGCGAGGAATTTTATTTAAAAATATAACCCTATAAATCATCCTTTATGGTATTGACTTGTTCTCTATAAATAGTTAATTATATAATACATACATATAAAGAAGAGGGAAAAGTGGCGATTTTTGTCAAAAAAGTGAAAAATTGTGTCGTTTTTAACAATACTGGTTTAAAGAAATACTGTAACCTGTTATTTAAGAGGTATTTACAGAAAGGGTCTTATGGCACAAAAAATGCAGAATAAAACAAGAGGAATCTTAAGGGTTGAAAATATGAGCCGCAGATTGTAGAATAAGGAAAAAAGGGCGGGTTAAAAGAGCCATGATAGAAAAAAAAGAATTTAACAGGCAGCAGGGTGTCACTTTACTCGAGACATTAGTGGTGCTGGCCCTCCTGGGTATGGTCCTTGCTTGGTCTTTTCCGAGCATTCTCAATACCCTGGAAACCAGAAATCTTGAGAATGCCGCACGTGATATTCTCACCACTTTCCAGCGTGCGAAATATCTGGCAGTAGATGAGAAAGTATCTTATAGAGTCCGGTTTTTTAATGACAACGGACCGTGGCAGTATGTGATAGAGACGGAGAACACACCTGGGAACTGGATCACTATTCCCGGATTCGTAGGCAAGACCATATCAACAAAATACAATGTGACGATCTCACTTCCTTCAGAAATAGCCACTTTCTCCTCCATGGGTTTTATCACTGACTTTGATACGAACCTGAACTCCATAACACTGCAGAGCCCCAAACTGGAAAATTACAACCAGCCCGACGTGCGTCTAGTGAGTGTTTTCGCAGGAGGTTCCATAAGGTATGAAGAATCTCAAAGTGAGGAATGATGAAAATGAATGAATTGAAGTTTGCAAGAAAGCATTCCCCAAAGAAAACAGCAAAAAAAAGGGGATTTTCACTTATAGAAGCACTGGTGGGGATTGCCTTAATGGGAGTGGCGGCTCTTGGGCTGGCTCAACTTTTCACATACAGCATTCTGGTCAATTCAAGGGCTGATGAGATTTCAAACGCCACCTTTTTAGCCCAGCAGCAGATAGACGCATTGAGAGACCTGACGGCCTCGGAATTGAATGTACTCACTTCCGGCAAAATGGATGAACTCATAGATCAGAATAATGACGGCACCTACGATTACAGAAGGATCACGGAAGTGCAGTTTTCTATTGACCGCTGGGAGGTGAAAGTTATTGTGTTTCCCGGAGAAAACCTGGGGAAAAGCGCTGACATCCTGTTCCAGAATCCCGGCCAGTATCATGCCATGGCCAATATCAACACGGTCATAAGCCGCTAAGAAACAGAGGGAAAAGATGATGATGAGACAAAAGAGCAATAGGCAAGCAAAGGGATTCACTCTTGTCGAATTCATGGTTTCGAGTGTGGTCATTCTGGTGGTTGTTATGGGCGGACTGGCTCTTTATATGCAGAGCAACCGCATTTCCGTTGACCAGCAGAATTATGCAGAGCTCCAGCATGATGTCCGTTCCGGAATGTTTTTTATCTCAAGAGATGCAAGGTCTGCCGGAGTGGGCCTGCCCGAGGAATTCATTGGGTATTTTATGGAAGGGGCCGATAATGAATCCCAGGGTGAGGAAGTGCTGCCTGATAGATTGGTCGTGATGGGGAATATGGAGAATCCTTTAAATGTCATGATTGATAGCTACCAGGGCTCAGCTGTCAACGCGGCCATTGAAGACTACAGCTTTGAGCAGTATCCTTATACGGATGAATTTTATGATGACAAAGTGGTGATTGTTTTTCCCAATCCGTCTTCAGGCTGCATGTCTGCTCAGGTAAGGCAGATCACGCATGTCACTCATTCGGCCGGAGGCACCAACGAGAAGTTCAATTTTTCTCCGGGGCTGTCTTTTGATTTCAATCCGCCCGGAGGACTGAGCGGCACGTGCCCCAGTTCCAATAATTATGACGGCGGCCTCATCGCTTTTGTGGATGTCAAGGAATACTGGCTTGACCAGACAGGCAACTACCCCGGACTCACAGCCGGTGTGAACGGATACATAGGAAACGGCGTGGGGAATGTCTTGTACGTGACCCATAACGGACAGCACATGCCTCTGGCCCAGAACGTTGAAAATCTCCAGTTTCAGTACAACGGCGATCTTAATGGCGATGGGTTTCTGGACGGTTTTACGGACTGGCAGAATGGAATCTGGGACGGGGATCCCACAGTTGTGAGCCTTATTAGCGAGGTCAGGATTATGGTTCTGGGAAGAACAGCAGAACGGTTTCACAGTGTTTCAGGGACTCCTCCTGAGAATATTCACCTGTACAGACGTCCGTCCCTTGCGAACAGCCCCGGAAGCAGTGAAGACGACCTTCACCGAAGGTTCTTGCTGGTGTCTACGGCAAATATAAGAAACAAAACCCTGAATCTCTATAACATAGGAACAAGATAGATGCATAAAAAAACAGAAAAAGAAAAAGGCGTGGGTTTGATCATCGTTATCATGCTGCTTGCCTTTATGCTGGGAACGGGCATGGTTTTAATGACCGTAACCAGTTCCGGTTCAAAAGTGGCTGGAAATATTCGCTCTCATCAGGAGGCTTTCAATTCAGCGGAAGCTGGATTTGATGCGGCGTGGAAAGCCTTGGATGATGCTTTTTCCGATACGGAGTGGATCAGTTTTGACGGCCACTATCTCATAGAGCCTGCCGGGATTGACGATCCTCAATCAGTATATTATTTTCGAAAGTTAACTGACGAGGAGATTCTGAATTATATGGATCCGGACGGAGACGGAAGTCCGGATGTCAGCAATCTTCTTTTTTTCAAACAGCCTTTTGTAAGAAACGAAAGCGGAGAGTATGACCTTCGCTACACATACACAGCGTTTTTGATCGATGATGAAGCGGTCGCAGGTTCTCCTGATGCGGGAGATGTTATTCTGGTCTGTATAGGAACGGCCGGGACAGGCAGCACCATGTCAACTTCACGATTGGAAATAGAGCTGGCAGTGGAAGTGCCGGGCACATGAATTTGATTTTTAAAAGTTATTATCTATAAACGTTTAGAAGAGGGAAAAAATGAGCGGACTAAGGAAAAAAAGAATATTTGTTCCCATTATATTGTCACTTTTAATTGGGATCGTCTTTATTTTTGTCTGGGCGCAGGAAGATGAGTGCGAAGAAGAAAGGATTACATTTACAGATACGTTTGACACCACGGAATGGAAAGCCGTGCAGAGCACGGTTACGTGGACGGGGAACGGAGAGATCACTCTGAATTGGCTGGGAGCCAACTTTCAGATCACAGAACCTGCAGGTATGGGTGCCAAGATATATGTGTGTGATGCCGGAGACTTTGACGGAGACGGCAAGCCTGACCTTATGGGGCTGGATATTGCCAATAACTACAGGCTGCTTATGGTCCGTAATGACTATTATGATATGGACGGGGATGGCTATGACGATGACGGAATCGTTTTTCAGGTAGACCCGGGTGAAGTCTATGATGATGGTTTTTACTGCGGGCCTGCGACCCTAACGGTGGCTGATTACAACAACGACGGCCTTCTCGACTTTTTCTTTATGAAAAACAACAATGATGCTTTTTCCTATTCCGATTTTGTGGCCACCATGTTCATAAACAGGGGGACGGATACAGATCCTGATTTTGAAGAACAACATCATCCTCACAACCTTGACTTTACCAGCAGATTCCAGGACGAAGGGATCTACATAAACTGGGCTGCCGATCACTTCTGTTCGGTTGATATTGACGAGGATGATGATATGGATGTTCTGGCTATCAGCCAGGATAAGGTATTCCTGATTAGAAATCCGGGATTGGAAAATTTTGACGTGGATCATTTCGAAATAGCAGAGCTTAATTATAACCAGAGAACAGGATACACATCCGGGGTTGGGGGCTCGTCCGTGGATGCCGGGGATTTTGATAATGACGGGGACATAGATGTCATAGCAGGCTGTGCAGAGGATTATGACTATGTTGTTTTTTATGAAAATGACGGCACGGAAGGCTTTACCCGGCGTGATCTGGAAATTCCCATTCCGGATGCAACAGGGACCGTAGCCACGTGCGTGGCTGATTTTGACCACAACGGTTATCTGGATATCTATGCGGGGACGGATAAGTGGAGATCCGGTAATGATGCGCGTATGTGGATCATGAAGAACCAGGGTATGGTTGAAGAGGATCTCCAGTTTGAATTTGTTTGTCTGGAGGACTGCGAGCCGATTCTGCCTCCTCCGCATGATGTGGATATGAGTGCTGTTCTTGATTATGACAGTGACGGGGATATGGACGTGATCCTGGCGGATGCCAACCATTCCGGAGACTATTATCTCATCATCAATCAGCTGGCGGCTGTGTATACGCTGCACGGTGAAGCCATTTCGACAAATATCTCCCCTGACCTTGACCCCAGTACCCAAGCTATAACCAGAGTCAGATTGGTCAAGTTTGATCAGTATGTAAGAGGAGGCTCCAGCGATGGAATGAACGTCACACTCTATGTATCCAATAACGGAGGAAAAGACTGGGAACTTTTACAGGAATTTGAAGGTAATGAGATCACAGATCTTCCCACTGCGGATCCCTGGCATTTTTTCACTCATTTCGGCTCCAGTTTAAAATGGAAAGCTGTGTTAACGGCCCAAGAAGATGAAATGGAAGAATATGAAGGGGCCTCATTTGAAACTCCTGTACTCACCCGGATCAGGCTCAGATATGCGGTTGTTGAACGCAGAGAGTATTCGCGCACTTCAGTGGCTGCTGAATTGGTCGATGAAGAGGGCCAGCCCACTAAGCTTATCATAGGAGGTTCGTTTTATTTTCCCGGATGGCAGGGGCATCTCAGAGCTTATGATGTGACGGATATGTCCTCAGTGAGTTCTTCGTATTCAGAGCTGGTGACCATCTCACGTCCTGACCTTGCAGATGAGTCCGGAAGAGAGATTGTTGCTGAAGGAGTGACCATAAAGTGGGATGCCGGAGAACTTCTTAATGAGCGGTCTCCTTTGGACAGAACCATATACACAGCGCTGAAAGACGGCGAAGGCCAGCTTTACCGTGTTGATTTCACAACAGGAAATGTGGAGCAGTTAAAATCTCATCTCAATGATTTTCAAAACGACAACCAGGGATTGATTGAATTTATAAGAGGGGAAGGCAGAGAATGGAAGCTGGGGGATATCAACCATTCCAATCCTGTTGTGGTGGGCCCTCCTGATAATGATGCGTCCAAAATGGGTTCGGGTTATTCCACATTTGTTGATGATTGGTCTGATAGGGAAAAAATGCTTATTGTGGGTGCCAATGACGGCATGATCCACTGCTTTCGTGTGCTGACAGGGGAAGAAGCATGGGGGTTTATTCCCTACAATCTGATTCCCAAACTCAGGAACATGTGGCCGGTGGATGAAGCGACCGGCACACGGTATTATGACCATGATGTGTATGTAGACGGCAGTCCCGTAGTGGAGGACGTTTTCATAAATGGAGGGTGGAAGACCGTGCTCCTCTGCGGCCAGGGTGCCGGCCAGGGAAGCAGTGTGGGAGAGGATGCCACGGGCAACTATTATTTTGCCTTGGATATCACGGATATTGAGAATCCCCAGCCTTTATGGGAATTTACAGAAGAAGGAATGGGAGAGACGTGGTCTGTCCCGGTCATAGGACGGATCATCAAAAACGGAGAGGATACCTGGACCGCTTTCATGGGCTCTGGATATGACAATGTGGCGGGCCAGGGACGTCAGGGGCACCGGTTTTATGCTGTGGATATCGCAACAGGAGAAAGCTTTTTTACCTTCAATGCCAATCCGGAGAAGAACACAAAGACCGGGGCCAACGGAGCAGTGATCTGGCCTAACGGAAAAAATGTGGCCCGTTCTCTGCCCGGTTCACCGGGAATCATAGATACCAACAGTGACGGGTATGCGGACCGCGTGTACATAGGTGATACGGAAGGAAGATTGTGGAAAGTGGATGTTGGCCTGGAATATCTCTCTTCTGATCCCTGGGATGAAGAGCTTATGTATGAGGATCCCAACAATTATCCCATTATCACAAAACCGGCGGTATGGATCGAAGCCGGTGCACCCGGAGCTTTTCCCAGGGTGTATTTTGGCACGGGAGGAGATGACAATGCCCCTGCCGATGCGGTCTATTCTTTTATCGCTCTCATGGACGGCGAGGATCCGGAAGTGGAATGGTATTTGGGAGATCCGGATATCCTGCTTCTTTCTGAGGACGATGACAGGGGTGATTTGTCGGCCGGAGAGAAGGTATGGGCCGATCCGCAGATAGCCAACAGCATGATCTACTTCAGCACACTTACAGGGAACATAGAAACAGTAGATCCCTGTGAGAGTCTGGCCGGAACCGGAAAACTTTATTCAAGGTACATCAGAGCTGTGGCGGGTTCTCCTGTAGGAAGCACAGCTTTTAGAACAGCGACAGGCCAGGTCGAGAGTCTCGAACTGGAGATAAAGACCAGGGCAGCTGTGACCATAGGAGAGACCACTCAAGCCGGAGGAATCAGAAAGAAGGAAGTCTATATACAGGAATATGACTCTACGCTGCAGAAGCTGGAACAGCCTGCAGGGCCTATGTTGAGAATCAAGTCATGGAGAGAGGTATTCAAGATCATCAAATAAATCCTGATTATTCATAAAAGCTGCCGGATGTGAAAATCAGGTGTGGCTGTCACTCCCTTCAGATTTTTAACGCCATTCTACTTCATTTTTCTCGGCTCCTGCGTAACTCCCCCCGTTCGTGGGTCAGACATACTCGGAGCCCGGCTTTGCCGGGTACCCTCGAAAAGCCTCATCCAAAGGCTAAATCTTCAATGTCGCTTCAGCCACACCTGATTTTCGTAAGGATTACGCTTTTCCTGTTGGATAAATAAATCATGTCTCA